>NZ_JBVJUY010000031.1:0-104540 GCF_055604165.1 Streptomyces sp. NPDC037242
GCGCGCGGTGAGGTGCTTCTCCAGGATCCGGGCCATCGTCACGTACTGGGTGAAGACCAGCACCGAACCGCCCTCGGCCAGGATCGTGTCGAGCAACTCGTCCAGCAGCGCGAGCTTGCCCGAGCGGTGCGCGATCCGGGACGGCCCCTGCGTCACGTCCTCCTTCGGGCCGTGCTCCTTCAAGTACTGCGCCGGGTGGTTGCAGATCTGCTTGAGCGATGCCAGCAGCTTCATGATCATGCCGCGTCGCTCGATGCCCTCGCTCGCCTCGATCACGGCCATCGCCTCGTCCACCGCGGCCTGGTAGAGCGAGGCCTGCTCCCGGGTGAGGGAGACGGGGTGGTCGGTCTCGGTCTTCGGCGGCAGCTCGGGCGCGATCCCCGGGTCGGACTTCTTGCGCCGCAGCAGGAACGGCCGTACCAGCGCGGACAGCCGGGCGACCGCCGCCTCATTGCCCCCGTCCTCCTCCTGCTGGTGCTCCACCGGGCGGGCGTGGCGGGCCCGGAACGCGGTGAGCGGTCCGAGCAGCCCCGGCGTGGTCCAGTCGAGGAGGGCCCACAGCTCGGAGAGGTTGTTCTCCACCGGGGTACCCGTCAGCGCCACCCTGGCCGGCGCGGGGATGGTGCGCAGCGCCTTGGCGGTCGCCGAGTACGGGTTCTTCACGTGCTGGGCCTCATCCGCCACGACCATGCCCCAGCTCTGCTCCGCGAGCCGGGCGGCCGCCGCCCGCATGGTCCCGTACGTGGTGAGGACGAAGCCCCCCGCCAGGCCCTCCAGGCTGCGGCCCGCGCCGTGGAACCGGCGCACGGGCGTGCCGGGCGCGAACCGCTCGATCTCCCGCTGCCAGTTCCCCAGCAGGGACGCCGGGCACACGACGAGGGTCGGCTCGGGGCGGTCCCGATGCAGGTGGAGCGCGATCAGCGTGACCGTCTTGCCCAGGCCCATGTCATCGGCGAGGCAGCCGCCGAGGCCGAGCGAGGTCATCAGGTCCAGCCAGGCCAGACCCCGCGCCTGGTAGTCGCGCAGGGTGGCCTTCAGGCCGGCCGGCTGCGGCAGCGGTGCCAGCTCCCCCGTCAGCCGCTCGCGAAGGGCGGCCAGCGCCCCCACCGCAACCGCCTCCACCGGCTCGCCCTCGACCTCGGCCGTCCCGGTCAGTACGGCGGCCAGCGCGTCCACCGGGTCCAGGAGGCCCAGCTCCCGCTTGCGCGCCTTGCGCACCAGCTCCGGATCGACCCGCACCCACTGGTCACGCAGCCGCACCACGGGGCGGTGGGCCTGCGCGAGCGCGTCCATCTCCCCCGGGGTGAGGCGGTCGCCGCCCAGCGCCAGCTCCCAGGAGAAGGCGAAGAGCTGCTCGGCGTCGAAGAAGGCGGTGCCGTCGGTGGCGGAACCGGGTGCGGTGGACCGTACGACGGCGGTCGCCGAGAGCGTACGGGCCAGCTCGCGCGGCCAGTGGACCAGCACCCCGGCCGCGGCCAGCCGGGGCACGGCCGCGCCCAGCAGGTCCTCCAGCTCCGGGTCCGACAGGGCCAGAACATCGGGAACGGGCTGGTCCAGCAGGCGCAGCAGCGGCGGCCAGACGCGCGCGGCCCGGCGCAGCGCGAGCACGGCGTCGATCCGGGCACGCGGCCCGAACCCGGCGGCGGCCGCCCCCGCCCACAGCTGACCGGCGTCCGTGACCAGCGTCGGGTCGGCGAGGCTGTGCACCTGGACGACGGCCGCGCCGGCCCGGTGGGTGTCCTCGTCCTCCGCCTCGTCGAAGAGGCGCAGGGCGGAGAGGTCGAGCCGCAGCGAGATCCCGACCCCGGTGTCGGCTCCGGCGGCCACCTGCGCGGCCCAGTCCTGTATCCCGGGGACGCGCTGCGGCTCCTGCGCGGCGAACGGCAGCCCGGCCGCGAAGGGCGCCGCCGGGGTACGGGGCAGGCTGTCGGCGACGGCGTCGAGGAACGCCCGGACCAGCGCCTCCGGTTCGGGCAGCTGGAGCGGGCGGCGGCCGGCGAGCGGGGTGGCGTACCCCTCGTACGGAAGCGCGGCGGCGACCGCCCGGAGGTGGCCCACGTCCTGGGCGTCGAGCGGCCCGGCCCGCCAGGCGTCGATGCCGTCGGGGGTCAGCCCGGGAAGGAGCCGGCCGCGTGCGACGAGGGAGAGCGCCTGGATCGCGGTGGTGCCCCAGGCACGGGTGGCGGGGTGCGCGGCGGCGCTGCGCGCGGCCCGGACGAGCAGCGGCAGGGCGGCGGTCACGGTCAGGGTGACGGCGGGGACGGTCCGGCTGCGGACGCCGCCGCCGGAGCCGTGCGGGCGTACGACGGTCAGCGGTGCCGGTGTCCCGGCGGCGGGAAGCGGATCGTCGTCGGGAGCCCAGAAGGCGACGCGCCCCTCGCGGGGCACGGCGGCGGGGAGGAACACGGCGGCGTGCCGCAGCAGCGCCTGCTCGGACGGCTGCGCGAGCGCTTGTGCGGACGCTCGCGGTTGGGCTGTCATGGTCTCTCCCCCTCCCCCGGTTGATACGGATCCCCTCCGCCCCGAGTTTAGGCGCGGCCACTGACAGCGCCGCCCACCTGCGAAAACACCGGGGCCGGCACCCTCGCGCTCCGACCGGTCAGCGGGCCCAGCGGCCCTGTTCCGTCGCGTAGCCGTAGACGGGACGGTTCGTCGCGGCGCTCGTGCGCAGCGGACGGCCCCCGTCGTCGATGCGCAGGGTGCCGGAGCCTGCCGGTCCGCTCCAGCGCAGGTCGAGGGACCAGTCGCAGTCGCAGCCCGTCGTGACGGCCTCCACCCGCAGCACCACCGGCTCCGCCGCCGAGACCCGCAGCGGGAAGGCAGGGGCCGGGACCGGGTCCCCGGCGTCGTTTCCGGCGACGGGCCTGGCCAGCGGGCGCGGCGCGTCGAGGTTGACGGCGAAACCGGCCGGGGTGAGGCCCCCGCCGCAGCCCTGCGACATCTGGTAGACGTTCCAGGCCGGCGGGGTCCTGCGCGCGGCGACCCGCACCTCCAGGTCCTGGAGGACCACGCTGCCGGCGCCCGTGCCGTGCAGGGTCACCTCCACGATCTGCGTCCCGGCGTGCACGGCCGCGCGCGCTGCCGCCCAGGCCGGTGCGTCCGCCTCCACGGGCGGCGCGGGGACGGCCCGGGGGTCCTGTGCGGAGAGGTAGGCGTGGTCGCAGCCCGCGGTCCACACGTGCGTACGTACAGCCACCCGGAGCGGTACCGCCGCGGGCGCCGAGGACGCCGGCGGCGCGGACGCCCCCGGACCCGGACCCGGACCCGGACCCGGACCCGGACCCGGACCCGGACCCGCGCCAGGTTCCGCCCCCGGGTTCGACGCCGATGCCGTCGCGCCCGGCGGCGCGGTCCCCGGCGCGGTGCCCGTCCCCGGCCCCGTCGCACCCGCCGCCGGCCCCCCGGGCTGCGCGGACGCCGTCGGGCTCGCCCCCGGCCCGGCCGTCGCGGTGTGGCGCCCCGGCCCGGCCGCGGCCAGTACCGCCACCGCTACGGCGCCCGCCGTCAGCCCCGCCGCGGCGACCACGGCCTCGCGCCGCCGGTACCAGGGCCGCCGGGGCGCCGGCTCCCGGCCCGGCGCGGCGGGTCCGGCGACCGGCTCCACCTCCGCCTCCGCCACCGCCACCGGCGGCAGCGCCCGCGCCAGGGCCCGCCGCCGCGCGTCCGCGAGCAGCCACGCCCGGTGCAGCTCCACCGCCTCCTCCGGCGAGGCACCGCAGGCCCGGGCGAAGCGGTCCACGGCCGCGAACTCCGTCGGCACCGCCTCCCCGCTGCAGTAGCGGTGCAGGGTCGACGTACTCGTGTGCAGCCGGCGCGCGAGCGTCCCGTAACTCAGCCCCGCCCGTTCCTTCAGCTCCCGCATCTGCCGCGCGAACCCCTGCGTCTCCGTCGACCGCTCCGCCTCGCCCACGGCGTTCCCCCGTCCCGTGATTGCGTCCCATGCAGGGGGTGTTCCCCCAGGTGACAGCACGTACGGCCGTTCCAGTGTCCCGAATCCGCCGCAATCCGCGGTCCGACACCCCGGACCCGGGAAGGCTCTTCATGTGCACCGAATGCACCGAATGCACCGACCGCACCGACACCAACGGGGAGTACCGACCATGTTCCGACGCACCACCACCGCCACCACCACCACGGCCTTCGCCGCCCTCGCGGCGGCCGCCGCCCTCCTGCTCACCTCCGGGGCGGCCGCCACGGCCGCGAGCGCCCCCGGGTTCATCAACGGAACGGATCTGCCGCCGCACCCCACCTCGCCCTGGTACCCGGGCAAGGTCACCCAGGGCCTGCCCGAGTCCGCCCCGTTCTGCCTGGACGGCGTACTGCCGGCGCAGGGCAGCTGGCACCGCGCCTTCGGCACCGAGTACGACACCGGCGCCGTCCAGATCTCGGTGCGCGCCGCCTCCCCCGCGGCCGCCGCCAAGCTGGCCACCGCGCTGGAGCGCAAGGTCGCGGGCTGCGCCGCCGACTGGCTGCGCACGACCCCGGGCGGCACCGCCTCCTGGCAGGACTACGGCAGGCTCCCCGTCGAGGAGGGCGCGCACGTCTACGGGGTGCACACCTCGATCCCGGAATCCGAGCCCGGTGTCCACCTGTACGGAATCGGACGCGACGGCTCCACCGTGACCGTCGTGCAGTGGGGCCAGATGGGCAACCTCGCCGACGCCCCCGTCCCCGCGTTCAAGAAGACGACCACCACGGCCGTGAACAAGCTCAACCCGTAGCCCGCACGCCGGTGGGACCATGGACATGAGGCGAGCCGAGGCGAGGCGATGTCCATGCGTTCGGGAAACGAGCCGGTGACCGCCCGCAGTCCGCTGCGGCTGCGGTTCTGGCTGAGCCTGTGGGGGCTGATCTGGGCTGCCGCCGGGGCGGCCGCGTTCTCGCTGGTCGGCCGGCCCGGATGGGCCGCCGCCTGCGGGGCGCTCGCGCTGCTGGCGGCCGCGGACCTGGCCGTCGTACTCCGCCACATCCACCAGGGCCCGCACTACCAGCCCGGCCGCGACATCCCCCCGTACGAGCCTCCGCGCCGCGGCTAGGGGGTGCCGGGCGTCGCGACGCCACGGACATCCGTCAGACACCCCCTAGTGCCGCGGTGGGCGGTCAGTCGGCCGGGCCGTCAGTCCTCGAAGCGGGCCGCGGCCAGGTACTCCGGCTGGGGGTCCAGGGCGGCCGCCAGCCGGAAGTGCCTGCGCGCCTGGTCGGGCCGCCCCGAGCGCTCATGGGTACGGGCCAGTGCGAAGTGGGCGAACGCGTTGTCCGGCTCCCGCTCCAGTACGAGCTCGAACTCCAGCGCCGCCGGCCGCAGTTGGGCCGCGGCGAAGAAGGCGCGGGCCCGCAGCAGCCGGGCCGCCGTGTTCTCGGGATGCGCGGCTATGACCGAGTCGAGCAGTTTCACCGCGCCCCGCGGGTCGCGGGCGGCGAGCAGCTGCTCGGCGGCCCGGAAGTCGATGACGTGCGTCTCGGGGCTCGCGGAGCCGGACGGCCGGCCTTGCGGCGGGGGCGTGGTGTCGGACACGGTCTGTTCCTTCCCTCTACAGGCGCGTTCAACGCCCCTCACCCGGCCCGCTATTCCATGTGCACGTCAGCCCCCGGCGGCCCCCTGGGCACGCGCACGCTCCGTGAGCTCCGCCCACACCTTGCGCACCTGGGGTTCCAGCGCCGCCAGCGGCCCGTCGTTGTCGATCACGACCGTGGCCACTGCCAGTCGCTGCTCCCGCGTGGCCTGCGCGGCCATCCGGGCCCGCGCCTCCTCCTCGGCCATGCCGCGCAGGGCCGTGAGCCGTGCCAGCTGGGTCTCGGGGGCCGCGTCCACCACGACCACGAGGTCGTAGAGCGGCGCCAGCCCGTTCTCGGCGAGCAGCGGTACGTCGTGCACCACGATCGCCCCGGCCCCGGCGGCCGCCTCCAGCTCGGCGGAGCGGGCCCCGACCAGCGGGTGCACGATCGCGTTGAGGGTCTGGAGCTTCGCCGGGTCGGTGAAGACCACGGATCCCAGCTTCGGCCGGTCCAGCGTCCCCTCCGGGGTCAGCACGGACTCGCCGAAGGCCTCCACGACCGCCGCCAGCCCGGGCGTGCCCGGCTCCACGACCTCCCGCGCGATGCGGTCGGCGTCCACGACCACCGCTCCGTACCCGGCCAGCAGCCGCGAGACCTCGCTCTTGCCGGCACCGATTCCGCCTGTCAGGCCCACTTTCAGCATGGCCCGCAGCCTAGTGCTATCAACAGAAGGGTTCACAGCACCCGACGGGGAACGCTCAGCCCTCGCCCTCGCGCTCCGCCAGGAACCGCTCGAACTCGCGGCCGATCTCATCCGCCGAGGGAATCTCCGCGGGCTCCGCGATCATGTTGCCCCGGGTCTCGGCACCGGCCGCGGCGTCGTACTGGTGCTCCAGCCCCTGCACCAGGCTGACGAGCTCCTCGTCGCCCTCGCGGATCTGCCGGTCGATCTCCGTCTGGGTCCGGTGCGCCTCGGTCCGCAGCGCGTGCGCCACGGCCGGCAGGACCAGCCCGGTCGCCGCGGTGATCGCCTCCAGCACGGTCAGCGCCGCGTCCGGGTACGGCGAGCGGGCCACGTAGTGCGGTACGTGCGCGGCGACGCCCAGCACGTCGTGCCCGGCCTGGCCGAGGCGGAACTCGACCAGCGACTCCGCACTGCCCGGGACCTGCGCCTCGTCGAAGGGGCTGCGGTGGCCCGGCATGAGGTCGGTCCGGTTGCCGTGCGGGGTGATCCCGACGGGCCGGGTGTGCGGGACGCCCATCGGGATGCCGTGGAAGTTGACCGAGAGCCGGACGCCGAGGCGCTCGACGATCTGCCGGACGGCGACGGCGAAGCGCTCCCACTCCACGTCCGGCTCGGGGCCGGACAGCAGCAGGAAGGGCGCTCCGGTGGCGTCCTGTACGAGGCGCACCTCCAGGAGGGGCTCCTCGAACTCGGTCCAGTGGTCGCGCTGGAAGGTCAGCAGCGGGCGCCGGGCCCGGTAGTCCACGAGCCGGTCCGCGTCGAAACGGGCCACGACCTGGTGGGGCAGCGTGTCGAGCAGCCGCTCGACGATCTGCTCCCCGGCCTCACCTGCGTCGATGTACCCCTCGAAGTGGTAGAGCATGACCAGACCGGCCGAGTCCTGGGCCAGCGCCAGGTCGGCCACCGCCAGGCCCTTGGCGTCCCATTCGTACAAACCCTGTGGATCAAGCACCGTCACCACTCCTCCTCGCCGCGTTCTCTGCGAAGAACGTCCAAGACGGCGCCACCATTCCCCAGTTGGCGGCTTTCACCGGAACGCGATGACGGGAGCGGCCCCCGACAGCGCGGCCGGCGGCCCGGAGAACGCGGTAAAGCCCGCCCCCCGAAGGGGACGGGCCTTACCGTTCAACTCAGCTCAGCTCGGCTCACACCGGAGTGTGATGCGCGCTGCGATCAGCTCTGGCCGCCGGCCAGCTTCTCGCGGAGCGCAGCCAGGGCCTCGTCCGACGCCAGGGCGCCGGAGGTCTCGTCCGACTCCGAGGAGTACGAACCACCCGAGATGCCCGCACCGGCGTTGCCACCGGCGGCCGGGGCGGCAGCACCCTCGGCGGCAGCGGCCTCGTCGGCCTCGCGGCTCTTGATGACCTGCGCCTGGTGCTGCTCGAAGCGCTGCTGCGCCTCGGCGTACTGGGTCTCCCAGGCCTCGCGCTGCTTGTCGAAGCCCTCGAGCCAGTCGTTGGTCTCGGGGTCGAAGCCCTCGGGGTAGATGTAGTTGCCCTGGTCGTCGTAGGACGCGGCCATGCCGTACAGGGTCGGGTCGAACTCGACCGACGCCGGGTCGGCACCGAAGGACTCGTTGGCCTGCTTCAGCGACAGCGAGATCCGGCGACGCTCGAGGTCGATGTCGATGACCTTGACGAAGATCTCGTCGTTGACCTGGACGACCTGCTCCGGGATCTCCACGTGGCGCTCGGCCAGCTCGGAGATGTGGACCAGACCCTCGATGCCCTCGTCCACGCGGACGAACGCACCGAACGGAACCAGCTTGGTGACCTTACCCGGGACGACCTGACCGATCTGGTGGGTCCGGGCGAACTGCTGCCACGGGTCCTCCTGCGTCGCCTTCAGCGACAGGGAGACGCGCTCGCGGTCCATGTCAACGTCGAGAACCTCGACGGTGACCTCCTGGCCGACCTCGACAACCTCGGACGGGTGGTCGATGTGCTTCCAGGACAGCTCGGAGACGTGGACGAGACCGTCGACGCCACCCAGGTCCACGAAGGCACCGAAGTTGACGATCGAGGAAACGACGCCGGAGCGGACCTGACCCTTCTGCAGGGTGGTGAGGAACGTCTGGCGAACCTCGGACTGGGTCTGCTCGAGCCAGGCGCGGCGGGACAGGACCACGTTGTTGCGGTTCTTGTCCAGCTCGATGATCTTCGCCTCGAGCTCCTTGCCCACGTAGGGCTGGAGGTCGCGGACGCGACGCATCTCGACGAGAGAGGCCGGCAGGAAGCCACGGAGGCCGATGTCGAGGATGAGACCACCCTTGACGACCTCGATGACGGTACCGGTGACGATGCCGTCCTCTTCCTTGATCTTCTCGATGGTGCCCCAGGCACGCTCGTACTGAGCGCGCTTCTTCGAGAGGATCAGGCGGCCTTCCTTGTCCTCCTTCTGGAGAACCAGGGCCTCGATCTCGTCGCCGACCTTGACGACCTCGTTCGGGTCGACGTCGTGCTTGATCGAGAGCTCGCGGCTGGGGATGACGCCTTCGGTCTTGTAACCGATGTCGAGGAGAACCTCGTCCCGGTCAACCTTGACGATGACGCCGTCGACGATGTCGCCATCGTTGAAGTACTTGATCGTCTCGTCGATCGCCGCGAGGAACGCGTCCGCGTCGCCGATGTCGTTGACCGCAACCTGCGGGGTGGTGGCGGTGGTCTCGGTGCTGCTCGTCATGTGGGAAAGGGCTCCGGTTACGGACAGAAAGTCGTAGGTACTGCTACGCCGGGAGCCCTTATCGGCATCCACCGAAGACCGGACAGCCAAGGAGGCCCCCATCCGCGCAACGCAGAGGGGCCTCGAAAACCGAGGGGACATCAACAGATGCAAGCGCAGCCTGCTAGGTCTGAGGAGCACAGGCTCGCAGCGCAACTTGTAGCATACGGGGGCAGCCGGACAGGGTCAATGCGCGAAGGCGCACACCCCGGGCGGATCTCCGCATACCCGGCACAATTCGTGGGCGGGGAAGCCTTGATGGCCCCTCCAGCCCACTTCCGCAGACTTTCGCCAGACATTCGCAGACTACGACGACGGGCCCCATGAACCAAGAGGACTACGCCCCCGAAGACGCGTACGAAGCCGCAGGTGCCGCCGCGGACGACGCCGAGGCCACGCGGCGTGACGCGGGGGAAGCGGAGAGCAGCCGCGCCAGCCGGGGCTGGTGGGACCGCAACGCCGACGAGTACCAGAGCGAGCACGGCGCCTTCCTCGGCGACGACCGCTTCGTGTGGGGCCCCGAGGGCCTGGACGAGGAGGACGCGGCCCTCCTCGGCCCCGCCGCCTCGCTCAAGGACAAGGACGTCCTGGAAATCGGCGCCGGCGCCGCCCAGTGCTCGCGCTGGCTGGCGGCCCGGGGCGCCCGCCCCGTGGCCCTGGACCTCTCCCACCGCCAGCTCCAGCACGCCCTGCGCATCGGCGGCAGCGATGTGCCGAGGGCCCGGCTGGTCGAGGCCGACGCCGGCCGGCTGCCCTTCCGCGACGGCTCCTTCGACCTCGCCTGCTCCGCGTACGGCGCCGTCCCCTTCGTCTCCGACCCGGTCAACGTCATGCGCGAGGTGCACCGCGTGCTGCGTCCCGGCGGCCGCTGGGTCTTCTCCGTCACCCACCCCATCCGCTGGGCCTTCCCCGACGAGCCCGGTCCCGAGGGGCTGTCCGTCGCCGCTTCCTACTTCGACCGCACCCCGTACGTGGAGCAGGACGAGCAGGGCCGCGCGGTCTACGTCGAGCACCACCGCACCCTCGGCGACCGGGTCCGCGACGTGGTGGCCGGCGGTTTCCGCCTGCTCGACCTGGTCGAGCCGGAATGGCCCGAGTGGAACAGCCAGGAGTGGGGCGGCTGGTCCCCGCTGCGCGGCAACCTGATCCCCGGCACCGCGATCTTCGTCTGCGAGAGGGACTGAGCCCTTGATCCGACAGGCCGCCCTCGACGCCCTCCCCGTACGGGAAGCCGTGCCCGCGCTGGTCACGGCACTGGACGGGCACGGCACCGCGGTGCTGTGCGCACCGCCCGGCACCGGCAAGACCACACTGGTGCCGCTGGTGCTGGCGGGGCTGGTGGGCGGCGGGCCGCGCCGCCGGGTCGTCGTCGCCGAGCCCCGGCGGATCGCCGCCCGGGCCGCGGCGCGGCGGATGGCCTGGCTGCTGGGCGAGCAGGTCGGCGCCTCGGTGGGCTTCACCGTGCGCGGGGAGCGGGTGGCGGGCCCCGGCACGGTCGTGGAGGTGGTCACCACCGGTGTCCTGCTGCAGCGGCTCCAGCGCGACCAGGAGCTCGCCGGCGTGGACGTGGTGGTCCTGGACGAGTGCCACGAGCGGCACCTCGACGCCGACACGGTGGCCGCCTTCCTGCTGGACGTACGGGAGACCCTGCGCCCGGAGCTGCGCCTGGTGGCCGCTTCGGCGACGACCGACGCCGCCGGATGGGCGCGGGTCCTGGGCGGCGCGCCGGTGGTGGAGGCCGCGGGGGTCTCGTACCCGGTGGAGACCGTCTGGGCTCCGCCGGCCCGGCCGGTGCGGCCCCCGCACGGCATGCGGGTGGATCCGGCGCAGCTGGCGCACGTGGCGTCGGTGGTGCGGCGGGCGCTGGCGGAACGTTCCGGCGACGTCCTGTGCTTCCTGCCCGGGGTGGGCGAGATCGCCCGCGTCGCCGGGCAGCTGGGCGGGACGGACGCGGAGGTGCTCCAGGTGCACGGCCGGGCTCCGGCCGCCGTGCAGGACGCCGCGCTGGCCGCGGCCCCGCACCGGCGGGTGATCCTGGCGACGGCCGTCGCGGAGTCGAGCCTGACCGTGCCGGGCGTACGGGTCGTCGTGGACTCGGGGCTGGCGCGCGAACCCCGGATCGACCACGGCCGGGGGCTCGGTGCGCTCGCGACCGTACGGGCGTCCCGCGCGGCCGGACGCCAGCGGGCCGGGCGCGCCGGGCGCGAGGCGCCGGGGGCGGTGTACCGCTGCTGGAGCGAGGCCGAGGACCAGCGGCTGCCCGCCTTCCCCTCCCCGGAGATCCGCATGGCCGACCTGGCCCAGTTCGCGCTCCAGGCCGCCTGCTGGGGCGACCCGGACGCGGCCGGGCTGGCGCTGCTCGACCCGCCGCCGGCCGGGGCGATGGCCGCCGCCCGGGAGGTGCTGGTGGCCGTCGGCGCGGTCGACCCGTCCGGCCGGCCCACCCCGCGCGGCCTGCGCATGGCCCGGCTCGGGCTGCACCCGCGGCTGGCGCGTGCGCTGCTGGACGGCGCCGAAGCGCTGGGCGCGCGCCGGGCGGCCGAGGTGGTGGCCCTGCTGAGCGAGGAGCCGCCGCGGGAGTACGGCGACGACCTGGCCGCGGCCTGGCGCGCGGCCCGCCGCGGCGGCGACGGCTACGCCCCGCGCTGGCGCGCGGAAGCCCGCCGCCTGGAACGCGCGGCCACCGCCCCGGACCCCAGCGCCTCGAACGCCGGCGGGGCTGAGATTGCCGATGACCTCGCCGCCGGGCTCGTCGCCGCGCTCGCGTTCCCGGAGCGGGTGGCCAGGGCCAAGAGCGAGACGGCCTTCCTCATGGCCTCCGGGACCGCGGCCGAACTCCCCGAGGGGTCGCCGCTGCGCCGCGCGCCGTGGCTGGCCGTGGCCGTGGCCGACAGGCCCCCGCACTCCGCCTCCGCGAGGATCCGGCTGGCCTGCGCCATCGACGAGGACACCGCCCTGGCGGCAGCCGCCCACCTGCGGAGCCGGGGCGAAGAGGTGCACTGGGAGGACGGGGACCTCGTCGCCCGCTCCGTGGAGCGCCTGGGGGCCGTCGAGCTCGCCGTGCGCCCGCTGCGCGACCCCGACCCGGCGATGGTCCGGGCCGCCCTGCTCGACGGCCTGCTCGCGGAGGGGCTCGGCCTGCTGCGCTGGTCCCCCGATGCGCAGGCGCTGCGGGCCCGGCTGGGGTTCCTGCACCGCACGCTGGGCGGCGCGTGGCCCGACGTACAGGACGACCGGGCGCTGGTGGAGCGCGCGGACGACTGGCTGGAGCCCGAGCTGTCGCGGGCCCGGCGCCGCGGCGACCTCGGGCGGATCGATGCCGGGCAGGCCCTGAACCGGCTGCTGCCCTGGGCCACCGGCGAGGCCGCCCGCCTCGACGAGCTGGCTCCGGAGCGGCTGGAGGTGCCCAGCGGCTCCCGGATCAGGGTGGACTACACCGCCGACCAGCCGGTGCTCGCGGTGAAGCTGCAGGAGCTGTTCGGGCTGGCCGAGACCCCGCGGGTGGCGGGGGTGCCCGTACTCGTGCACCTGCTGTCGCCCGCCGGGCGGCCCGCTGCCGTCACCGCGGACCTCGCCTCCTTCTGGCAGGGCGGCTACCGCGCGGTGCGGGCCGAGCTGCGCGGCCGCTACCCCAAGCACCCGTGGCCGGAGGACCCGGCGACCGCCGAGCCCACCCGGCACACCAACGCCAGGCTCAGGCGCTGAGCGCCGGCCCGCCCTCGCCGGGGGCGGGCCGGCGGCCGCGCGCTTCCAGCCACAGCGCGAGGCCGAGGAGCACGAGCCCGCCGGCGGCGAGGCCGATCGGCGCGTAGGTGTGCAGCGCGAGGACCTTCGTACGGTTCGACCTGACCAGGTCGAGGGTGTATTCGGCGTAGTCCTCGCGCATCTTCACGTGCCCGGCGAAGACGGTGAGCTTGCCGTCGGGTCCCCCGGCGGCGATTCCGCCGCGCATCTCCTGATGGATGACCTGCTCGGCGTTGACGGGCGCCCCCGTCACCGGGTCGACCCAGAACATCGCCTTGACCGTGTACCAGAGGCTGGTGCCGGTGCTCTGCTCGAAGGTCTTCGCGTCGATGCCCTCGATCGGCATCTTCTTGGGCAGCGAGACCTTGGTCCAGGGGACGGTCTGCTCGAAGTAGTAGACCTCCATGTCCTTGAAGTCGCGCGGCCCCACGAAGTGGATGGGCAGGGAGGTGCGGGTCTGCGCGTCGAAGTAGAGGTAGTCGCGCGGCTCGGTGAAGAACGGCCACTTGAACTCGATGCCCTCGCGCTTGACCGGGTCCCCGTCCACCATTTCGCCGGTGGCGTGCACCGGGTCCTGGGTGTGGGCGTCGAAGATGTAGCGCTCGGGTATCTGGGAGACCATCTTCCCGTCGGGCCCCATGATGTGGGACAGCGTGTCCCAGACGACGACGTCCTTGCCGGCGCTGGCCTCGATCTCCTTCGACGCCTCGACGTTGCCCTTGAGCGTCTGGACGATGGTGACCTTGTCGACCTTCTTCGGCTCCATGCCGGCGGTGTAGTCGAGGAGGGTCGCGTCCTTGGCCTCCAGGACCATCTCCTGGTACTGGCTCGGCGGGATCTTCGCCAGTCGCGGGTACGCGTACCAGCGCAGCAGCGGTGCGAGGGCTGCGCAGAACACGGCTGCGGCAAGCAGGACGAGGCTCGCTCTGCGTCGCATGGCCGGGCCTCCTCTACTTTCCGGGCGCGGCGGGCGCGGTGGTGAGCAGTGGCTTGGGGGAGGTCTTGCCTTCCGGCACCCCGAACGCCGTGATGGCGAAGACGAGGGCCAGCGCGGCGGCCAGCCCGATGGCGGCGGCGACGAGTGCGCGCATGCCGGGGCCTCCGATATCTGATGGGGTGTCAGGGAGGAGGCACCGTAGCAACGCGCGGGTGAGATGAGAACCGTTTGACTACGGGGTTTCCGCGGCCGGGGACGGGGAGGCGGAGGTGGAGGGCCGGATGCCCGCCGAGGCCGAGCCCGAGGGGGTGGGCTCGGCGGTGGGTGTGGGGGTCGGGCTGGGCGTGGGGGTCGCGGTCGGGCTGGGCGTGGGGGTCGCAGTCGGGCTGGGCGTGGCGGTCGGGCTGGGCGTGGCGGTCGGGGTCGGCTCGGGGGTCGGGCTCGGCGTCGGCGTCGGCGTCGGCGTCGGCGTCGGCGTCGGCGTCGGCGTGGGAGTCGGCGTGGGAGTCGGCGTCGGCTCGGGCGAAGGGGCCGGGGTCGGCGTCGGCGTCGGCTCCGGGGTGGGGGCCGGCTTCGCGGGCGCCGCCGCCGGGGCGCCCGTGCCGCCGCCGTCCGGGACCTCGTACGTCCCCTTCAGGTAGTACGTGAACCAGGCCCGCACCGTCCTCAGGTACGGGCCGGACCGGTTGTACGACAGCACGGCCCGGTCCAGGTCCGCGTCCACCCGCAGGTCGCGGCTGCCCGCGCAGAGGTACCGGCCGGCGGCGAGCGCCGCGTCGTGCACGTTGTTCGGGTCGCGCCGGCCGTCGCCGTTCCCGTCCTGGCCCCAGGCCGCCCACGTGGACGGGATGAACTGCATCGGCCCGACCGCCCGGTCGTACCTGGCGTCGCCGTCGTAGGCGCCGCCGTCGGTGTCCGCGATGTTCGCGAAGCCGTTCCCGTCGAGTACGGGTCCCAGGATCGGCCGCAGCGTGGCGCCCGCGGCGTCCACCCGGCCGCCGCGGGCCTGCCCGGACTCGACCCGGCCGATCGCCGCGAGCAGTTGCCAGCGCAGCCCGCATCCCGGGTCGCTCGCCCCGACCGTCCGCTCGGCCCGGCGGTAGGCCGCAAGGACGCTCGCCGGTATGCCCTGCGCTCCCTCCGGCGAGCCCATGGCCACGGGCTCGTTGCCCGCCGCCGGACCGGTGGCGGCCTCGGCGGCGGCCTGTGCCGACTGCTGCGGCGGCGGCTCGGGACTGGCCAGCGGCGGAAGCGCGGCGAAGTAGGAGGAGTCCCCTCCGGACCCTCCGGACGCCCCGGACCCCCCGGGCGGGGTCGGCACGACGGTCGGCCCGGACCGCGCGCCGCCCTCGCCGGCCGCCGACAGCCGTTCCCCGCGTCCGCCGCCGGGCCCCTGCGAGGCGCCCGCCGCCGCGACCACCAGGGCCGACAGCAGGGCGACCGCCCCGCCCTTGCGCAACCCGCGTCCGATCCGTCCAGGTATCCGTGCCGTTGTACGAGCCGACATGGGTCGGGCCCCTCCCCCTCGACGTCCGCGTGACCCTACGTCAGCTCCCTGCGCACCACACCGACCGCGCCGCGGAATTCACCACTTCCGCACGTCCTGCGCAGGTCACGCATACTGGGCCCGCACGCAGAGCGAGGAGACCGACCATGCCGTTCACACTGAGCCACGCGGCCGCCGTGCTGCCCGGGATCCGGCGCACCGGCCGCGGCCGCGGGGCGCTGGTGGCCTCGGCCCTGGTCATGGGCTCCTTCGCGCCGGACTCCTTCTACTTCCTGGACGCGGTGGTCTCGGGCGTCATGCACTACGGGGAGTTCACGCACTCCCCCGTCGGCATCGTCACCGCCGACGCGCTGCTGACCGCGGCCCTCGTGGCCTTCTGGCTGCTGCTGCGCGAACCGCTGACCGCGCTGCTGCCGAGGTCCTGGCGGGGCAGGGTGTACGGCTTCGTACGCGGCGAGGACTGGCGGCGCGAGCGGCAACTGCCCTCGCTGGCGCTCTGGTTCTACCTTTCCGCGGTCGTGGGCTCCCTCACCCACGTGGTGTGGGACAGCTTCACGCACCTGGACCGGTACGGGACGAACGCGGTGCCCGAACTGTCCGCGTACTACGGGGGCTTCCCCCTCTACACCTATCTCCAGTACGGCAGTTCCGCCCTGGCCGCCGGTGTCCTGCTGTGGTTCACCGCGACCGCGCTGAGCCGCCGGCCCGCCACGGACGCCCCCGGGGCCGTCCCCGTGCTCAGCCGGGCCGAGCTGTGGGGTGCGCTGGCGCTGGCCGTCGTGTGCGTGGGGACCGGGGTCACGATGCGGGTGGTCCGCTTCTACACGTTCTTCGACCGGGTCGACACCCCGCTCGACCTCGTCCCGACGGTCTGCTTCGGCGCGGGCGGCGGCCTGTGCGTGGCACTGCTGCTGTACGGGTTCCTCGTACGGCTGCGCCACCGGCACGACCGCCGCCGTACCGACGACGACGCGCGAACGCCCGTCCCCACCTCGTAGCGGGAACGGGCGCTGCGTGAGCCGTGCCTACGGGGATCAGTGCGCGGCGGACTCCCAGTCGGGGCCGACGCCGACCGAGACGTCCAGCGGGGCCCGGAGCTCGACGGCGGCGCCCATTTCGCGGCGCACCAGCTCCTCCACCTTCTTGCGCTCGCCGGGGGCGATCTCCAGCACGATTTCGTCGTGGACCTGGAGCAGCATCCGCGACTTCAGCCCGGCCTGCGCGATCGCCTTGTCGACGCGCAGCATCGCGACCTTGACGATGTCGGCGGCGGTGCCCTGGATCGGGGCGTTCAGCGCCATCCGCTCGGCGGCCTCGCGGCGCTGGCGGTTGTCGCTGTTGAGGTCGGGCAGGTACCGGCGGCGGCCGAAGACCGTCGCCGTGTAGCCGGTGGCCCGGGCTTCCTCCACGACGCGGCCCAGGTAGTCCCGGACCCCGCCGAACCGCTCGAAGAAGGTGTCCATCAGGCCGCGCGCCTCGGCGGGCTCGATGTTCAGCTGCTGGGCGAGGCCGAAGGCGGACAGCCCGTACGCCAGACCGTAGGACATCGCCTTGATCTTGCGGCGCATCTCCGCATCGACCGCGGACCGCTCGACCCCGAACACCTGGGAGGCGACGGTGGTGTGCAGGTCCTCACCGGACAGGAAGGCCTCGATCAGGCCCTCGTCCTCGGAGAGGTGGGCCATGACGCGCAGCTCGATCTGGCTGTAGTCGGCGGTCATGAGGGACTCGAAGCCCTCGCCGACGACGAACCCGCGGCGGATGGCGCGGCCCTCGTCGGTGCGCACCGGCACGTTCTGCAGGTTGGGGTCGGTGGAGGACAGGCGCCCGGTCGCGGCGACGGTCTGGCTGAAGCTGGTGTGCACCCGGCCGTCGGCGGCGATCGTCTTGACCAGGCCCTCGACGGTGACGCGCAGCTTGGCCTGCTCACGGTGCCGGAGCATGATCACCGGCAGTTCGTGGTCGGTCTGCGTGGCCAGCCAGGCCAGTGCGTCCGCGTCCGTGGTGTAGCCGGTCTTGGTCTTCTTCGTCTTCGGCAGGTCCAGCTCGCCGAAGAACACCTCCTGGAGCTGCTTGGGCGAGCCGAGGTTGAACTCGTGGCCGACGGCCGCGTGCGCTTCCTTGACCGCCTGCTGCACGGCGCCCGCGAACTGCTGCTCCATGCCTTCCAGGTGGTCGCGGTCGACGGCGATGCCGGCCCGCTCCAGCCTGGCCAGCAGTTCGGAGGTCGGCAGCTCCATGTCGTGCAGCAGCTCGGCGGCGCCGACCTCGGGCAGCTTGACCGCGAAGGCGTCGCCGAGGTCCAGGACCGCGCGGGCCTGCGCCATCAGGGCCTCCGCCTCGGCCGTGTCGTCGGCGCCGAAGGCGAGCTGGCCGTCGGCGGCGGCGGGCGCCAGCTCCCGGTGCAGGTATTCCATGGACAGGACGTCCAGGTCGAAGGAGCGGCGGCCCGGCTTGACGAGGTAGGCGGCGAGCGCCGTGTCCATGGTGACGCCGTCGAGGGACCAGCCGTGCTCGGGGAAGACCCGCATCAGGCCCTTGGCGTTGTGGGCCACCTTCGGCTTCGCCGGGTCGGCGGCCCAGGCCGCGAAGGCCCGGTCGTCGGCCTCGTCCAGCGCGGAGGGCTCGAACCAGGCGGCCGGCCCGGCAGCGGAGGCCAGCGCGATCTCGCTGACATTGCCCTGGCCCAGCGCCCAGCTGTCGACGGTGGAGATGCCCAGCGGGGCGCCCGCGTGGGCCGCGAGCCACGGCGCCAGCTCGCCGGCGCCCAGCACGGACCCGTCGAGCTCGACGGCGGCCGCCGCCGGAGCCGGCGCCGCCTCCTCGGAGGCGCCCGGGTCCACGGCCAGCAGCCGCTCGCGCAGCGAGGCGTTGCGGATCTCCAGCACGTCCAGCACGCCGGTGACGGCGGAGCGGTCGTACGGGGCGCGGGCCAGGTCCGCCGGGGTCTTGGGCAGCTCGACGTCCTTGACCATCTCGGTCAGCACGCGGTTGAGCTTCACGGCCTCCAGGTGGTCCCGGAAGTTCTGCCCGGCCTTGCCCTTGACCTCCTCGGCCCGCTCGACGAGCTCCGCGAACGACCCGAACTGGGTGATCCACTTGGCGGCGGTCTTCTCGCCGACGCCGGGGATGCCGGGGAGGTTGTCGGACGGGTCGCCGCGCAGCGCCGCGAAGTCCGGGTACTGCTGGGGGGTGAGGCCGTACTTCTCCTCGACCTTCTCCGGGGTGAAGCGGGTCAGCTCGGAGACGCCCTTGGTCGGGTAGAGCACGGTGGTGTGCTCGGAGACGAGCTGGAAGGAGTCGCGGTCGCCGGTGACGATCAGCACGTCGAAGCCGAGCGCCTCCGCCTGCGTCGCCAGCGTCGCGATCACGTCGTCGGCCTCGAAGCCGTCGACCGCGAAACGCGGCACGTGCATCGCGTCCAGGAGCTCACCGATCAGCTCGACCTGCCCCTTGAACTCGTCGGGGGTCTTGGAGCGGTTCGCCTTGTACTCCGGGAACTCGGTCGAGCGCCACGTCTTGCGGGACACGTCGAACGCCACCGCGAAGTGCGTGGGCGCCTCGTCGCGCAGCGTGTTCGCCAGCATCGACGCGAAGCCGTAGATGGCGTTGGTCGGCTGGCCGGTCGCGGTCGTGAAGTTCTCCGCGGGCAGCGCGAAGAACGCCCGGTACGCCAGGGAGTGCCCGTCCATGAGCATCAGGCGGGGGCGGTCCGCTGCGGTCGTCTGGTCGGTCTTCTTCGATGCTGAATCTGCCACGCCCCCGATCCTAGGCGGCACCGCTGACAATTCCGGCGTCGGCGATGTCCGAGGAGCGTGACAGGATCGGACGTGAACGCGAATGAGCGCAGCACCGCAGCTGCGAAGCCCGAAGGGGAGCGACATGGCCGCCAAGCCGCCCGCAGGTGATCCCGTACAGGACGCGCCGCAGGTCGCGCCCCCCAAGCACGCGGCGGCCGGCCTGCCCGCCATCGGGCACACGTTGAAGATCGCGCAGGAGCAGATGGGCCTGGTCCGCGCCACGCGGACCCTCCTCAAGGTCAACCAGAAGGACGGCTTCGACTGTCCGGGCTGTGCCTGGCCCGAGGGCGACAAGCGGCACACCGCCGAGTTCTGCGAGAACGGCGCCAAGGCCGTCGCCGAGGAGGCCACGCTGCGCCGGGTGACCCCGGAGTTCTTCGCCGCGCACCCGCTCGCCGACCTGGCCACGCGCTCCGGGTACTGGCTGGGGCAGCAGGGCCGGATCACGCAGCCCATGTACCTGCCCGAGGGCGCCGACCGCTACGAGGCGGTGAGCTGGGAGCGGGCCTTCGAGGTCATCGCTCAGGAGCTGCGCGCGCTCGGCTCCCCCGACGAGGCCCTCTTCTACACCTCGGGCCGTACGAGCAACGAAGCGGCGTTCCTCTTCCAGTTGTTCGCCCGGGAGTTCGGCACCAACAACCTGCCCGACTGCTCGAACATGTGCCACGAGTCCTCGGGCTCCGCCCTGACGGAGACGATCGGCATCGGCAAGGGCAGCGTCTCCCTCGAAGACCTCCACCAGGCCGACCTGATCATCGTCGCCGGACAGAACCCGGGCACCAACCACCCGCGCATGCTCTCCGCGCTGGAGCAGGCCAAGTCCGCCGGCGCGAAGATCATCTCGGTGAACCCGCTGCCCGAGGCCGGCATGGAGCGGTTCAAGAACCCGCAGACCCCCCTCGGCATGCTCAAGGGCACCGCCCTCAACGACCTGTTCCTGCAGATCCGCATCGGCGGCGACCAGGCCCTCTTCCGCCTGCTCAACAAGCTGGTCCTGGAGGCCGGCGCCACCGACGAGGCCTTCATCCGCGAGCACACCCACGGATACGAGGAGTTCGCGGCCGCCGCCAAGGAGGCCGACTGGGCCGACACCCTCACCGCGACCGGCCTGACCCGCCCCGAGATCGAGCGCGCCCTGGCCATGGTCCTGGCCTCGAAGCGCACCATCGTCTGCTGGGCCATGGGCCTCACCCAGCACAAGCACGCCGTCGCCACCATCCGCGAGGTGGTCAACCTCCTGCTGCTGCGCGGCAACATCGGCCGCCCCGGCGCCGGCGTCTGCCCCGTCCGCGGCCACTCCAACGTCCAGGGCGACCGCACCATGGGCATCT
Source organism: Streptomyces sp. NPDC037242 (assembly GCF_055604165.1). Taxonomy (NCBI): domain Bacteria; kingdom Bacillati; phylum Actinomycetota; class Actinomycetes; order Kitasatosporales; family Streptomycetaceae; genus Streptomyces; species Streptomyces sp. NPDC037242. The sequence continues at coordinate 20,282 of NZ_JBVJUY010000031.1, forward strand.
TCGAGCGCCCCGCCCCCGCGTTCCTCGACGCCCTCGACCGCGAGTTCAAGATCACCTCGCCGCGCGGGCACGGCTTCGACGTCGTCCGCTCCATCCAGGCCCTGCGCGACGGCGAGGCCAAGGTGCTCTTCGCCATGGGCGGCAACTTCGTCGGCGCCACCCCCGACACCGAGGTCACCGAGGCCGCCATCCGGCGTGCCTCCCTGACCGTGCACGTCTCCACCAAGCTCAACCGCTCGCACGCGGTCACCGGCCGGCGCGCCCTGATCCTGCCCACCCTGGGCCGCACCGACAAGGACGTCCAGGCCTCCGGCAAGCAGTTCGTCACCGTCGAGGACTCCATGGGCATGGTCCACGCCTCCCGCGGCAACCTCGCCCCCGCGAGCCCCCACCTGCTCTCCGAGCCCGCGATCGTGGCCCGCATGGCCCGCGCCGTCCTCGGCGCCGCCTCCGCCACCCCGTGGGAGGAGTTCGAGCGGGACTACGCGGCCATCCGCGACCGGATCTCCCGCGTCGTCCCCGGCTTCGAGGACTTCAACGCCCGCGTCGCCCGCCCCGGCGGCTTCCAGCTCCCGCACGGCCCGCGCGACGAGCGCCGCTTCCCCACGAAGACCGGCAAGGCGAACTTCACCGCCGCACCCGTGGAGTACCCCCGGATCCCCGAGGGCCGGCTGCTCCTGCAGACCCTGCGCAGCCACGACCAGTACAACACCACGATCTACGGCCTCGACGACCGCTACCGCGGGATCACCGGCGGCCGCCGGGTCGTCATGGTCAACCCCGAGGACGCGGCGGAGCTCGGGCTCGCCGACGGCTCGTACACCGACCTCGTCAGCGAGTGGAAGGACGGCGTGGAGCGGCGCGCCCCCGGCTTCCGTGTCGTGCACTACCCGACGGCGCGCGGCTGCGCGGCCGCGTACTACCCGGAGACCAACGTGCTGGTCCCCCTCGACTCCACCGCCGACACCAGCAATACCCCGGCGAGCAAGTCCGTCGTCGTGCGCTTCGAACCGGCCTGATAGAACGACTCCAGGACAATCAGGTTAACGATCGTTGACGAACGGAGCCGGCCCATGGGTCAGGAGCACGCTGTGAAGTTCCCGCAGGAGGTACTCGACGAGTACACGGCCATGGGCATCGACCTGCCCGCGCTGTTCTCGGCGGGCGCCCTCGGCGAGCGGATGGAAATCCGCATCCTGGAGGCCTCGGCCGACCGGGTCGTGGCCACCATGCCCGTCAAGGGCAACACCCAGCCCTACGGACTGCTGCACGGCGGGGCCTCCGCCGTACTGGCCGAAACCCTCGGGTCGGTCGGCGCCATGATGCACGGCGGCATCACCAAGATCGCCGTGGGCGTGGACCTGAACTGCACCCACCACCGGGGCGCCCGCTCCGGGCTCGTCACCGGCGTCGCGACCCCCGTCCACCGGGGCCGCTCGACCGCCACCTACGAGGTCGTCATCACCGACGAGCAGGACCGACGCCTGTGCACGGCCCGCCTCACCTGCCTGCTGCGCGACGCCGACGCCGCCGCCGGGGCCTGACCCGCACCGCCCCGGACAGGCCCGGCCGCACCCGCCGCAGGCCCGGACCCGCCCCCACGGGGCAGGGCCGGGCCTGCGCCGTTTCCCGCGGCCCCCGGGCCGCCCCCGGGCCGCCCCCGGGCCCCGCACCGCGCGCCAACCGCCCGGAATCCGCCAGTCCGCGCGCGTTCCGCCAGGGCTGTTGTGTCACCGATGGTGACGGCCTACCGTCCCCCCATGGGGACCACGCCACGCACCGCGATCCGGTACGGCACCGCCGCCCTCCTCGCCGCCCTCACCCTGGCCGGATGCTCCAACTCCGCCCCGCGCGCCTCCCCGGCCCCTTCGGCCTCCACGCCCACCCCCTCCTCACCTGCACAGATCTGCACGAGCCTGGTCTCGTACTGGGCGAAAGAGACCCTCAAGAGCACCAAGTGGTCCGGACTGGACTGGGAGCAGAAGGGCCTGTCCAACCAGCAGTACGCGATCCACGAGGAAGCCGTCGCCGCCGGCCGCGCCGAGGAGCGAACCAACGGACAGGACAAGGGACTTGAGGTGATCGACCGGCTCGTCGCGCAGCGCTGCGCCGAGCAGAACGGCGCCACCTGGAGCTCCGAGAACTGGCGGCCGCCGCAGTGAGCCGGGTGACCGGAATCGGATGCGCGGTGTCCGGGTTCCGGGCACCCGCCGGCGTACGGCCCAGCCGCAGGTCGTGGGCCCTTTCGCGACAAAACAAGATCCACCACGGCGTGGTGGATCAAGGGGAAAGATTACCCTCAGTAATGTCGGCGCGGGGCCGAATCCGCTTTTTCCCAGGTGGAATGCCACCCGCCGGGTTCTTTCGGACACGCCCTGCGACATTTTGCCCACTTCGATCAATGACAGGACCATGAGGGCCTCAAGCCCCTTAGAGGAACGGGGATTTCTCAGCATGTGGTCAATCCCGCTAGGTCGCTAAAAGCCCGATCTGTCCGCACTCCCACCGCACATTCTTGGCCTTGGCATAACAAGAGCGTCACATCCTCCTTTCCCCGCTCCCCGCATTCACCACCTCGGGCCTAGAGTCACGGCCAGTCACCGCGCCGCAAGGTGCGACCCAGCACGGCCGTGGACCTCCCAGTGCGGCCCGGCGAACTATCGGCACCTCACCTGAGGCGTGCCGCGCCAGGGAAAGGAAGAATCGTGCGACACCGTTCTTTGCTCGTCCTCACCACCGTGATCACCACCGGTGCACTGACCCTCACCGCCTGCGGTTCGCGCGACGAGGCGAAGCCGGGGGACAAGACCGACGGAGCCAAGACCGTCGTCGTCATCGGCGTGGACGCCCCCCTCACCGGCTCGCTCTCCGCGCTCGGCCAGGGCATCAAGAACTCGGTCGACCTCGCGGCCAAGACGGCCAACAAGAACAACGAGGTCCCCGGCATCGAGTTCAAGGTCGAGGCCCTCGACGACCAGGCCGTCCCGGCCTCCGGCCAGGCCAACGCCACCAAGCTCGTCGGCAACAAGGACGTCATCGGCGTCGTCGGCCCGCTGAACTCCGGCGTCGCCCAGCAGATGCAGGGCGTCTTCGCCTCCGCCAACCTGGCGCAGGTCTCGCCCGCCAACACCAACCCCTCGCTCAGCCAGGGCGACAACTGGGGCAAGGGCGAGTACAAGCGCCCCTTCAAGACCTACTTCCGCACCGCCGCCACCGACGTGGTCCAGGGCAAGTTCGCCGCCCAGTACCTCTACAAGGACGCCGGCAAGAAGAAGGTCTTCGTCGTCGACGACAAGCAGACCTACGGCGCCGGCCTGGCCGCGATCTTCTCCGACGAGTTCAAGAAGCTCGGCGGCGAGGTCGTCGACACCGACCACGTCACCGTGAAGGAGACCGACTTCTCCTCCACCGCCGACAAGGTCAAGGCCTCCGGCGCCGACTCCGTCTACTTCGGCGGCCAGTACCCCGAGGGCGGCCTCCTCGCCGACCAGATCAAGAAGACCGGCGCCAAGATCCCGCTCATGGGCGGCGACGGCATCCAGGACCCCGCCTTCATCACCGCCTCCGGTGAGGCCAACGAGGGCGACCTCTCCACCTCCATCGGCTACCCGGTCGAGAAGCTGCCCACCGCCAAGCAGTTCATCACGGACTACCAGGCCGGCGGCTACAAGGACCCGTACGCGGCCTACGGCGGCTACTCCTACGACGCCGGCTGGGCCGTCATCCAGGCCGTCAAGGCCGTCGTCGCCGCCAACGGTGGCAAGCTCCCCGCCGACGGCGGCCGCGCCGCTGTCGTCGAGGCCCTCGGCAAGGTTTCCTTCGAAGGCGTGACCGGCAAGGTCGCCTTCGACCAGTACGGCGACACCACCAACAAGCAGCTCACCGTCTACAAGGTCGAGAACGGCAAGTGGGTCGACGTCAAGAGCGACACCTTCAACCAGTAGGACCCCGGTAGTACCCAGTAGCACCCGAAACACCTGAACCACACCGCGCGAGGGCGCAAACAGCGCCCTCGCGCGGAGTCTTATCCGACACGCTCATCGGAGGCCCTGCGGTGCACGAACTGCCGCAACAGCTGGCCAACGGCCTGGCCCTCGGTGCCCTGTATGGCCTCATCGCCATCGGGTACACCATGGTCTACGGCATCGTCCAGCTCATCAACTTCGCCCACGGCGAGATCTTCATGATCGGCGGCTTCGGCGCGCTCACCGCCTACACCGCCCTCCCGACCGGCACCTCCCTGCTGATCGCGATCCCCGTCATGATCGTCGGAGGCGCACTCGCCTCCGTCGCCGTAGCCACCGCAGCCGAACGCTTCGCCTACCGCCCGCTGCGCAGCGCACCCCGGCTCGCCCCCCTCATCACCGCAATCGGCCTCTCGATCGCGCTCCAGCAACTCGTCTGGCAGTTCTACCCGGACGCCAAGAAGGCCGTCAGCTTCCCCGAGTTCAAGGGCGAAGCCTTCAAGATCACCGACAGCCTCGCCATCCAGCGCGCCGACGCCTTCGTCCTCGTCCTCGCCCCGCTCTGCATGCTCGCCCTCGGCGTCTTCGTCTCGAAGAGCCGCAGCGGCCGCGCCATGCAGGCCACCGCACAGGACCCCGACACCGCGAAGCTGATGGGCATCAACACCGACCGCATCATCGTCATGGCCTTCGCCATCGGTGCCGCGTTCGCCGCCGTCGCCGCCGTCGCCTACGGCGTCGACAAGGGCCAGATCAACTTCGAAATGGGCTTCATCCTCGGCCTCAAGGCCTTCACCGCAGCCGTCCTCGGCGGCATCGGAAACATCTACGGCGCCATGGTCGGCGGCGTCGTCCTCGGCCTCGCCGAGGCCCTCTCGATCGCCTACATCGAAGAGATCCCCGGCATGCAGCAGCTCGGCGGTGGAGCCTGGTCCAACGTCTGGGCCTTCGTACTCCTCATCGTCGTCCTCCTCGTGCGGCCACAAGGCCTGCTCGGCGAGCGCGTCGCGGATCGGGCGTGAGAACCATGACCACCAACACCACCCCGCAGACCGCCCCCGCCAAGCAGGGCCCCGCCCCCGCCGCACTCCTCTACGCGGTCATCGGCGGCAGCCTCATCACCATCGTCAGCGCGTTCCTCGCCTGGACATGGACCCCCGCCTTCCCCGGCGACCTGACCTACTACGGCAGCCCCGCGCCCATCCAGGCCCTCAGCCTGCTGGCCGGCCTCCTGACCGCCGCCCACGCGCTCTCCGCACTCGGCATCAAGGGCTTCCGCTGGCTCACCCCCACCGGCGCCCGCAAGCCCGTCTGGATCCTCGCGCTCGGCACCCTCGCCGCCACCTGGTTCACGGTCATCGCCATCGCCGTCGTCCTCGACGGCGTGGTCCACCTGGAGCCCGGCGCCTACGTCGCCCTCGCCGGCTCGCTCATCGCGGCCCTCGCCGCGTACAAGCTCCCCGACGACAGCCACAAGGCGGCCCCCGCCAAGAAGCTGCCCTCCTGGGCCGAGATCCTCATCATCACCGGCGTCTTCGCCCTCGGCCTCTACGTCATCACCTTCGGCATCGACACCGATGACAAGGAACCGCAGCTCTTCGTCACCTACCTGCTCACCGTCGGCTTCGCGGCCTTCGCCCTGCTCAAGTCCGGTCTCCTCGACCGCTTCAGCACCATCACCGCGAACAACCGCCAGGTCACCCTCATCGGGACCGCGGCCGCCGCGATCGCCTTCCCCTTCATCCAGCAGAGCGGCGACACCTACACGCTCATCGCGGTCAACATCCTGATCTTCGCGACCGTCGCCCTCGGCCTCAACGTCGTCGTCGGCCTCGCCGGCCTCCTCGACCTCGGATACGTCGCCTTCCTCGGCGTCGGCGCCTACACCGCCGCCCTCGTCTCCGGAAGCACCGCCTCCGCCTTCGACATCCGCCTCCCCTTCTGGGCAGCGATGATCGTCGGCGCCCTCGCCTCGCTCATCTTCGGCGTGGTCATCGGCGCACCCACCCTGCGCCTGCGCGGCGACTACCTCGCCATCGTCACCCTCGGCTTCGGAGAAATCTTCCGCATCGCCATGGGCAACCTCGACGGCGACTCCGGCCCCGACATCACCAACGGCCCCAACGGCATCCCCAACATCCCCCACCTCGAAATCTTCGGGTGGAACTTCGGGGAGTCCCACGACGTCGGCGGCATCACCCTCGGCGCCTACGCCAACTACTACTTCCTGATGCTGCTCGTCATGGCCTTCGTCGTCCTGGTCTTCTCCAGGGCCGGCAACAGCCGCATCGGCCGCGCCTGGGTCGCCATCCGCGAAGACGAGACCGCCGCCGAAGCCATGGGCATCAACGGCTTCAAGGTCAAGCTCATCGCCTTCGCCCTCGGCGCCACCCTCGCCGGCCTCGCCGGCACCGTCCAAGCACACGTCAACAGCACGGTCGTCCCCGAGAACTACGTCTTCGCCGGGCCCGTCCCGCCGAACTCCGCGTTCCTCCTCGCCGCCGTCATCCTCGGCGGCATGGGCACCATCCGCGGCCCCATCCTCGGCGCCGCACTCCTCTTCCTCATCCCGGCGAAGCTGGCCTTCCTCCAGGACTACCAACTCCTCGCCTTCGGCATCGCCCTCATCCTGCTCATGCGCTTCCGCCCCGAAGGCCTCATCGCCAACAAGCGCGCGCAGCTCGAGTACCACGACGACACCGCTGACCAGGCCCCCACGGACCTGGCCACCGCCAAGGCGGGGGCGTAATTACGATGAACAACACCAACACCACCGACACCACCACGACGACCACCGTCCTCGAAGCCAGCGGCGTCACCATGCGCTTCGGCGGCCTCACCGCCGTCAAGGGCGTCGACCTCAAGGTCAACGCAGGCGAGATCGTCGGCCTCATCGGCCCCAACGGCGCCGGCAAGACCACCTTCTTCAACTGCCTCACCGGGCTGTACGTCCCCACCGAGGGAACCGTCAGCTACAAGGGCACCGTCCTGCCGCCCACACCCCACAAGGTCACCGCAGCAGGCGTCGCCCGCACCTTCCAGAACATCCGGCTCTTCCACAACATGACCGTGCTGGAGAACGTCCTCGTCGGACGCCACACCCGCACCAAGGAAGGCCTCTGGTCCGCCCTCCTGCGCGGCCCCGGCTTCAAGAAGGCCGAAGCCGCCAGCGAAGCACGAGCCATGGAACTCCTGGAGTTCATCGGCCTCAAGCACAAGGCCGGCCACCTCGCCAAGAACCTCCCCTACGGCGAGCAGCGCAAGCTCGAAATCGCCCGCGCCCTTGCCAGCGACCCCGGCCTCATCCTCCTGGACGAGCCCACCGCCGGCATGAACCCGCAGGAAACCCGCGCCGCAGAAGAGCTCATCTTCGCCATCCGCGACATGGGCATCGCCGTACTCGTCATCGAGCACGACATGCGCTTCATCTTCAACCTCTGCGACCGCGTCGCCTGCCTCGTCCAGGGCGAAAAGCTCATCGAAGGCACCGCCGCCGAGGTCCAGGGCGACGAGCGCGTCATCGCCGCCTACCTCGGCACCCCCTTCGAGGGCGCCCCGGGCGACGAAGAGGTCGCCGAGGTCGAGGCCGCCGAAGCCCACGCGGAGGCCGAAGCCGAAGCCGAAGCGGAAGCCCCCTCGGACAGCACCACCAGCACGGAAGGAGAGGCCAAGTGACCGCACTGCTCAAGGTCGAGGACCTCAAAGTCGCCTACGGCAAGATCGAAGCCGTCAAGGGCATCTCCTTCGAGGTCAACGAAGGTGAAATCGTCTGCCTCGTCGGCACCAACGGCGCCGGCAAGACCACCACCCTCCGCACCCTCTCCGGGCTCCTCAAGCCCACCGCGGGCAGCATCACCTTCGACGGCCAGCCCCTCGTCGGCGTCCCCGCACACAAGATCGTCGCCCTGAAGCTGGCCCACTCCCCCGAGGGACGCCACATCTTCCCCCGGCTGACGATCGCCGAGAACCTCCAGCTCGGCGCCTTCCTGCGCACCGACAAGGAAGGCATCGAGAAGGACATCCAGCGCGCCTACGACCTCTTCCCCATCCTGGGAGAGCGCCGCAAGCAGGCCGCCGGCACCCTCTCGGGCGGCGAACAGCAGATGCTCGCCATGGGCCGCGCCCTGATGTGCCAGCCCAAGCTGCTCATGCTGGACGAGCCCTCCATGGGCCTCTCCCCGCTGATGATGCAGAAGATCATGGCGACCATCGCCGAGCTCAAGGCGACCGGCACCACGATCCTGCTCGTCGAGCAGAACGCCCAGGCCGCGCTCTCGCTGGCCGACCAGGCCCACGTGATGGAGATCGGCAAGATCGTCCTCTCCGGCACCGGCCAGGAGCTCCTCCACAACGAGGACGTCCGCAAGGCGTACCTCGGCGAGGACTAGCACCGGGAAAACGTGTGAGGCCCGCCTCCCCTCGGGGGGAGGCGGGCCTCACGCACGTCCGGGGACCTGCGGCCTGCTGCGGCCTACTTGCCGCCGTCCTTCTTCTTCGCCTCGGCGTCCTCGATGACCACCTCGGCGACCTGCTGCATCGACATCCGGCGATCCATCGAAGACTTCTGGATCCACCGGAACGCGGCCGGCTCGGTCAGCCCGTACTGCGTCTGCAGAATGCTCTTGGCCCGGTCCACCAGCTTGCGCGTCTCCAGCCGCAGCGAGAGGTCCGCGACCTCCTTCTCCAGCGCCTTCAGCTCCGCGAAGCGGGACACGGCCATCTCGATCGCCGGCACCACGTCGCTCTTGCTGAACGGCTTCACCAGGTACGCCATGGCCCCGGCGTCCCGCGCCCGCTCGACCAGGTCGCGCTGCGAGAACGCGGTCAGCATGAGCACGGGGGCGATGGACTCCTCCGCGATCTTCTCGGCCGCGGAGATGCCGTCCAGGACCGGCATCTTCACGTCGAGGATGACCAGGTCGGGCCGGTGCTCGCGGGCGAGCTCGACGGCCTTCTGCCCGTCTCCGGCCTCGCCGACGACGGAGTACCCCTCTTCTTCGAGCATCTCCTTGAGGTCGAGACGGATGAGCGCCTCGTCCTCGGCGATGACGACCCGGGTCGTCAGCGGCGGAACGTGCGACTGGTCGGCGTCGGGCGTGGGCGTCGACTCGTGCTCGGCGGTCACTGCGGCTCCTCTTTGCGGGGCTGTGCTGCTTGGATGAGCCTACCTAGCAGCGCCACCGCATGGTCACCCGGTACACTCCGACGTGCGACCCTGCCGGGTTGGTGGAATGGCATACACGGATGTCTCAAACACATCTGCCCGTGAGGGCTTGCGGGTTCGAGTCCCGCACCCGGCACTTGTCCGAAAAGCGGACGTTCACCTTCGCGTGAACGTTCGCTTTTTGCTACACACAGCCATCCCGCGTCACTCAGAGTGGCGTCATGGAGTTCCATAGCGCTGAAGTACGACAAACGGCCGTCTCCCTGCTGCGCGGCGGCATGAGGAATGCGGATGTGGCCCGCCGACTGAACGTGCCGCTCGGCACGATCGGCTATTGGAAACACGTGGATCGCGCGAAGCGCGGCGAATGCCCCGGACGGCTCAGGCCTGATTGCCCCCGGTGCGACGGCAGCCCCCTCGACGAGCAGGCGTACGCCTACGCGCTGGGCCTCTACCTGGGCGACGGGCACATAAGCCACTACTCTCACCATCGCGTACCGACCCTCGCGATCACCTGCGGCGACAAGTGGCCGGGGCTCATGAACGCCGCCGAGGAGGCACTGCGGCGAGTGTTCCCGGCCAACCAGGTCTGCCGGTCGCGCAAAGTCGGGTGCCACGACGTCAAGGTGTACTCGAAGCACCTCGTATGCCTCTTCCCCCAACACGGGCCGGGCAGGAAGCACGAGCGGCGCATCACGCTCGAGATCTGGCAACAACAGATCCTGGAGGCCTACCCCTGGGAGTTCATCCGAGGGCTCATCCACTCCGACGGGTGCCGGATCACCAACTGGACCACCCGTCTCGTCGGAGGCGAGCCCAAGCGCTACGAGTACCCGCGGTACTTCTTCACCAACAAGTCCGACGACATCCGCAGGCTCTGCACCGACACGCTCACCAAGGTGGGGGTCCACTGGACCGTCCTGGCCCGGGGCAGCGATCCGTTCAACGTCTCCATCGCCCGGAAGGACTCCGTCGCCCTCATGGACGCCCACATCGGGCCGAAGTACTAGTTCGAGAGGTGGGTGACGGTCCCCGTGGCCGGGTCGTAGGTCATCAGCGGCGGCAGCTCGTGGTGGCGGGTGGCGGTCTCGGCGGTGAGGACGGCCGGGCGGCCGCAGACCGTGCCCAGTTCGGTCAGGAAGCGCACCACGTCGGCGACGTGCGCCCCGTCCTCGATGTCGTCGGGCCAGAGGGAGAATTCGATGCCGTCGACGGGCAGGTGGGCCGTGATCCGGGTCCGGCCCCAGCGGCTGGAGAGGCTCGCCGTATAGCGCTCGTCCATCGCGGCCAGCGCAGCCACGGCGGCGTTCCCGTCGACGTCCCGCCCCGCGTCGCCGTCGTGCCAGGTGAGCGCGTCGGCGGTGGCGCCGAGGTGGCGCAGGACCTGGTTCCAGTGGGTGTCGTCGGTGTCCTGGACGGTGATGTCGCGGAGGCTTCCGTCGACCCGGAAGACGTCGCACATCCAGGGTTCGGGCAGTCGGCAGGTGCCCGGGCGGTGTTCGCATGCGTGGTCGGTCATCCGGTCCGTCCTCGGGGTGTTCCCCGGTCTTCGTGCGATGACCGGATGGCCTCAGGTTAGGTTGCGGTCAAGACCGACATGGAAGAGGGGACCGCGTGATGAGTGAGAAGGCCCGGAAGCTGTTCGATGCGCTCGATCTGAACGAGGACGGTGAGCTGACCCGGGTGGAGGTGATTTCCGCGCTGCGGTCGAAGGGGCCGACGCTGGCTGCGCGTGGGGATCTGCCGTTCTGGGGTGTGGGGGACGTGGACGCGTCGTCGGCGCTGTTCGATGCGGCCGATGCGAACGGGGATGCGGTGTTGACCTTCGAGGAGTTCGCGGCCGTGGTCGATCGGCGCTTCGGCTGGTAGTGCGTGCGCGGGGTGTGGGGGGTGCGGGGTGCGGGGGGTGCGGGGGGACCGCGTCGGGCTGGTCGGGCTGCCCGACGCGGTGCGTCCCGTACGTGGGTCAGCGGACGGCGTCGCCGATGTGGTGGACGCGGACGAGGTTGGTGGATCCCGTGACGCCGGGGGGTGAGCCGGCGGTGATGACGACGATGTCGCCGGGGATGCAGCGGCCGATGCGCAGGAGTTCTTCCTCGACCTGGTCGACCATGGCGTCGGTGGAGTCGACGTGGGGGCCGAGGAAGGTTTCGACGCCCCAGGTGAGGTTGAGCTGGGAGCGGGTGGAGGCGTCGGGGGTGAAGGCGAGGAGGGGGATGGGTGAGCGGTAGCGGGAGAGCCGGCGGACGGTGTCTCCGCTCTGGGTGAAGGCGACGAGGAATTTGGCGCCGAGGAAGTCGCCCATTTCGGCGGCGGCGCGGGCGACGGCTCCGCCTTGGGTGCGGGGCTTGTTGCGGTCGGTCAGGGGTGGGAGGCCCTTGGCGAGGATGTCTTCTTCGGCGGCTTCGACGATGCGGGCCATGGTGCGGACGGTTTCGACGGGGTATTTGCCGACGCTGGTCTCGCCGGAGAGCATGACGGCGTCGGTGCCGTCGATGACGGCGTTGGCGACGTCGGAGGCTTCGGCGCGGGTGGGCCGGGAGTTGTCGATCATCGAGTCGAGCATCTGGGTGGCGACGATGACGGGTTTGGCGTTGCGCTTGGCGAGTTTGACGGCTCGCTTCTGGACGATGGGGACTTGTTCCAGGGGCATTTCGACGCCGAGGTCGCCGCGGGCGACCATGATGCCGTCGAAGGCGGCGACGATGTCGTCGATGTTCTCTACGGCCTGGGGCTTTTCGATCTTGGCGATGACGGGGAGGCGTCGGCCTTCTTCGTCCATGATGCGGTGGACGTCTTCGATGTCGCTGCCGCTGCGGACGAAGGAGAGGGCGATGACGTCGGCGCCGGTTCGCAGGGCCCAGCGGAGGTCTTCGATGTCTTTTTCGGAGAGCGCGGGTACGGAGACTGCGACGCCGGGGAGGTTGAGGCCCTTGTTGTCGGAGACCATGCCGCCTTCGACGACGATGGTGCGGACGCGGGGGCCGTCGACTGCTACGACCTGGAGGGTGACGCGGCCGTCGTCGACGAGGATGCGTTCGCCTGTGGTGACGTCTGCGGCGAGGCCCTTGTAGGTGGTGCCGCAGGTGTGGCGGTCGCCTTCGTGGTCTTCGACGGTGATGGTGAACTCGTCGCCGCGTTCAAGGAGTACGGGTCCTTCGCGGAAGCGGCCGAGGCGGATCTTCGGGCCTTGAAGGTCTGCGAGGATGCCGACGCTGCGGCCGGTTTCGTCGGAGGCTTTGCGTACGCGCTGGTAGCGCTCCTCGTGTTCGGCGTAGCTGCCGTGGCTGAGGTTGAAGCGGGCGATGTCCATTCCGGCTTCGACCAGGGCTTTGATCTGGTCGTATGAGTCGGTGGCGGGGCCCAGGGTACATACGATTTTCGCTCGTCGCATGGGGCGAGCGTATGCCCCTACCAGGCGGTAGGAAATTGGTTCCGGGTGTCCGCTCAACAACCTTTGGGAAAAAGGTTGTTGACAATTGTTGAATGTGCATGGGGGTGCTCTGATGAGCACCCCCGGGGTGCTGTTTTGTTCGGGCTTTCAGAGTGTGGGCGGGGTCATCGTGAAGCGGGCGTTGACCTGGGCGTAGACGGTCTGGCGCTGGGGTTCGAGGTCGAGGGGCGGGGGTCCGGCCTCCTCGGTGCCGCTGAAGGCCATGGTGCGCATTCCGCCGGCGGGGGCTGCTTGGAAGGGGAGGGCGTTCTCGGCGCCGAGGTCGGCGAGTTCGACGAGGGCGGCGAGGTCGGCGCCGAGGGCGGCGGCGTATTCGCGGGCGCGTTGGACGGCTTCGAGTACGGCTTGGCGGCGGGCTTCGCCGTGGGCGGGCGAGGTGGGGCGCAGGGCCCACCAGGGGCCGTCGACCTGGGTGAGTTCGAGGTCGGCGAGGCGGGTGGTGAGTTCGCCGAGGGTGGTGAAGTCGCTGAGTTCGGCGGTGATGTGGACGCGGCCGTGGTAGGCGCGGATGCGTTCGCCGCGGCCGTGGCGGGTGAGTTCGGGGCTGATGGAGAAGGCGCCGGTCTCGATCTTTTCGACGGGGTCGCCGTAGCTCTTGACGAGGTCGAGGACGGTGTTGTTGCGGCGGGTGAGGTCTTCGAGTGCGGTGCGGCGGTCGGTGCCGCGGGCGCTGACGGTGATGCCGATGCGGGCGATTTCGGGGTCGACTTCGAGGCGGGCTTCGCCGCGGACTGCGACGCGGGGTACTTCGGGGGTTCCGTAGGGCTGGTGCGATGTGTCCTGGGTCATGGCTTCACTCTCGCACCGTCGCCCGTTCGGGTGTGGTCATCGGATCGAAACCTGACGGGGGTGTTGCTGCTTGTTACCCGTGGGTCAGAATCTACGCGCGTTGTTCACGCCTCAAAAGGGGAGATGGCATGGCGTTCGACCGTAGGACTTTTCTGGGCACTTCGGCTGCGACCGGGGCGGCAGTGGCGTTGGCGGGGGCCACGAGCACCCCGGCCTCCGCGCAGCCGGTGTCGGGGGTTGCCGGGCCGCGTACGTACGCGTTCACGGTGATGGGTACGACCGATCTGCACGGAAATGTCTTCAACTGGGACTATTTCACGGACAAGGAGTTCGACGACAAGGCGCACAACGACGTCGGTCTGGCGAAGATCTCCACCCTGGTCAATCAGGTGCGGGCGGAGAAGGGGCGGCGCAATACGCTGCTGATCGATGCCGGTGACACCATTCAGGGCACGCAGTTGTCGTACTACTACGCGAAGGTGGACCCGATCACCGCGCGTCGGGGTCCGGTGCATCCGATGGCCCAGGCGATGAACGCGATCGGCTATGACGCGGCGGCGCTGGGCAATCACGAGTTCAATTACGGCATTCCGGTGTTGCGGAAGTTCGAGGAGCAGTGCGACTTCCCGTTGCTGGGGGCCAACGCGCTGGATGCGAAGACGCAGCGGCCGGCGTTCGCGCCGTACAGCATGCACCGGCTGCGCACCCCGCACGGGCGGGATGTGAAGGTGGCGGTGCTGGGGCTGACGAATCCCGGGATCGCGATCTGGGACAAGGCCAATGTGCAGGGGAAGATGACGTTCCCGGGGCTGGAGGAGCAGGCGGCGAAGTACGTTCCGCGGCTGCGCTCGATGGGTGCGGACGTGGTGATCGTGTCGGCGCACTCCGGGTCGAGCGGGACGTCCTCGTACGGGGACCAGCTGCCGTACATCGAGAACGCGGCGGCTCTGGTGGCGGAGCAGGTCCCGGGGATCGACGCGATCCTGGTGGGTCACGCGCACACGGAGATCCCGGAGTACCGGGTGAAGAACAAGGCGACGGGCAAGGACGTGGTCCTGTCGGAGCCGCTCAAGTGGGGTCAGCGCCTGACGCTGTTCGACTTCGAGCTGACGTGGGCCAAGGGCTGCTGGTCGGTGGCGAAGGTCTCGGCGCGGGTGCTGAACTCGAACACCGCGGCCGAGGACCCGAAGATCACGCGGCTGTTGTCGGACGAGCACGGCAAGGTCGTGGCGTACGTCAACCAGGTGATCGGGACGTCGACGCAGGCGATGACTTCGGCCGACGGTCCGGTCAAGGACGTGGCGATCATCGACCTGATCAACCATGTGCAGGCGGAGACGGTCAGGGGCGCGCTGGCGGGTACGGAGTGGGCGGCGCTTCCGGTGCTGTCGCAGGCGTCGTGCTTCTCGCGGACGGCGGCGATCCCGGCCGGCCGGGTGACCCTCAAGGACGCGGCGGGGCTGTACCCGTTCGAGAACACGCTGGAGGCGCGGCTGATGACGGGCGCGCAGGTGAAGGCGTATCTGGAGTACTCGGCGAGGTACTACGTGCGGACCGCGCCGGGTGATGTGGTGGATCCGGCGAAGCTGACGAACGCGGAGGGCACGCCGGACTACAACTACGACGCCGTGTACGGGCTGACGTACGACATCGACATCGCGCAGCCGGCGGGTTCGCGGATCACGGGGCTGTCCTTCCAGGGGAAGGCGGTGGATCCGGCGGCGCAGTTCGTGCTGGCGGTGAACAACTACCGGGCTTCGGGTGGCGGGAACTTCCCGCATGTGCCCCAGGCCCGGCAGGTGTGGGCGAATTCGGACGAGATACGTAACACGATCATCCAGTGGGTGAAGGCGAAGGGGACGATCGATCCGGCGCAGTTCGCGTCGGTGGACTGGCGTCTGACGCGGGCCGGGGTTCCGGTGTTCTAGGCGCGGCGCACGGCCGCGGCGCTACGGGTGCTCGACCAGCGGGAGCAGTTCGCCGGCCGGCCGGGGCCGGGTGTGTTCCCGCTGTTCGAGGCCGAAGGTGGTGAAGGCGGTGCGGGTGGGCTGGGGGTAGGGCTCCTTGCCCGTGAGGGTGTTCAGGATGGCGGCGCTGCGCCAGGCGGCGAGGCCGAGGTCGGGGGTTCCGACGCCGTGGGTGTGGCGTTCGCCGTTCTGGACGAAGATGCTGCCGGTGACGGCGGGGTCGGTGATCATCCGGTAGCGGTCGTCGATGCGGGGGCGGCCGGAGGAGTCCTTGCGCAGGTAGGGGTCGAGGCCTGCGAGGAGGCTGCCGAGGGGGCGTTCCTGGTAGCCGGTGGCGAGGACGACGGCGTCGGTGGTGAGGCGGGAGCGGGTGCCCTGTTCGACGTGTTCGAGGTGGAGTTCGACCTTGGTGGTGGCGACGCGGCCGGCGGTGCGGACGCTGACTCCGGGGGTGAGGACGGCGTCGGGCCAGCCGCCGTCGAGGGTGCGGCGGTAGAGCTCGTCGTGGATGGCGGCGATGGTGTCGGCGTCGATGCCTTTGTGGAGTTGCCATTGGGCGGGGACGAGCCGGTCGCGGACGGGTTCGGGCAGGGAGTGGAAGTAGCGGGTGTAGTCGGGGGTGAAGTGTTCCAGGCCGAGCTTGGAGTACTCCATGGGGGCGAAGGAGGGGGTGCGGGCGAGCCAGGTGAGGCGTTCGCGGCCGGCGGGGCGGGAGCGGAGCAGGTCGAGGAAGACCTCGGCGCCGGACTGGCCCGAGCCGATGACGGTGACGTGGTCGGCGCCGAGGATGCGCGGGCGGTTGTCCAGGTACTCGGCGGAGTGGATCACCGGGACGGTGGGGGCTTCGGCGAGGGGGCGCAGGGGTTCGGGGATGTAGGGCTGGGTGCCGACGCCGAGGGCGAGGTGGCGGGTGTGGGTGCGGCCGAGGGCTTCGGCTTCTCCGTCGGCGTCGAGTTGGGTGAAGTCGACTTCGAAGAGGTCGCGTTCGGGGTTCCAGCGCACGGCGTCGACCTGGTGGCCGAAGTGGAGTCCGGGGAGGCGGCCGGCGACCCAGCGGCAGTAGGCGTCGTACTCGGCGCGCTGGATGTGGAACTGCTCGGCGAAGTAGAAGGGGAAGAGTCGTTCCTTGTGCTTGAGGTAGCTGAGGAAGGACCAGGGGCTGGCGGGGTCGGCGAGGGTGACGAGGTCGGCGAGGAAGGGGACTTGGAGGGTGGCTCCTTCGATGAGGAGTCCGGGGTGCCAGCGGAAGTCGCGGCGCTGGTCGTAGAAGGCGGTGGCGAGTTCGCCCGCTCCTTGTTGGGGCAGCCCGTGGGCGAGGGCTGCGAGGGAGAGGTTGAAGGGGCCGATGCCGATTCCGACGAGGTCGTGGGGTGCATCGAGCTGGGCGGTCATCGGTGGGCGCTGCCTTCCAGGAGGTTCACGAGGGTGTCCAGGTCCCCTGCCGTGGTGTGGGGGTTGAGCAGGGTTGCTTTGAGCCACAGGCGGCCGTCGGCGGTGGCCCGGCCCAGGACGGCGCTGCCGTCGAGGAGGAGGGTGCGGCGCAGGGCGGCGAGCCGGGTGTCGTCGGCGTGGGTGGGGCGGAAGAGCACGGTGCTGATGGTGGGCGCCGCGTGGAGTTCGAAGGCGGGGTGTGCTTCGAGGAGGCGGGCGAGCTGGTCGGCCAGGTCGCAGGTGCGGTCGATGAGGTGGGTGAGGCCGTCGCGGCCGAGGGAGCGCAGGGTGGCTGCGATTTTGAAGGCGTCGGCGCGGCGGGTGGTGCGCAGGGAGCGGCCGAGGAGGTCGGGGAGGCCGGCTTCGGTGTCGTCGGGGGCGTTGAGGTAGTCGGCCTGGTGGGCGAGGGGGGCCAGCAGGGCGGTGTCGGGGACGGCGAGGAGTCCGGCGGCGACGGGCTGCCAGCCGAGTTTGTGCAGGTCGAGGGTGATGGAACGGGCGCGGGTGAGGCCGTTGAGTTTGGTGCGGTGGCGGGGGCTGAGGGCGAGGAGGCCGCCGTATGCGGCGTCGATGTGGAGGTCGGCGTTGCCGTGGCGGTCGCAGAGGTCGGCGATGTCGGTGAGGGGGTCGATGAGTCCGGCGTCGGTGGTGCCCGCGGTGGCGGTGACGAGGGTGGGGCCGGGGGTGGCGGCGAGGGCCTGGGCGAGGGCGGCGGGGTCGAGGGTGCCGGCGGGGGCGGCGACGGCTCGGGCGGGGGGCAGGCCGAGGAGCCAGGCGGCGCGGGGGATGGAGTGGTGGGCGTTGGTTCCGTGCAGGACGGTGAGGTGGGGGCCGTGGCGTTCGCGGGCGAGCAGGAGGGCCAGTTGGTTGGCTTCGGTGCCGCCGGTGGTGAGGATGGCGTCGGCGTGGGGGGTGGGGTAGAACTCGGCGGCCAGTGCGCGGGTGACCATGGCTTCGATCGCTGAGGCGGCGGGGGCCTGGTCCCAGGAGTCGAGGGAGGGGTTGAGGGCGCTGGCGGCGAGGTCGGCGGCGGCTGCGACGGCGAGCGGTGGGCAGTGCAGGTGTGCTGCGCACAGGGGGTCGGCGGGGTCGGCGGCGCCTGCGGCGAGGGTGTGCACGAGGGTGCGCAGTGCCTCGTGGTCGCCGTGTCCGTGGTCGGGGAGTACGGTGCCCAGCTCGGCCTGGATGCGGGCGGTGAGGGCGCCGGGGCCGCCGGCGGGCAGGGGTCCGCGGCGGGCGTGGGCTCCGCTGTGCAGGGCGTCGAGCACGGTGTCGAGCAGGGGGCGCAGGGCGTGGGCGCCCGCGCGGCCGCCGGCGAGCGGGGGCGGCGTGCCTGGGCCGGGCGGCGGCGCGGTCATGCGGTGTCCTCACGGGAACGGGGTGGCGGCGCGGTGCCGCCGGGTGGCGGGCGTTGCACCGCCGACGGGGCGGGCACCCGACCGGTACAACGATCAGACCCGAATGGGGTAACCGCCGGGGTTTGTCCGAATCGCTGTGCACCGGGCCCGCTCCCGTGACGCCGCCCCGCCCCGCGCCGAGCGCGGCCGGGGCGACGCCCTGGCCCTGCAGGTCGTCGCCCCGGCCGCTGTCGGGTCAGGCGGTGCGGACGCGCAGGGCTCGGGCCAGGTCGTCCAGGTGGTCCGCGAGCTTGCGCCGCAGTGCCGGGGTGAGGTCGGTGGCGGCCAGGCAGGCGTGGCCGGCCTGGAGGTTGGCCTCGTCCACCGCGTGGCCCGGGAAGGCCCAGCGGCCCGCGGCCTCGCCCATCGCGGGGCCGCGGCGGGCGGCGAGGGAGACGGCCTCGGGGTAGTACCGGGCGACGTAGTCCCGTACGAGGTCGGCCTGTTCGGGCTGCCAGAAGCCCTGGGCGGTGGCGGTGAAGAGGTAGTTGGACAGGGAGTCGTCGTGGAACAGCCGCTGCCAGGCGGCTTCCTTGGCCCGCGCGGTGGGGAGCGCGGCGCGGCAGCGGGCGGCGCCTTCCTCGCCGGTGGCGCTGGGGTCGGCGGCGAGGGCGGCGTCGATCTCGCTCTCGCCGACGGCGCCGAGGACGGCGAGCCGGGCGAGGATGCGCCAGCGCAGTTCGGGGTCGAGTTCGGGGCCGCCGGTGACGGCGCCGTCGGCGAGCCAGGCGGTGAGGGTGTCGGGCTGGGTGGCGCTGTCGATGAAGACGCGTACGGCGGCGAGGCGCATGCCCGGTTCCGCGCCGTCCTCGGTGCGCCGCATCAGGTCCCGGGCGATGGAGGTGATGACGGCGAGCGCCGCGGCCCGCTGCCCGGGGGCCACGTAGCGGTCGGCGACCTGGGTCCGGGCGAAGGTGAGTACGCCCTGGACGATGGCGAGGTCGGCCTCGGCGGGTACGTGGGCCTGGGCGGTGGCCAGGTACTCCTCGGGGTCGAGTTCGCCGTCGCGGACCATGTCGCGCAGGGAGTTCCAGACGACGGCGCGGGTCATGGGGCCTCCCCCGCTCGAAGAGCGTGGGGAGGGGTCGGCGATGCGGGACAGGCCGCGCAGGGCGGCTTCGAGGGATTGCTCGTCGAGGCGGATCTTGGCGTAGGTGAGGTCGCCGTCGTTGAGGACGAGGAGGGCGGGGCGGCGGCCGCCCACCGAGAGGACCTCGTCGCTCGGGACGTCGAGTTCGAGGGTCTCGCGCAGTTCGAGGGCGCCGTCGGGGGCGTGGTCGTGGAGGCTGGCGGCGATGCGGTGGGGGCGGCTGCCTCGGCGGTCGATGGTGAGGGTCCAGCCTGCGGCGGCGCCGGCCTCGCTCTCCTCGATGCGCGGGGTGAGGGTGTCGATGCCGGTGGTGCGCAGCCAGCTGTCGGCCCAGGCGTGGACGTCGCGGTCGGTGTGCGCGGCGAGGGAGTCGACGAAGTCGGCGAGGGAGGCGTTGGCGAACTTGTGGCGGGCGAAGTGGGTGTTGATGCCCGCGAGGAAGTCCTTCTCGCCGAGCCAGGCGACGAGCTGGCGCAGGGCGGAGGCGCCCTTGGCGTAGGAGATGCCGTCGAAGTTGAGGAGGGCGGAGGCGGTGTCGGGCACGGCGTCGGGGTCGGGCGCGACGGGGTGGGTGGAGGGGCGCTGGTCGGCGTCGTAGCCCCAGGACTTGCGGGTGACGGCGAAGTCGGTCCAGGTCTCGGTGAAGCGGGTGGCTTCGGTGAGGGTCTGGTAGCCCATGTATTCGGCGAAGGACTCGTTGAGCCAGATGTCGTCCCACCAGCGAAGGGTGACGAGGTCGCCGAACCACATGTGGGCCATTTCGTGGGCGATGACCATGGCGCGGGTCTGGCGCTCGGTGTCGGTGACGGCGGAGCGGTAGATGAACTCGTCGCGGAAGGTGACCAGGCCCGGGTTCTCCATGGCGCCGGCGTTGAACTCGGGGACGAACGCCTGGTCGTAGGAGTCGAAGGGGTAGGGCTCGGTGAACTTCTCGTGGTAGCGGTCGAAGCAGTCGGTGGTGATGGAGAGGATCTCCTGGGCGTCGGCGTCCATGTGGGGGCCGAGGGACTGCCGGCAGTGGATGCCGAAGGGCAGTCCGGCGTGCTCGGTGCGGATGCTGTGCCAGGGGCCGGCGGCGACGGCGGCGAGGTAGGTGGAGATGACGGGGGTGGCGGCGGACTGCCAGATGCCGGCGCCGTCGCTCTCGCGCTCGCCGGTGCGCGTGGTGACGCCGTTGGCGAGGACGGTCCAGTGCGCGGGGGCGGTGACGGTGAACTCGAAGACGGCCTTCAGGTCGGGCTGGTCGAAGGCCGGGAAGACCCGCTGGACGTCGTCCATGAACATCTGCGTGTAGACGTACGCCTCCCCGTCCGCGGGGTCGGTGAAGCGGTGCAGTCCTTCGCCGGTGCGGGAGTAGTGCATGCGGGCGTTGATCCGCAGCTCGTGGGTGCCTTCGGTGAGGCCCGTGAGCGGGAGGCGGTTCCCGGTGAGGGTGGCCGGGTCGACGGGGTTGCCGTCGAGTTCCGCGGAGTGCAGTTCGTCCGGCTTCAGTTCGACGAAGGTGTCGCCGGCGGTGCGCGTGGCGAACCGGATGACGGTGGTGGAGTCGAAGGTCTCCTCACCGCCGGTGAGGTCGAGGGCGACGGCGTAGTGCCGGACGTCGAGGAACTGGGCTCGGAGCTGCGCTTCGTTGCGCGTCAATGCGGACATGGGGCTCATGCTGCCGGAAAACGGCGCGGGGCCCCAGGGGACTACTCTTCGCCGGCGGCGATCGTCTCGTGGTGGCGGATGACCTCGGCGATGATGAAGTTGAGGAGCTTCTCGGCGAAGGCCGGGTCGAGTTTGGCGTTCTCGGCGAGCTCGCGCAGCCGGGCGATCTGCCGGGCCTCGCGGCTCGGGTCGGCGGCGGGCAGGTGGTGCTGGGCCTTGAGGTAGCCGACCTGCTGCGTGCACTTGAAGCGCTCGGCGAGCATGTGGATCACGGCCGCGTCGATGTTGTCGATGCTGTCCCGCAGGCGCACCAGCTCGGCGGCGGCGTTCTCGTCGATGTCGCTGTTGTTCATGGTCCCCGAGAATACGCGGAGGTCCGCGCTGGTTCCTCGGCCAGTCGGCCAGTGAGACGGAACCTGGCCGGAACCCGCCCCGGAGCGTGCGCTTCCCCCTCCTCCGCCGCCGGACAGGCCCTACAGCGGGAGGATCGCCGTGATGAGCCAGCCGCCTTCGGGGGCCGGGCCGGCGGTGAGGGAGCCGCCGAGGGCCTCGGCGCGCTCGGCCATGCCGGCGAGGCCGTAGCCGCCGCCGCGGGCCTGGTCGGAGAGTTTGGCGGGGCGGCCGCCGTCGTCGGCGACGCGGACCTCCAGGCCGGCGGGGACGGTACGCAGGCCGATCCGTACGGCGGTGGCGGTGGCGGCGTGCTTGCCGATGTTGGTGAGGGCTTCGAGGACGATGCGGTGGGCGGTGGCGGCGACGTGGGCGGGGAGCCGTTCGGCGAGGTCCTCCTGGATGTAGAGGACGACGGGCGGCCCGGTGACGGCGAAGCGCTGGGCGAGTACGCGGATGTCGGCGAGGCCGGCGACGGGGGCGGTCGCGGCGCCGGCGCCGTCGTTCTCGCGGAGGATCTTGACGAGGCGGCGCATGGAGCCGAGGGCCTCGTCGCCGGCGGTCTCGATGCGGCCGAAGATCTCCTCGGCGCGCTCGGCGGAGACCTTGGTGAACCGGGCGGCGCGTGCCTCGACGACGATGCCGGTGACGTGGTGGGCGACGAGGTCGTGGAGCTCGCGGGCCAGTTCCAGGCGTTCTGCGGTCCGTACGGCGCGCAGGTCGCGGACGCGCTGGACGGACTGGAGGCGCAGGAGGAGCGAGTACGCGCCGACGACGACGGTCAAAACGGAGAAGAGCAGCGTGAACCGGCCGGGGTCGGTGTCCCGGACGGGTACGGCCATGCAGCCGAGTCCGAGCAGCGGGCCGAGGACGGCGGCGGTGCGGGCGGGGGCGCGGAGCAGGACCTGGGAGAGCAGGACGAGGAGGGCGATGGCCTCACCGCCGCCCCAGACGACGATCGGGTGGTTGCCGAAGACGAGGAGGAGGGTCGCGGTCCAGGTGACGGTGGCGGCGAACCAGGCGCGGCCGAGGAGGGGGATGCCGGGCCAGGGCGCTGCGCTGAGGCAGACGAGGATGCCGGAGACCCACACGGCGGCGTGCGGCGCGCTGGGCTGGCGCGCGAGGACGACGCCTTCGAAGGTGACGAGCGCGAGAAGGACGAGGGAGAGCAGCAGCCGAATCCAGTCCGCGGCCTGCGGATGCCGCCGCGCCCACGTCGCGAGCGGACTCATCCGCCGGTCCCCCTGCGGGGGGCTGTGGAGGTACGGGCCACCGCGCCGCGGGTCCCCCTGCGGGGAGCTGCGGGGATACGAGCCACCCCGACGCGGACCGCACCTGCGGGGGCCGAGCCCGAGCGGGCAGCTGCCGGGCGGGGCGCCGCCGTACGGGCCGCACCCACGCGGGGCACACCTGCGGGGGCCGAGCCCGGGCGGGGCGCCGCCGTACGGGCCGCACCCACGCGGGGCGCACCTGCGGGGGCCGAGCCCGGGCGGGCAGCTGCCGGGCGGGCCGAGCCCGGGCGGGGCGCCGCCGCACGGGCCGCATCCACGCGGGGCGCACCTGCGGGGGCCGAGCCGGGGCGGGCAGCTGCCGGGCGGGCCGAGCCCGGGCGGGGCGCCGCCGTACGGGCCGCACCCACGCGGGGCGCGCCCACTGGGGCCGAGCCGGGGCGGGCCCAGCCGAGTCGGGCCACTGCCGGTCGGGCTGCCGCGGCGCGGGCCGCACCCGCGCGGGGCCGGCCGGGGCGGGTCGCGGCGCGCCCCGTTGCTGGGGCTTCGCCCGGGGCCCCGCGCCTCGGGCGCCGGCGGGGTCGGATTCGGCCGGCGCCGCCGGGCGCGCGGGCACGGCGGCGCCGGGGCAGGGGCCGGCCGGGAGCACCGGTGGGGGCGGGGGTCACGCCGGGCTGGCGGCCAGGCCGCTTTCCCAGGCCCAGGCGGCGATCTCGACGCGGTTGCGGGCGTCCAGCTTGGCCTGCACGTTGGCCAGGTGGGTCTTGACGGTGGAGAGGGAGACGAAGAGCTCGCCCGCGATCTCCGCGTTGGTCAGGCCGCGCGCGAGGCAGCGTACGACCTCGCGTTCCCGGTCGGTCAGGGGTTCGACGGGGCGGCGGGCGGCCTGGGCGGCGGGGATGCGGGGTGCCATTTCGCGCAGCAGCCGGACCGTGATGGCGGGAGAGACGAGCGAGTCGCCGACGGCCGCCGCCCGGACCGCTTCAACCAGCATGGCCGGGCTCGCGTCTTTCAGGAGGAAGCCGGACGCGCCACCGTGGAGTGCGGCGTGGACGTACTCGTCGAGGTCGAAGGTGGTGACGATGACGATGCGCGGGCTTTCCTGCCCGGAGAGCCGCCGGGTGACTTCGAGTCCGTCGAGCTTCGGCATGCGGATGTCGAGGAGGAGTACGTCCGGCCGGTGCGCGGCGACGGCCGCGAGCGCGGCTTCACCGTCGATGACGTCGGCGACGACCTCGATGTCCGGCTGGCTTTCGAGGATCATCCGGAATCCGGTCCTGACCATTTCCTGGTCGTCCGCGATGACCACTCTGATCGTCATGCGCTGCCTGCCCCACTGTCGCCCGCTGCCTGCGCTTCCCCACCCGGTGGGTTCTTCCCATGGGACCTGCGCGCGCGTCGGCCCGCAACCGCACCGCGGGCCGTCGGAGGGGTGTTGCGAGGCGGGGACAGCGGTGTTCCAGCCTCGCGGTACTGCATCAGACCCTACGTACGTTCGGGGCACGGCACCTCGTCCTTCCGGCCCGGATCTCGGGGGCCGGAAGGACGAGACGGGCTCAGAGGCCGGCGGCCGCGCTCTTGATCGCGGCGGCGAAGGTGGAGACCTCGGTGTAGACGCCGGGGTAGTCGGGCCGGGCGCAGCCCTCGCCCCAGCTGACTATGCCGACCTGGATCCAGGCGTTCGCGCTGTCGCGGCGGAACATCGGGCCGCCGGAGTCGCCCTGGCAGGTGTCGACGCCGCCCTGGTCCAGGAAGCCGGCGCAGATCTCCTCACTGGGGACGAGGGAGCTGCCGTACGCGCCCTGGCAGTCGGCGTCCGAGACGAAGGGGACGGTGGCCTTCTGCAGGTACCGCTGCTGGCCGCCGCCCTCGCGGGTGGCGCCCCAGCCGGCGACGGTGAAGGTTCCGTTGTCGTACTGCTTGGTCTCGGCGATCTTGAGGGTGGGCAGGTTGATCGGCTTGGCGAGCTTGATCAGGGCCCAGTCCTTGCCGGTGCCGTTGTAGCCGGGGGCCTGGAGCACCTTGGTGGACTTGACCTTGATGGCGCTGGAGCTGTTGAGGTCGACGACTCCGGCGGTGGCGGTGATGGTGGTGTTGTTGCCGGAGCGGCTGACGCAGTGCGCGGCGGTGAGGACGATCTGCTGGGTGTAGAGGGCGCCGCCGCAGCCCATGGAGAGCCTGACCATGAAGGGGAACTCGCCCTGGGCGGCGCGGGTGCCGCCGACGACGGGTACGGGGGATGCCGTGGCGCCCGCGGGCTGGAGGCTGACGGCCGCGAGGGCGACGGCTCCGACGGCGAGGGTGCGCTTGAGGAATCGGGCAAGGGTGGACACAGTCGACACACTGCCTTTCGTGGGGGGTTGGGCCGTGCGCGTCATCGGGTAAATGACGCGTCCATGTCACACCGCCCACGCGAGGGAGAACAAGAACGCGTTTTCGGACAACTTCGGGCGCCGGCGCCAGGGTTTGCCGCGGGGAGGCCCGTATGACGCAGAACAGCAGGCACAACAGCCCGATCCAGCACGGATTTCCACACCTGGACGCCGTACGCGCCTCGATCACCACACTGCTGCGGCGGCTCTCCTACGAGGGCGTCCTCGCCTACGCGGCCCCCTTCGACCCCGCCGACGCGGCCTTCGACGACACCGAGGACCTCCACCTCGGCGCGCACCGGGTGGCCTCCGCGATGGTCCGCGCGCTGCGGCTGCCCGACGCCCGCATGGTGGTCGGCTTCCGGCCGATGGCGGAGGCGGCGACCGTGGAACTGGCCGCCGGACCGGAGTACTTCATCGAGGTCAACGACCGCTTCCGCACCCACCGCCGCGACCTTGCCGCCGCGCTGGCCCACGAGGTCACGCACGTCCTGCTGCACCGGCTGGATCTGCGCCTGCCCACCACCGCGGCCGACGAGATCCTCACCGACACCGCCGCCGCCTACCTCGGCGCCGGCTGGCTGCTGCTCGACGCCTACCGCGAGGACGCGCTCACCCACCAGAAGCTCGGCTACCTCACCCCGGAGGAGTTCGGCTACGTCCTGGCCAAGCGCGGAAGCCTGTTCGGCGAGGACCTCTCCGCCTGGTTCACCAGCCCGCAGGCGTACGAGGCCTACGTGCGCGGCCGCGCACTGGCCGCCCGGGACCTGCGCCGGGCTCCGCTGGCCGCGGCAGGCCGCACCGAGCGCCGCCGCTACGCCAGGGACCGCCGGGCAGCCGCGACCGCCGGGTCCGCCGGGCCCGCCACCTCCGCCCCCGGGAGCGCAGCGGCGTACCGCTTCGAGGGGCACGGCGCCGGCCTGCGGGTGAGCTTCCCCTGCCCGGTGTGCGAGCAGCGCCTGCGCCTGCCGGTGCGCGGCCCCGTCCGGGCCCGGTGCGGGCTGTGCCGCACCGTCCTGGAATGCGATACGTAGCGGGGGTTCACCACCCGGCCACGAAAAGTTACTTACCAGCCAGTAGACATGGGGGCGATCACTGTCCACTCTGGTCGCGTACATGCCAATGTGACCGAGGAGCGTCCCCCCATGCGCAGCACCCGCCGCACCCGTTCGACCCGCACCGCCACCGCCGTGGCCGCCGCGACCGCCGTCCTGGCGCTGGTCCCGGCCGCCGCCGCCCAGGCCGCCCCCGCCGCCACGCCTGCCGGGGTGAGCGCGAGCGCATCCGCCCCCGGCGGCAATGCCGCGATCCTCGGCATCGACTACGCCACCTGGCAGCGCGACGTCGCCACCGTCATCGACGCGGCGCGCCCCGCGATCGAGGCGCGCATCGCCGCCGCGCCGGCCGGTGAGCGGCCCGCGATCGTCCTCGACATCGACAACTCGTCGCTGGAGACGGACTTCCACTGGTTCTGGACCTTCCCGACCCCCGCGATCGCCAAGGTGCGCGAGCTGACCCGGTACGCGAACGACCGCGGGGTGGCGATCTTCTTCGTCACCGCCCGGCCCGGGATCGTGTACTCCCTGACCGAGCGCAACCTCAAGGCCGTCGGCTACCCGGTCTCGGGGCTCTACGTCCGGGACCTGCCCGCGCTGTTCGGCCAGGTCAGCGCGTACAAGACGGCCAAGCGGGCCGAGATCGAGGCGCGCGGCTACACGATCATCGCGAACATCGGCAACAACGAGAGCGACCTCGTCGGCGGCCACGCCGAACGCACCGTCAAGCTCCCGGACTACGGCGGCAAGCTCTCCTGAACGCACTCCCGCGCAGACACCTCCGGGTTACTGCGGTTCAGTGAGTGGACGCAGTGGGTAGTGATACCTCATCGCACGAGTCAGGGATCCGGGCCCGACCCCTCGCCAGGGGGCCGGGCCCGGCGCCTTTCCCCCGGTTTCCCCCGGTCAGGCCGTCAGCGCGCCCCGTACACCGGGTGCGGCGGCTCGGCGGCCGCGAGGAGTTTCGCCGCCGCCTCCCCCGCCTCCGCCGGGGTCCACCGCGCGCCCCGGTCGGCGGTGGGGCCCGGGCGCCAGCCCTCCATCACCGTGATCCGGCCGCCCTCCGCCTCGAAGACCCGGCCGGTGACCCCGGCCGAGGCGTCGGAGCCGAGCCAGACCACCAGCGGGGACACGTTCTCCGGGGCCATCGCGTCGAACTCCCCCGCGGCCGGCGCCGTCATCGTCTGCGCGAAGGTCTGCTCGGTCATCCGGGTCCGCGCCGCCGGGGCGATGGCGTTGACCTGGACCCCGTAGCGGCCCATCTCGGCGGCGGCGACCAGGGTCATGCCGAGGATGCCCGCCTTGGCCGCGCTGTAGTTGCCCTGTCCCACGGAGCCCAGCAGCCCTGCCCCGGAGGAGGTGTTGACGACCCGGGCCGCCGCCTGGCGGCCCGCCTTCGCCTCCGCCCGCCACCAGGCCGCCGCGTGCTTCAGCGGCAGGAAGTGCCCCTTGAGGTGGACCCGCATCACCGCGTCCCAGTCGTCCTCGTCGAGGTTGACGAGCATCCGGTCGCGCAGGAAGCCCGCGTTGTTGACCAGGGTGTCGAGCCGGCCGTAGGCGTCGAGGGCCGCCGCCACGAGGGAGGCCGCGCCCTCGGTCGTCGCGATGTCCCCGCCGTGCGCCACGGCCTCGCCGCCCAGCGCCCGGATCTCGGCGACGACCTGCGCCGCCGGGCCGTCCGGGCCCGGCAGCCCGTCGAGGCCGACGCCGAGGTCGTTGACGACGACCCGGGCCCCCTGCGCCGCGAAGGCCAGGGCGTGGGCCCGGCCCAGCCCCCGCCCCGCGCCCGTCACGATGACCACCCGGCCTTCAGCAATGCCCATGTCAGCTCTCCCTGTTCACAGTTGCCGCATCCAAAAACGCCGGGCGCTCCCCGCCCCCGTGCACCAGCAGGCTCGCCCCGCTCACGTACGCCGCCCGGTCGGAGGCGAGGAACACCGCCGCGTCGCCGACGTCGGAGGGCTCGGCCAGCCGCCCCAGCGGGACGGTCGCGCCGACCGCCGCGATGCCCGCCTCGTCCCCGTAGTGCAGGTGGGACAGCTCGGTCCGCACCATGCCCAGGACCAGCGAGTTCACCCGTACCTCGGGGGCCCACTCCACGGCCATGGAGCGGGCCAGGTTCTCCAGGGCCGCCTTCGCCGCCCCGTACGCCGCCGTGCCCGGCGAGGGCCGGGTGCCGCTGACGCTGCCGATCATCACGACCGAGCCGCCCGCCTCGCGCAGCCACGGGTAGGCGGCCAGCGAGGCCGTCATCGGGGCGAGCAGGTTGAGCTCGACGACCCGTGCGTGCCGCTCCGCCCCGCCCTCCCCCAGGAGCCGGTACGGGGTCCCGCCCGCGTTGTTCACCAGGCAGTCGAGCCGCCCGTACCGGGTCCGTACGGCCTCGAAGAACCCCTGCACGGCGGCCGGGTCGCGCAGGTCGACGGCCGTGAAGGAGGCTTCGCGGCCCCCGGCGGCCACCGGCGCGTCCGGTGGCCGCCGGGCGCAGACCACGACCTGGGCCCCCGCCGCGAGGAACGACTTCGCGATCCCGGCGCCGACGCCCCGGGTTCCGCCGGTGACGACGACAACCCTCCCGTTGAGCTCCATCGGCTGCTACCTTCCTCACCTAACAAATGTTTGGTGGAAAGGTAGCTGATCCGCTCATGGGTGTCTCCACCTCCAGCCCCGACAAGGGCATCGCACTCGTCACAGTCGACTTCCCGCCCGTCAACGCGCTCCCCGTACAGGGCTGGTACGACCTCGCCGACGCGCTGCGCGCGGCCGGCCGCGACCCCGAGACCCGGTGCGTCGTCCTGGCCGCCGAGGGCCGCGGCTTCAACGCCGGCGTCGACATCAAGGAGATGCAGCGCGACACCGGCCACGCCTCGCTGATCGGTGCCAACCGGGGCTGCTACGAGGCCTTCGCCGCCGTCTACGAGTGCGAGGTGCCGGTCGTCGCGGCCGTGAACGGGTTCTGCCTGGGCGGCGGCATCGGCCTGGTCGGCAACGCCGACGCCATCGTGGCCTCCGACGACGCGACCTTCGGGCTGCCCGAGCTGGACCGGGGCGCGCTCGGCGCGGCCACCCACCTGGCCCGCCTGGTCCCCCAGCACCTGATGCGCACCCTCTACTACACCTCGCGCACCGCGACCGCCGCCGAACTGCACGCCCACGGCTCGGTGTGGAAGGTGGTCCCGCGCGCGGAACTGCGCCCCGCCGCCCTGGAGCTCGCCGCCGAGATCGCGAAGAAGGACGGCTACCTGCTGAGGCTGGCCAAGGCGGCCATCAACGGCATCGACCCCGTCGACGTACGCCGCAGCTACCGCTTCGAGCAGGGGTTCACCTTCGAGGCCAACCTCAGCGGCGTCGCCGACCGGGTCCGCGACACCTTCGGGAAGGGACAGGGAGGAACGGCATGACGGACAAGAGCATGACCCCCGAAGAGGTGGTCGGGCAGTTGCGCAGCGGGATGACCATCGGCATCGGCGGCTGGGGGTCCCGGCGCAAGCCCATGGCCCTGGTGCGGGCACTGCTCCGCTCCGAGATCACCGATCTCACCGTGGTCTCCTACGGCGGCCCCGACGTCGGGCTGCTCGCCGCCGCGGGCCGGATCCGAAAGCTCGTCGCCCCCTTCGCGACGCTCGATTCCATCCCCCTGGAGCCGCACTTCCGGGCCGCCCGCGAGCGCGCCGCCTTCACCCTCACCGAGCTCGACGAGGCCATGTTCATGTGGGGCCTGCACGCCGCCGCGAACCGGCTCCCCTTCCTCCCCGTCCGCGCCGGCCTCGGCTCCGACGTCATGCGGGTCAACCCCGAGCTGCGCACCGTCACCTCCCCCTACGCCGACGGCGAGGAGTTCGTCGCCGTCCCGGCCCTGCGCCTGGACGCCGCCCTGGTCCACCTCAACCGCGCCGACCGGCTCGGCAACGCCCAGTACCTGGGCCCGGACCCGTACTTCGACGACCTGTTCTGCGAGGCCGCCGACGCCGCGTACGTCTCCTGCGAGCAGCTCGTGGAGACCGCCGAGCTTTCCAAGTCCGGCCCCCCGCAGTCCCTCCTGGTCAGCCGGCACTCCGTCACCGGGGTCGTCGAGACCCCGAACGGGGCGCACTTCACCTCCTGCGTCCCCGACTACGGGCGCGACGAGCCCTTCCAGAAGCTGTACGCGACCACCCCCTGGCCCGAGTTCGCCGAGCGCTTCCTGTCCGGCGCGGGCGAGCACGACTACCAACGGGCCGTCCGGGCCTGGCACGAGGAGCAGCAGTGACGAGCCGTGCGGAGTACTGCGTGATCGCCTGCGCCGAGGCCTGGCGCGACAACGGCGAGGTGCTCGCCAGCCCGATGGGCCTCGTGCCCTCCTTCGGGGCGCGGCTGGCCAAGCGGACCTTCTCCCCCGACCTGCTGCTGACCGACGGCGAGGCCATGCTCGTCGGGCTCGACGGCACGGCCGAGGGCTGGCTCCCGTACCGGCGCCACCTGACGATGGTCACCGGCGGGCGGCGGCACGTGATGATGGGCGCCAGCCAGATCGACCGGTTCGGCAACCAGAACATCTCCTGCATCGGGGACTGGGAGCGGCCGGCCCGTCAGCTCCTGGGGGTGCGCGGGGCTCCGGCGAACACCCTGAACAACCCGGTGAGCTACTGGATCCCCAAGCACTCCACCCGGGTCTTCGTCGAGCGCGTCGACATGGTCTGCGGGGTGGGCCACGACCGCGCGGAGGCGGCCGGGGTGACCCGCTTCCACCGGCTCCCGCGGGTGGTCAGCGATCTGGGCGTCTTCGACTTCTCCGGCCCCGGCCACTGCATGCGGCTCGCGTCCGTGCATCCGGGGGTCACGGTCGAGCAGGTCCGGGCGGCCACCGGTTTCGAACTGGCCGTCGCCGAGGAGGTCCCGTACACGCGCGAGCCGACCACCGAGGAGCTGCGGCTGATCCGCGAGGTCATCGACCCCAAGGGCCTGCGCGAGCGCGAAGTACGGGCCTGAGGCCATGGAGACGGCATTCACGAAACTGGTCGGGACCCGCTACCCGATCGTGCAGACGGGCATGGGCTGGGTCGCCGGCCCCCGGCTGGTGTCCGCGGCGGCGGGCGCGGGCGCGCTCGGCATCCTGGCCTCGGCCACGATGACCACGGAGCAGCTGCGCTCGGCGGTCCGGGAGGTCAAGTCCCGTACGGACGCCCCCTTCGGGGTCAATCTGCGCGCGGACGCCGGCGACGCCGCCGAGCGGGCGCAGCTGATCATCGACGAGGGCGTACGGGTCGCCTCCTTCGCCCTGGCCCCGTCCAAGGAGCTGATCGCACGGCTCAAGGACGCGGGCGTGGTCGTGATCCCGTCCATCGGGGCCCGGCGGCACGCGGAGAAGGTCGCGGCCTGGGGCGCCGACGCGGTGATCGTGCAGGGCGGCGAGGGCGGCGGTCACACCGGCGACGTGGCCACGACCGTGCTGCTGCCCCAGGTGGTGGACGCGGTGGACATCCCGGTGGTCGCGGCCGGCGGGTTCTGCGACGGGCGCGGCCTGGTCGCGGCGCTCTCGTACGGGGCCGCCGGCATCGCGATGGGCACGCGGTTCCTGCTGACCTCCGACTCCACCGTCCCGGACGCGGTCAAGGCCGAGTACCTCAGGGCCACGGTCAAGGACGTGATGGTGACGACGGCCGTGGACGGCCTGCCGCACCGGATGCTGCGCAGCGAACTGGTCGAGTCGCTGGAGCGGGCGGGCCGCGCCCGGGCGCTGGTCCGCGCGGTGCGGCACGCGGCCGGCTTCCGCAGGATCTCCGGGCTGACCTGGTCGCGGATGGTCCGCGAGGGTCTGGCGATGAAGCACGGCAAGGACCTGTCGTGGAGCCAGGTGCTGCTTGCCGCGAACACCCCGATGCTCCTCAAGGCGTCCATGGTCGAGGGCCGTACGGACCTCGGCGTCATGGCATCGGGCCAGGTCGCGGGGGTGATCGAGGATCTGCCTTCCTGTGCGGAGCTCGTCAGCCGCGTCATGGCCGAGGCACAACAGGCACTCGAAGCACTGCACGCGTTCCGCACCCTGCCACCAGCAGGGTGATCCACCTTCTCCTCCACAGGAGTTGCCACCGATGAGCCGTGTCCGAATCCGCCTGGCGACCGCGGTGCTCTCTTCCGCGCTCGCCATCGGGGCGCTGCCCGCCGCCGCGTACGCCGCGCCCGCGGCCGTGCCCGCCGCCGCCCGGCACCACCAACAAGCAGAAACGATTCGCCAGATCCCCCTCCAAGGCGCGGTCAACGTCCGCGACCTGGGCGGATACCGCACCTGGACCGGCGGTCAGGTCCGCCAGGGACTGGTCTACCGCTCCGACGCACTGAGCAAGCTGACCGCAGCGGACATCACCACCGTCTCCGGTCTGGGCCTCACGAAGGTCGTCGACTTCCGCATCCCGATGGAGCTCCAGTACGACGGCGCCGACCGGCTGCCGGCCGGCCTGGCCCCCACCTCCCGCCCGATCAGCGACCTCGGCCTGTACGGGACCCTGGTCGGGGCGATCTCCAGCGCCGACCCCGTGAAGCAGGAGCAGATGCTCGGCGGCGGCCGCGCCGAGGCCTACATGCGCGACATCTACCGCACCTTCGTGACCAGCCCCGAGAACCGGGCGCAGTTCGCGGCCACCGTGCGGGAGGCCGCGGACGAGCGGCAGGGACCGCTCCTCTACCACTGCACCTCCGGCAAGGACCGGACCGGGTGGATCAGCTACGTGCTGCTGCGCTCCCTGGCCGTCCCCGAGAGCGCGGCCGCGGGCGACTACCTGGCGTCGAACACCTTCCGCGCCGCCTACGACGCCCAGGTCCGGGCCGGGCTGAAGCAGTCCGGCCGGATGCAGAACCCGGACCTGCTGATCCCGCTCCAGGAGGTCCGCCAGGACTACCTGGACGCGGCGACCGCGCAGATCGAGGCCGACTACGGCAGCTTCTACGGCTACCTGACGAACGGCCTCGGCCTGGACCTGCGGACCCTGGCGAAGCTCCAGGCCAAGATGGTCCGCTGACCGTCCCCGCACACGCGAGAACGCCGGGCGGCGCATGTGCGCTGCCCGGCGTCCTCGTGTGTCTGCTACTGCCGCATGGCGTCAGGCCGAGCGGCGGCGGCCCTGGCCGGCCTGGCCGACCCGGCTGCGGGACGAAGCCCCGGCCGCACCGCCGGAGGGGGCGCCACCAGTACGACGGCCGCGCTCGCCGGAACCCGCGGCCCCGCCACCCTGGCCGCCCTGGCCCCGGCGGGCCTGGCCCGACCCGGACGCGGGGGCCTGGCCGGCGCTGCCGCCACCGGAGCGGCGGCCGCGGCCACCACCGGCGGCCGGGGCAGCGCCCGTACCGGAGCCCGTACGCGGACCGCCCGAGCGGCGGCGGGCGCCGCCGGATCCGCCACCGGCCTGGCCGGCGGAGCGCTGGCGCGGCGGGGTCGGCTGCGGCACGTCCAGGACCACGGGGATGCCCGAGGGCTCCTTGGCGCCGGTCAGCCGGGACAGCTCCTCGTCGGAGGACTTGATCTGCGCGGTGCGCGGGGAGATCCCGGCGTCCGACATCAGACGCGTCATGTCGCGCTTCTGGTCGGGCAGCACCAGGGTGACCACGCTGCCGGACTCGCCGGCGCGGGCGGTACGGCCGCCGCGGTGCAGGTAGTCCTTGTGGTCGGTGGGCGGGTCCACGTTGACGACGAGGTCGAGGTCGTCGATGTGGATGCCGCGGGCGGCCACGTTGGTGGCGACCAGCGCGGTGACCTCGCCCGTCTTGAACCAGTCCAGCGTGCGGTTGCGCTGCGGCTGCGAGCGCCCGCCGTGCAGACCGGAGGCGCGGACGCCGTCCGCGAGGAGCTTCTTGACCATGCGGTCGACCCCGCGCTTGGTGTCGACGAACATGATCACCCGGCCGTCGCGAGCGGCTATACGCGTCGCCACGGCCTTCTTGTCGGTCTCGTCCATGACGTACAGGACGTGGTGCTCCATGGTGGTGACCGCGCCGGCCGAGGGGTCGACGGAGTGGCCGACCGGGTCGGTCAGGAACATCTTGACGAGCTTGTCGATGTTCTTGTCGAGGGTCGCCGAGAACAGCATGGTCTGACCGTCGGCCTCGACCTGCTTGAGCAGCGCCGTGACCTGCGGCATGAAGCCCATGTCGGTCATCTGGTCGGCCTCGTCGAGGACCGTGATGGCGACCTGGGAGAGGTCGGCGTCACCGCGGTCGATGAGGTCCTTCAGACGGCCGGGGGTGGCGACGAGCACCTCGGCGCCGCGGCGCAGGGCGCCGGACTGCCGGTTGATCGACATGCCGCCGACGACGGTCGCGATGCGCAGGTTGACGGACGTGGCGTAGGGGGCCAGGGCGTCGGTGACCTGCTGCGCGAGCTCGCGGGTCGGTACGAGGACCAGCGCGAGGGGCTGCTTGGGCTGCGCGCGGCGGCCGGCGGTACGGGCCAGCAGGGCCAGGCCGAAGGCCAGGGTCTTGCCGGAGCCGGTACGGCCGCGGCCGAGCAGGTCACGGCCGGCGAGCGAGTTCGGCAGCGTCGCGGCCTGGATCGGGAACGGCTCGGTGACGCCCTGGGCGGCGAGGGTCTTCAGCAGCGCCTCGGGCATGTCCATGTCCTCGAACGCGGCGACCGGCGGCAGGGCCGGGGTCAGCGGTTCGGGCATGGTGAATTCTTGGGGCCTGGCCACGGGGGCGGACTTCTGCCGTCCCGCGCCAGCCTTCGGACGTCCCTGGGCCGCACCTCGACCCCGGGTGGGGCGGCGGCTGGGTCGTGCGGAGCTGGAGCTGGTCATGCGAGAAAGCCCTCCTGAAACCGGCAGGTAAAACAATTGGTCGAAACAGCAGACACGCCGGGGCCCGCACCTGTTCGGTGCGGACCCCGGCGTGTTGAATGCCTTAGGCGGGGAGGATGTTCTCCGCCTGGGGGCCCTTCTGGCCCTGGGTGACGTCGAAGGACACGCGCTGGCCCTCGTTGAGCTCACGGAAGCCCTGGGTGGCGATGTTCGAGTAGTGGGCGAAGACGTCCGGGCCGCCACCGTCCTGCTCGATGAAGCCGAAGCCCTTTTCCGAGTTGAACCACTTCACGGTGCCAAGTGCCATTTTAAATCTCCTGAATAGGCGGCAAAGGGCCCCATCCGGAGATTCCGGCAAAACAATAAAAGCGCCTGAGGAACATTCCCGTCAGGCGCACATAAAGTTCATGGGTACCACAACTGCAACGCCTCTAAGCTAGCACACGTCGGTCGGGGGCGGTGGCGGCGACCATGTGACCCGCACCTCGCCCCCACCCCGGCGGGGGCGGCGCGGCCCCCGGGAAGTCCCACCCCGCCCGAGCCGAGAACGCCCCCCTCCCCCGCCGGGGCGGTGTCCACCCGGCGCACAGATTCACCCGGACGGCGCAGCCGGGGCTACAGGCGCTCGACGATCGTCACGTTGGCCTGGCCGCCGCCCTCGCACATGGTCCCCTCCCCCACGGCCCCCTCGCACCGCTCGGCCCGGGGGCCTCACGGGCTTCGGCGACCTGCGCCGGCCGCCGGCCGCCGGGCGTCGCTCCAGGCCGGGGCTACAGGCGCTCGATGATCGTCACGTTGGCCTGGCCGCCGCCCTCGCACATGGTCTGGAGGCCGTAGCGGCCGCCCGTTCGTTCCAGTTCGTGCAGCAGCGTCGTCATCAGCTTCACGCCCGTCGCGCCCAGCGGGTGGCCGAGGGCGATCGCGCCGCCGTTGACGTTCACCCGCTCCGGGTCCGCGCCCGTCTCCTTCAGCCAGGCCAGGACCACCGGGGCGAAGGCCTCGTTGATCTCCACCAGGTCGATGTCGGCCAGGGACATGCCCGTCTTCTTCAGCGCGTACGCCGTGGCCGGGATCGGCGCCGACAGCATGCGGATCGGGTCCTCGCCGCGCACCGAGAGGTGGTGGATGCGGGCGCGCGGGCGCAGGCCGTGCTCTCGTACCGCCCGCTCGGAGGCCAGCAGCATCGCCGCCGCACCGTCCGAGACCTGGGAGGAGACCGCCGCCGTGATGGTGCCGCCTTCGAGGACCGGCTTCAGGGTCGCCATCTTTTCGAGGGTGGTGTCGCGGCGCGGGCCCTCGTCCGCCGCCACCCCCCCGTACGGCACGATCTCCCGCTCGAAACGGCCCTCGTCGATCGCGCGGATCGCCCGCAGGTGGCTGGAGAGCGCGAAGCGCTCCATGTCCTGCCGGGAGATCCCCCACTTCTCGGCGATGAGCTGCGCGCCGTGGAACTGGTTCACCGGGGCGTCGCCGTACCGCTCCCGCCAGCCCGCCGACCCCGCGTACGGGCCCTGTGCGAAGCCCAGCGGCTCCGCCGCCTGCCGCGACGCGAAGGCGATCGGGATCATCGACATGTTCTGGGTGCCGCCCGCGACCACCAGGTCCTGCGTGCCGGACATGACGCCCTGCGCCGCGAAGTGCACCGCCTGCTGCGAGGACCCGCACTGGCGGTCGATGGTGACCCCGGGCACCTCCTCCGGCAGGCCCGCCGCCAGCCACGCCGTGCGGGCGATGTCCCCCGCCTGCGGCCCCACCGTGTCGAGGCAGCCGAAGACCACGTCCTCCACCGCGGCCGGGTCCACCCCGGACCGCTCGACCAGCGCCTTCAGGACGTGCGCGCCGAGGTCGGCCGGGTGGACCGCCGACAGGCCCCCCTTGCGCCGCCCCACGGGGGTGCGTACCGCTTCGACTATGTAGGCCTCGGGCATCGGGACTCCTCGGGGTTTCCGGGTCAGGTGCGTACGGCGATCCCGTCCAGCACCATCGACAGGTACTGGCGGGCGATCTCCTCGGGGCTGTGCCGGCCGCCGGGCCGGTACCAGGACGCCGCCACCCACACCGTGTCGCGCACGAAGCGGTAGGTGAGGCGGATGTCGAGGTCGGCGCGGAAGACCTGGGCGGCGACCCCTCGCTCCAGCGTCCCCAGCCACGCCTTCTCGAACTTCTGCTGCGAGTCGGAGAGGTAGTGGAAGCGGGGCTGGACCGACAGGTGCCGGGACTCCTTCTGGTAGATCGCGACGGCGGCGCGGTGCCGGTCGATCTCCCGGAAGGACTCGGTGACGAGGGCCTCGATGGTCTCCCTGGGGCCGAGGCCCGCGGCGAGGACGGTGTCGTAGCCCTGCCACAGCTCGTTCAGGAAGGCCGAGAGGATCTCGTCGAG
Source organism: Streptomyces sp. NPDC037242 (assembly GCF_055604165.1). Taxonomy (NCBI): domain Bacteria; kingdom Bacillati; phylum Actinomycetota; class Actinomycetes; order Kitasatosporales; family Streptomycetaceae; genus Streptomyces; species Streptomyces sp. NPDC037242. The sequence continues at coordinate 57,380 of NZ_JBVJUY010000031.1, forward strand.
CATCGATTCCTTGGAATCGAAGTGGTAGTAGAGGCTGCCGGCGAGCATGCCGGCGGCGTCTGCGATCTTGCGGACGGTGGTGGCGTTGTAGCCCTGCGCGGCGAAGACCTCGGCGGCGGTGGCGAGGAGTTCTCGACGGCGCTCGGGCGAGGCCGTCACCTGCGGCTTCTTCTTCTGCATCGGCTCGTTGGTTGGCACGCGTCCATTCTCGGCCTACGCGCGCTGGCTGCTGACCGACACGGTCTCGCCCGTCATGTACGAGGAGTAGCCGCTGGCCAGGAAGACGATGACGTTGGCCACCTCCCAGGGCTCGGCGTACCTGCCGAAGGCCTCACGGGCGGTCAGTTCGCGCAGCAGTTCCTCGCTGGTGACCTTCGCCAGGTGCGGGTGCATGGCCAGGCTCGGGGCGACGGCGTTGACCCGTACGCCGAACTCGGCCGCCTCCAGCGCCGCGCAGCGGGTCAGTGCCATCACCCCGGCCTTGGCTGCGGCGTAGTGGGCCTGGCCCGTCTGGGCGCGCCAGCCGACGACGGAGGCGTTGTTGACGACGACCCCGCCCCGGCCGGACGCCTTCAGGGAGCGCAGTGCGGCGCGGGTGCAGCGGAAGGTGCCGTTCAGGGTGACGTCGAGGACCTTGCCCCACTGCTCGTCGGTCATGTCGACGAGGTCGGCGGTCCCGCCGAGTCCGGCGTTGTTGACGATGATGTCGAGGCCGCCGTGGGTCTGTTCGGCGAGTGCGAAAAGGGCCCGCACCTGCTCCTCGTCGGTGACGTCGCACGGGAGGGAGGTGACGCGGTCGGCGCCGAATTCGGCGGCGAGCGCGTCCTCGGTCTCCTTCAGGCGCCGGGCGTGCGCGTCGCCGATGACGATGCGGGCGCCCTCCTCCAGGAAGCGGCGGGCGGTGGCTCCGCCGATCCCGGCGCCGGCGGCGGCGGTGACGACGGCCGCGCGGCCCGTCAGCAGGCCGTGCCCGGCGGTGTACTCGGGCGGGTTCATGCCCGTACCTCCTTGGTCCTCGACGCTGCTCATGGCCGTACGTTAACCTACCAAACACTTGTTAGGGAAGGATGTGCGCATGCGGCGTCGCCATCGCCGCCCCGAAGGAGGCGAACACCTGATGGATCTCACCCATTCGGCGGAGGTGGAGGCCTTCCGGGAGCGGGCGCGGGCCTGGCTGGCCGCGCACGTGCCCGCCGCGCCCCTGCCCTCCTTGGAGACCGCGGAGGGCTTCGCGGCCCACCGGGAGTGGGAGGCCCTGCTGCACGCCGACCGCTGGTCGGTGGTGTCCTGGCCCGAGGAGTACGGGGGCCGGGGCGCGGACCTTGAGCGGTGGCTGGTCTTCGAGGAGGAGTACTGGGCGGCGGGCGCGCCCGGCCGGGTCTCCCAGAACGGCATCAACCTGCTCGCACCTACCCTCTTCGACCACGCGACGGCGGAGCAGCGGGCCCGGGTGCTGCCGTCCATGGCGAGCGGCGAGGTGATCTGGGCACAGGCCTGGTCCGAGCCGGAGTCGGGCTCCGACCTGGCCTCACTGAAGGCGCGGGCGGTGCGCACCGAGGGCGGCTGGCTGCTGTCCGGGCAGAAGACCTGGTCCTCGCGGGCGGCCTTCGCGGACCGGGCGTTCGGCATCTTCCGCACGGATCCCGAGGCCCCGAAGCCGCACCAGGGGCTGACGTATCTGATGTTCGACCTGCGTGCGCCGGGGGTGACGGTGCGGCCCATCGGGCGGCTCGACGGCAAGCCGGCCTTCGCGGAGCTGTTCCTGGACGAGGTGTTCGTACCGGACGCGGACGTGATCGGGGAGCCGGGCCAGGGCTGGCGGATCGCGATGTCGACCACCGGCAACGAGCGCGGGCTCACCCTGCGCTCCCCCGGCCGGTTCCTGGCCGCCGCGGACCGGCTGGTGTCGCTGTGGCGGACGGCGGGCGATCCGTCCGACACGGCGCTGCGGGACCGGGTGGCGGACGCGGTGGTCGGGGCGCGCGCCTACGAGCTGTTCACCTGGGCGGGCGCCTCCCGCTTCGCGGCGGGCGCGACCATCGGCGCCGAGTCCAGCCTGAACAAGGTGTTCTGGTCGCAGTACGACATCGCCCTGCACGAGACGGCACTCGACCTGCTGGGGCCGGACGCGGAGCTCGCGGAGGGCGAATGGGCCGAGCCGTGGATCTTCTCGCTTGCCGGGCCGATCTACGCGGGGACGAACGAGATCCAGCGCGACATCATCGCCGAGCGGCTGCTCGGCCTCCCGAAGGGCCGCCGCTGATGCACTTCCTGCCGACCGGGGAACAGTCGGACTTCGCCCGTACGCTGCACGACCTGCTCGGAGCCGCGGACGTCCCCGCGGCGGTACGGGCCTGGGGCTCCGGGGACCACGGCCCGGGGCGGGCGCTGTGGGGGCGGCTGGCACGGACGGGGCTGTTCGCCCTGGCCGCGGACGAGGCGTACGACGGGGCCGGGCTGCTGCCGCTGGAACTGTCGCTCGGCTTCGTCGAGTTGGGCCGGGCGGGGGTGCCGGGGCCCGTGGTGGAGACGGCGGCCGCCTCGGTCCTGCTGTCCGAGCTGGGCGACGGGGCGCTGGCGAAGCGGTTCCTCCCGGGTCTCGTGGCGGGCGAGGCCTCGGCGACGCTGACCCTGCCGGGCGGGTCCCCGTACGCCCTGGACGCCGACGCGGCGACGTACCGCTTCGCCGTGTCGCAGGCGGGTGAGCTCCGGCTGGCGGGCGACGGCCCGGGCGGGCTCCTGGCGTCCACGGACCCGGCGCGGCGGCTGTCTCTGCCGGCTCCCGGAGGTGAGCTCCTCGCGGCGGGCCCGCGGGTGGTGGCGGCGGCGGAGTCGGCCGGCCGCTGGGCACGGCTGCTGACGGCCGCCCAGTGCCTCGGCATCGGCGAGGCACTCCTGGCCCGCACGGTGGAGTACGCGAAGCAGCGCACGCAGTTCGGCACGCCGATCGGTGGTTTCCAGGCGGTCAAGCACCGGCTGGCGGACACGCTGCTCGGGCTGGAGTTCGCCCGGCCGCTGCTGTGGGCGGCGGGCCTGTCCCTGGAGGCGGGCGATGTCGCGGCGGCGAAGCTCACCGCCGGCGAGGCGGCGTACGCGTCGGCCATGACGGCGCTCCAACTGCACGGCGCGGTCGGCTACACCCAGGAGCTGGACCTCTCCCTGTGGCTGCGCAAGGCCCGCCCGCTGCGCGACGCGTGGGGCACGCCCGCGCAGTGCCGCGCGGCGGTCCTCGGGGCGCGGGTGCGGTAGCGCGGGTGCGCCGCCGGGCCGAACGCGGGGCGCCCCGGTTTCAGCGGAACTCGCGCACGACCTCGATCCGGCCGACGATGTGCGCGTTGAACTCGTCCAGCTCCTCCGCCGGGACCCACAGCTCCAGGATCGTCTCGCCGCCGGCCTGCTGGACCGGGTAGCGGGACAGGAAGGCGGTGTCGACCTCGAAGCGCGTCACGAAACCCGCGCCGTCGTGCTTGACGTTCCAGTCGCGGGCGATGCGGATCGCGTAGTCCTCGTCGAGGACGGGGTAGAAGATCGGCTGCTCGGGCAGCCGCGGCGGCCAGGCCCGGAAGCCGAGGGCGCGGACGAGGTCGAGCTCGACGGGGCCTGTCGGGCGCCAGAGGGTGGTGGTCGGGGTCGGGGTCGTGGACATGCGCCTGACGCTACGGCGCGGGGAGGGGCTCTGGCCAGCGGATATGGCGAGGACGGGCAGCAGTCGGCCGTCAGGCGGTCGTCATGCCGCCGTCCACGGTGAACTCCGCGCCCGTGACGTACGAGGACGCGTCCGAGCAGAGGAAGAGGACCAGCTCCCCGACCTCCTCAGGCCGTCCCATCCGGCCCAGCGGGACGTGCGACCAGTCCCGGCCCGCGACCGCCGCGGCCACCATGGGGGTGTCGACCGCCCCCGGGTGCACCGAGTTGACCCGGATCCGGTCGCCCGCCAGGTCCAGCGCCGCCGACCGGGTCAGCCCGCGGAGCCCGAACTTGGTGGACCCGTACGCCGCGTGGCCCGGGATGCCGACGAGCCCGGCCGTGCTGGAGATGTTCACGATCGAGCCGCCGCCGGCCGCCCGCAGCAGCGGGGCCACCGCCTGGATGCCGAGGAACGGTCCCAGCAGGTTGACCCGCAGCAGTGCCTCGAAGTCCGCGAGCCGCTGCTGCTCGACGTGGGCCGTGCGCCACAGCGCCGCGTTGTTGACCAGCGCCGAGACCGTGCCGAAGGCGCGCACGGCCTCCCGTACGACCTCCGCCCAGCTCGCCCCGTCGGCCACGTCGTGCCGTACGAACAGCCCCTGGTCGCCGAGTTCCGCCGCGACCGCCCGGCCCTCGTCCTCCCGTACGTCGGTGACCACCACCCGCGCTCCGGCCTCCGCGCACAGCCGGGCCTCCGCCGCGCCCTGGCCGCGCCCGGCGCCGGTGATGACGACGACCTTCCCTGCCAGTGAGGTCACGGCTCCACCCTCCTAGGTGTTCTGATCAGGAATACTTCTAGCAGTCATATCCAGTCGGAGGAAGGGGCGTTGCCGACCGGCCATAGACTGCGCTGCGTGGCAGACGACACGAACAGGCGCACGCTCCCCGCGACCGGCTGGGCGGTGCTCGGACTGCTCTCCTTCGGTGAGGAGCTCTCCGGCTACGACCTGAAGAAGTGGGCGGACGGATCGCTGCGCTTCTTCTACTGGAGCCCCTCCTTCAGCCAGATCTACAGCGAGCTCAAGCGCCTGGAGCAGGCCGGCTACGCCTCCTCCCGGACGGTCGCCCAGGAGACCGGCACCCGCGACAAGCGCGTCTACCGGATCACGGACGAGGGCATGGCGGCCGTACGGGAATGGGCGCGCGGGGCGCCCGTCGACCCGCCGGTGCTCAAGCACGGGCCGATGCTGCGGCTGTGGCTCGGCCACCTGCTGGAGCCGGAGCAGATGCGCGAGGTCCTCGTACGGCACCAGGAGTACGCGGAGGACATGCGCCGCCGGGCGGTGGCCGACGCGGAGAGCGCGAAGGGCGAGGCGGCGTGGGCGTACCCGGCGCTCACCCTCAAGTGGGCCGAGCGCCACTACGCCTCGGAGCGGGACCTCGCGGCGGCCATGCTGGAGGACATCGAGGCACTGGTGGCCGGCGGCGCGCCCGCCGAGCCGGACGAACGCCCGTAGGTCCGCAGGTCCGTACGCCCCCGCAGGCCCGAGTGCCCGGCAGCGGCCGGGCGCCGGCCGGGCGCGCGCCTGAACGGCCGCTGCCCGGTCAGGCGCTTTCATGGGGGCATGACGAAGAACAACTGGGCGTCGTTCGAGAAGGCGGAGCCGGAGTTCGCGGCGGCGGTCCGGGCCCGCTTCGCGCAGTACCCCCACCACGTGCTGGCCACCCTGCGCAAGGACGGCTCCCCGCGGGTGACCGGGCTGAACGTCGACTTCCGCGGCGGCGAGATGTGGCTCGGCATGATGCCGGGGTCGATGAAGGCCAAGGACCTGCAGCGCGACCCGCGCTTCGCGCTGCACAGCAATCCCGGCGAGGGCGAGACCATGCCGGACGGGGACGTACGGATCTCCGGGCTCGCGGTGGAGATCGTCGACCCGCCCGAACTGCACCGCTACGCGGAGGAGACGGATTCCCCGCATCCGTTCCACCTCTTCCACGCGGACCTGACGGAGGTGGTCCACGTCGGCGTCGAGGGGGACGACCTGGTGGTCAGCTCGTGGACCCCGGCGCACGGGATGCGCACCGTCCGCCGGGGCGACGACGACGAGCCGCCGCGGGAGGATCCGGCTCCCGCGGGACCCGTCAGCTGAGGGACCCGTCAGCTGAGGAAGCCGACGGCCCCGAAGGCGGCGGGGGTGACGTCGACCCAGTTGCGGTCGATGTTGATCGTGACCCCGCCGTAGGAGGCGTCGTGGTCACCGCGGAACTGGTGGGCGCGGCGCGGGCCGGCCCATTGCCGGGTGCCCTGGGGCAGGCCCATGTCGGCGTCGCCGACGGAGGCCGAGCCGTTCCAGCGGGCCACCCAGAGCACGTCCGGCATGGCCTGCGGGGCCTGCTCGTAGTGGGCGCTCAGCGCCTTGGCGCCCGAGCTCGCCGAGACGTAGGCCGCCGCGCGGTAGCCCAGCTCGTGCAGCCGGACCGTCCAGGCCGTGAGGTAGGCGACGACGGGGGCGTCCCAGGTCGCGCGGTCCGTGTAGTTCTCCAGGTCGTTGTAGAGGACCGTGCCCTCGGCCAGGCCCAGGTTCCGGGCCGCGGCCACGGCGCCCTCGGCCTCGGCCCGGCCCTGGTCGTTGGCCCGGGAGGGGTCGGAGGACAGGCCGGTGCTACTGCTGCGCCAGGGCTGCGGGCCGACCCAGATCGGCATCAGGTGCCAGCCCGCCGCGGTCTGGCGGCTGACCCAGCCGGCCGTGAGCTGCGGCTGGGCGCAGGCCCGGGCGCGGCCGCCGATGTAGACGCCGATCGCGCCGAAGGGCGACTCGGCCCGCCAGGTGTCCATCGAGTACGGGGTGGGGGCGGTGCAGGCGTCGAAGCCCTCGCCGCGGAACGGCTCCTGGGCGGTACGGGCGCCTGGCCCGGCGGCGACGGCCGGCTCGGCGAGCACGGGGCGCGGCGCCGGGCGCGGGCCGGGGCGCGGGCCCGGTGCGGCGGCGCCCCCTGCCGCACGGCCCCGCTCCAGGACCTCTCGTACCGCGTCGGAGGCGACCCCGTACGAGACGGTGGCCATCACCCCGGAGCGGTGCAGGGCGTACCGCAGCTCGTGGCTGTCGCCCCGGGACGGGGGCAGCGCGTCGCCCCCGTCGACGCCGAGCGTGGGGACGTCGGCGCGCGGCGGGGCCCCGTCGAGGGGCTCCAGGTGCAGGGTGTCGGCGCGGTCGGCGACGGCGCGCCCGGTGGCGCACTCGCTCTGGGCACCGGCGTGCCCGAGGTACAGGGTGGGCAGGTCGAGGCGCAGGCAGGCGCCGGGGTTGCGGTCGAGGTCGACGATGCGCCAGTCGGCGGGGACGGAGAGGCGCAGGCCGCGGTAGTCGACGGTGCGGCCGTCGTCGCCGGGGGCCGTGCGGGCCGGGACGGCGGCGACGGCGGCCGCGGAGGGGACCAGCAGGGCGGCGCCCAGCAGGCAGCGGAGCAGCGTACGGGAGGGCATGTGACCCACTGTTACCAGACGCCGGAGCCCCTCAACTGCGCCGAGGAGCCCGGCCGATGGCCCGTACGGCCTAGCCGCGCGGCCTAGCCGTCCTGCTGGTCCGCGAAGGCGGGGAGGGCGAAGATCCGCTCCTTGCCCGACTCCTCCATGAGTTCGACCAGGGGCAGGACCAGCTCCCACAGGTCCTGCTTGTCGACCTCGCGGACGAGGGCGTCCAGTTCGGCGTCGCCCAGTCCGGCGGCGGCGTCCGCCACCACCTTCCGCGCGTCTTCGGGCAGTACGCCGACCAGCGGGAGGAACTCCCCCCACAGCGCGGTCGCCACGACGGCCCGTACGACCCCGGCGAGCACCTCCGGGTCGCGCAGCGAGTCGAGGCGGGCCACCGCGAGCCGGTCCTCCTCGCCGAGCAGGGCGACGAGCGGCAGCAGCGCCTCCCAGAGCCCCTCGGCGTGAGTCACCCGCACGAGCGAATCGAGCTCGGCCCCGTCGAGGCGGGCCGTGAGCTGGGCGATCCGCAGCCGCTGTGCGCCGCCGACCATGGCCGCGACGGCGAGGGCCTCCTCCCAGAGGCCGCCGGCCGCGGCGGCCCGGACGACCGAGCCGAGCCTGTCGTCGCCCATGAGTTCCAGGATCCGCGGCAGCCGCTCGGGCAGGTCCACGTAGAACCCGGCGCGCAGGACGGCGGTGTCGCTGACCTGTTCCAGGATCCGGCCGAGGACCTGGTCGCGCATGTGGCCGACGAAGCGCCCCATGGTGAGGTGGTCGCCCCGGTCCGCCAGGACGACGGCGATCCGTACGACGAGCCCCTCGTCGAGCCGGTCCACGATCCCGGCGATCCTCCTCGGGTCGAGGTGGGCGCACGACTCCGCGGTGAAGGAGACGGGCAGCTTGGCGATGATGTCGTCGGCGCGGCCGGCCTCCAGCCGGCCGGCGACGGCGGCCGCCAGTCGGGGGCCCAGCGCCTTCTGCGAGATGGCGGCCGCGACCCCGGCCGGCACCAGCTTGGTCGCGGCGGCGATCCGGTCGAGCATCTCGGGCGCCCGGTCGTTCAGCACGGCGGTGACCTGCTCCCGGAAGGCCCGTACGTCCGCGTCGGGCAGCCCGCCGAGGAACGCGAGCTCGGCGGGCGCCGCGCCCAGCAGCCTGGCGACCTTCTCCACCTCGGCCCGGCTCACCGGAACAGCACCTTGCGTACGGCGCCGCGCGCGAGGGCGGGCACCAGCTTGAGCGCCTCTTCGGCGGCCTCGCTCAGCCCGCCGGCCTGCCGAGCCCGCTCGGCCTTCAGTGCCTGGGCGAGCCGCGCCAACTCCCCGGCGGGCAGCCCCTTGAAGGATTCGGGAGGCGTGGCGCCACCCAACTCCGCTCCCAATCGGCCAAGTTCCTCATCGACACTCACGGGATGACCTCCCACACCAGAGACGACGGCTCGCCCCGAGCGTGGTCCCGTATTGACTAATAGTCAATACTCGCGGGTAGGGCAGTGGCCGCCCGCACCATGAGGACGTCCACCTCGTCCTGAGCCTCGACGGCGAACCCGTACCGCTCGTACAGCGCCTGCGCGGCGCTCCCCCGCAGCACGCCCAGCCGCAAGTCGACCCCGGCGGCGTCGGCCCGCTCCACAACGCCCTGCAGCACGCGGGACCCTATGCCCCGGCCCTGGTGCTCGGCGGCCAGGTAGAAGTGCTCCAGCAGCAGCCCGTCCCCGTCGGGCCGCACGGTGAAGCACCCGACCACCTGCCCGCGCGCCACCAGTACGGAGGAGTACTCCGCGGAGAACGAATCCCGCAGCCGCTGCCGCACCCGGTGCTCGTCGTACCGCCCGAGCCTCTCCAGATCCCCCCGCAGGACCTCGGCCCGCAACTCGGCGAGCACCTCCACGTCCCCGCCCTCCGGCGCCCTTACCTCGACATCCATCGGACGAGTATCCCAAGCCCCCTGCCGGCCCCGCGGACCGCCCGGTGGCGGGCCCGGAACGCCACCGCGCCCGCCATCCCTGGTCGGGGACATGGCGGGCGCGGTGTCAGAATTCCGTACGCCGTTGTACGGACCGTATGAGGGGTCCTCCCGGGGGAGGGGTCCTGCCGGCGTGCTTCCCTCCCCGCGCCGGGGCGCGGGGAGGGGGTGACGGTCAGACCGTCAGTGAGCGGTCCGTCGGCTTGACGGGGTACGGGAGGGCGCTGGTGCCGGTCAGGAAGCGGTCCACGCCGCGGGCGGCCGAGCGGCCCTCCGCGATGGCCCACACGATGAGCGACTGCCCGCGGCCCGCGTCACCGGCGACGAAGACGCCGTCGACGTTGGTCGCGTAGGAGGCGTCGCGCTCGATGTTGCCGCGTGCGTCCAGGGCCAGGCCGAACTGCTGGACCAGGCCGTTCTCCTGGTCCGTGCCGGTGAAGCCCATCGCCAGGGTCACCAGCTGCGCGGGGAGGACGCGCTCGGTGCCGGGCTTCTGGACGAGCTTGCCGTCGACGAACTCGACCTCGACCAGGTGGAGGGCCTGGACGTTGCCGTCCTCGTCGCCCTCGAAGTGGGTGGTGGAGACGGAGTAGACCCGCTCGCCGCCCTCCTCGTGCGCCGAGGTGACCTTGTACAGCATGGGGAACGTCGGCCAGGGCTGTCCCGTGGGACGGTCCTCGGACGGCTTCGGCATGATCTCCAGCTGCGTGACCGAGGCCGCGCCCTGGCGGTGGGCGGTGCCCACGCAGTCCGCGCCGGTGTCGCCACCGCCGATGACGACCACGTGCTTGCCCTCGGCCGTGATGGGGGGCGCCACGAAGTCGCCCTCCTGGACCTTGTTCGCGAGGGGGAGGTACTCCATCGCGAAGTGGATCCCGCGCAGGTCGCGCCCCGGGACCGGCAGGTCGCGGGAGACGGTGGCGCCCGCCGCGATCACGACGGCGTCGTAGCGCTTGCGCAGCTGTACGGCGTCCAGGTCGCGGCCGATCTCCACGCCCGTACGGAACTTGGTGCCCTCCGCGCGCATCTGCTCGATGCGGCGGTTGATGTGCACCTTCTCCATCTTGAACTCGGGGATGCCGTACCGCAGGAGGCCGCCGATGCGGTCGGCCCGCTCGTACACGGCGACCGTGTGGCCGGCCCGCGTCAGCTGCTGCGCGGCCGCCAGGCCCGCCGGGCCCGAGCCGATGACGGCGACGGTCTTGCCGGACAGGCGCTCCGGCGGCTGCGGGGTGACGTTGCCGTTGTCCCACGCCTTGTCGATGATCGAGACTTCGACGTTCTTGATCGTGACGGCCGGCTGGTTGATGCCGAGGACGCACGCCGACTCGCACGGTGCGGGGCACAGGCGTCCCGTGAACTCCGGGAAGTTGTTCGTCGCGTGCAGCCGCTCCGACGCCGCCGACCAGTCCTCGCGGTACGCGAAGTCGTTCCACTCCGGGATGAGGTTGCCGAGCGGACAGCCGTTGTGGCAGAACGGGATGCCGCAGTCCATGCAGCGGCCGGCCTGCTTGCTGATGATCGGGAGCAGCGAGCCCGGAACGTAGACCTCGTTCCAGTCCTTCAGCCTGTCGGCCACGGGACGGGTGCAGGCGGTCTCGCGCGGGGTGGTGAGGAAGCCCTTCGGGTCAGCCATTGGTCGCCGCCTCCATCATCTTCTCGGTGGTCTCGGACTCCGAGAGTCCGGCCAGCTCAGCGGCGTCCTTGGCGGCGAGCACTGCCTTGTACGTGGTCGGGATGATCTTGCTGAAGCGGTCCACCGCGGCGGACCAGTCAGCCAGGAGCTTCGCGGCCACGGTCGAGCCGGTCTCCTCCTCGTGGCGGCGCACCACATCGTGCAGCCACTGCTTGTCCGTGTCGGACAGCTCGGTCTCGACGGCGCCGGCGTTGCCGACGTTGACGTTGTTGCGGTCGAGGTCGATGACGTACGCGACGCCGCCCGACATGCCGGCCGCGAAGTTGCGTCCCGTCTCGCCGAGAACGACCGCGTGGCCACCGGTCATGTACTCGCAGCCGTGGTCGCCCACGCCTTCCGAGACGACCAGCGCGCCGGAGTTGCGGACGCAGAAGCGCTCGCCGGTGCGGCCGCGCAGGAACATCTCGCCGCCGGTGGCTCCGTAGCCGATGGTGTTGCCGGCGATGGTGGAGTACTCGGCGAGGTGGTCGGCGGCGCGGTCCGGGCGGACCACGATCCGTCCGCCGGAGAGGCCCTTGCCGACGTAGTCGTTGGCGTCGCCCTCCAGGCGCAGGGTGATGCCGCTCGGCAGGAAGGCGCCGAAGGACTGGCCGGCGCTGCCCGTGAAGGTCAGGTCGATGGTGTTGTCGGGCAGGCCCGCGCCACCGAACTTCTTGGTGACCTGGTGGCCGAGCATGGTGCCGACGGTCCGGTTGATGTTGCGGATCGCGACCTGGGCGCGGACCGGCTGGGCGCTCTCGGCGGAGTCGGCGTTCAGCGCGTCGGCGGCGAGCTCGATGAGCTCGTTGTCGAGGGCCTTGGCCAGACCGTGGTCCTGCTCGATCAGGGCGTGGCGGACCGCGCCCTCGGGCAGCTCCGGCACGTAGAAGAGCGGCTCGAGGTCGAGGCCCTGCGCCTTCCAGTGCGTGACGGCCTTGCTGGTGTCGAGCAGCTCGGCGTGGCCGACGGCCTCCTCGATCGAGCGGAAGCCCAGCTCGGCGAGGAGCTCGCGCACCTCCTCCGCGATGAACTCGAAGAAGTTGACGACGAACTCGGGCTTGCCGGAGAAGCGGTCGCGCAGGACCGGGTTCTGCGTGGCGATGCCGACCGGGCAGGTGTCCAGGTGGCAGACGCGCATCATGACGCAGCCGGAGACGACGAGCGGCGCGGTCGCGAAACCGAACTCCTCGGCGCCGAGCAGCGCGGCGATGACGACGTCGCGGCCGGTCTTGAGCTGGCCGTCCGTCTGGACCACGATGCGGTCGCGCAGCCCGTTGAGCAGCAGGGTCTGCTGGGTCTCGGCGAGGCCGAGCTCCCAGGGGCCGCCCGCGTGCTTGAGCGAGGTGAGCGGGGAGGCGCCCGTACCGCCGTCGTGGCCGGAGATGAGGACGACGTCCGCGTGGGCCTTGGAGACGCCCGCCGCGACCGTACCCACGCCGACCTCGGAGACCAGCTTCACGTGGATGCGGGCGACCGGGTTGGCGTTCTTGAGGTCGTGGATCAGCTGAGCCAGGTCCTCGATGGAGTAGATGTCGTGGTGCGGCGGCGGGGAGATCAGGCCGACGCCCGGGGTGGAGTGCCGGGTCTTGGCGACCCACGGGTAGACCTTGTGGCCGGGCAGCTGGCCGCCCTCGCCGGGCTTGGCACCCTGCGCCATCTTGATCTGGATGTCGTCCGCGTTGACCAGGTACTCGCTCGTGACACCGAAGCGGCCGGAGGCGACCTGCTTGATGGAGGAGCGGCGCGCCGGGTCGTACAGGCGGTCCGGGTCCTCGCCGCCCTCACCGGTGTTGGACTTGGCGCCCAGCTGGTTCATGGCGATGGCGAGGGTCTCGTGCGCCTCCTTGGAGATGGAGCCGTACGACATGGCGCCGGTGGAGAAGCGCTTGACGATGTCGGCGACCGACTCGACCTCGTCGATGGAGATGGCCGGCCGGGCCTCGGTGTTGAAGCCGAAGAGGCCGCGGAGCGTCATCAGGCGCTCGGACTGCTCGTTCACCCGGTCCGTGTACTGCTTGAAGATGTCGTACCGGCGGTTGCGGGTGGCGTGCTGGAGGCGGAAGACCGTCTCCGGGTCGAACAGGTGCGGCTCGCCCTCGCGGCGCCACTGGTACTCGCCGCCGATCTCCAGCGCGCGGTGCGTGGCCGCGATGCCGGAGGCCGGGTACGCCTTGGCGTGGCGGGCGGCCACCTCCTTGGCGACGACGTCCAGGCCGGCGCCGCCGATCTTGGTGGCGGTGCCGTTGAAGTAGGTCTCGACGAACTCCTCGTTCAGGCCGACGGCCTCGAAGACCTGGGCGCCGCGGTAGGAGGCGACGGTGGAGATGCCCATCTTGGACATGACCTTCAGGACGCCCTTGCCGAGCGCGTAGATCAGGTTCTTGATGGCCTGCTCCGGCTCCAGGCCGGACAGGAAGGTGCCCGCGCGCAGCAGGTCCTCGACGGACTCCATGGCGAGGTACGGGTTGACCGCGGCCGCGCCGTAGCCGATGAGCAGCGCGACGTGGTGGACCTCGCGCACGTCGCCGGCCTCGACCAGCAGACCCACCTGGGTGCGCTGCTTGGTGGCGATGAGGTGGTGGTGCACGGCGGAGGTGAGCAGCAGCGAGGGGATCGGCGCGTGCTCGGCGTCCGAGTGGCGGTCCGAGAGGACGATCAGGCGGGCGCCGTTCTCGATGGCCGCGTCGGCCTCGGCGCGGATCTCCTCGATCCGCGCGGCCAGCGCGTCGCCGCCGCCCGAGACCCGGTAGAGGCCCGAGAGGGTGGCCGCCTTCATCCCCGGCATGTCGCCGTCGGCGTTGACGTGTATCAGCTTCGCGAGCTCGTCGTTGTCGATCACCGGGAAGGGCAGCGTGACGCTGCGGCAGGACGCGGCGGTCGACTCCAGCAGGTTGCCCTGGGGGCCGAGCGAGGACAGCAGCGAGGTGACGAGCTCCTCGCGGATGGCGTCCAGCGGCGGGTTGGTGACCTGCGCGAAGAGCTGCGTGAAGTAGTCGAAGAGCAGTCGCGGGCGCTCGGACAGCGCCGCGATCGGGGAGTCCGTACCCATGGAGCCGAGCGGCTCGCCCGCGGTACGGGCCATCGGCGCGAGGATGATGCGCAGCTCTTCCTCGGTGTAGCCGAAGGTCTGCTGGCGGCGGGTGACCGAGGCGTGGGTGTGGACGATGTGCTCGCGCTCGGGCAGGTCCGACAGCTCGATCTCGCCGGTCTCCAGCCACTCCGCGTACGGCGCGGCGGCGGCCAGCTCGTTCTTGATCTCGTCGTCCTCGATGATCCGCTTCTGGGCGGTGTCGACGAGGAACATCTTGCCGGGCTGCAGGCGGCCCTTGCGGACGACCTTGGCCGGGTCGATGTCGAGCACGCCGACCTCGGAGCCGAGGACGACGAGGCCGTCGTCGGTGACCCAGTAGCGGCCGGGGCGCAGGCCGTTGCGGTCGAGGACCGCGCCGACCTGGGTGCCGTCGGTGAAGGTGACGCAGGCCGGGCCGTCCCAGGGCTCCATCTGCGTGGAGTGGTACTTGTAGAACGCGCGACGGGCCGGGTCCATCGAGGTGTGGTTCTCCCACGCCTCGGGGATCATCATCAGCACGCTGTGCGGCAGGGAGCGGCCGCCGAGGTGGAGCAGCTCCAGGACCTCGTCGAAGGACGCGGAGTCGGAGGCGTCCGGGGTGCAGATCGGGAAGATCCGGTCCAGTGCGCCCTCGCCGAAGGCGTCCGACGCCAGCTGGGACTCGCGGGCCTTCATCCAGTTGCGGTTGCCCTTGACCGTGTTGATCTCGCCGTTGTGCGCGACGAAGCGGTACGGGTGGGCGAGCGGCCAGGACGGGAAGGTGTTCGTCGAGAACCGCGAGTGGACCAGGGCCAGCGTCGACGCGAAGCGGCGGTCGGAGAGGTCCGGGAAGAAGGGCTCCAGCTGGCCGGTGGTCAGCATGCCCTTGTAGACGATGGTGCGGGCGGAGAGCGACGGGAAGTAGACCCCGGCCTCGCGCTCGGCGCGCTTGCGCAGCACGAAGGCCTTGCGGTCGAGCTCGATGCCGGTCGTCCCGTTGCTGACGAACAGCTGGGAGAAGGCCGGCATGGTGGCGCGGGCGCCGTTGCCGAGGAGGTCCGGGGTGACCGGGACCTCGCGCCAGCCGAGGACCGTGAGGTTCTCCTCGGCGGCGATGGCCTCGATCTGCGCGACGGCCTGTGCGGAGTCGTCGGCGGGGAGGAAGGCGATGCCGACGGCGTACGCGCCGGCCTCGGGGAGCTCGAAGCCGGCGACCTCGCGCAGGAAGGCGTCGGGCACCTGGGAGAGGATTCCGGCGCCGTCGCCCGAGTCGGGCTCGGAGCCGGTGGCGCCTCGGTGCTCAAGGTTCCGCAATACGGTCAGTGCCTGCTCGACCAGCGTGTGGGTCGCCTCGCCGGTGAGGTTCGCCACGAAACCGACGCCACAGGCGTCCTTCTCGTTGCGCGGGTCGTACATGCCCTGCTGGGCGGGGCGACCGTCCATGGGCGACCAGGCGGTGGTGCTGAGGCCGGTCGCGGAGTGCGTGGATGCGGAACGCATCGGCTCTCCCGTCGTCGTCGTGGCATATGTGCATAGCCGAGGGACGACGTTGGCCCTCTGCGAAATTTCGTGCAGATTACATGATGACGACTATCCCGAGAAGCGGATATGTCATTCCAGCATGCGGACACTGCCCGAAGCGGGAAGGGGGGACTTTCGCAGGTGTGGGGCGAACCGGTCACGGGGCGAAGGTCCCGACGCGGGTGGGCCTCATTGCCCGCAGCGCCCTGGTCTGATGCCCGGCGGACACGGGATCGAAACCGCCGAGTAACTGACTAAATATGTTGCCTACTGCATAGTGTCTCACTCCCAGCGCGGTCAGCCTACGGCTCCACCGATCCAGGTTCCCAGGATGTACGTCACACCGGCGGCCGCGCCACCCAGCGCGAGCTGCCGCAGACCGCTGTACCACCAGGACCGGGCGGTGACCCGGGAGACGACCGCCCCGCAGGCGAAGAGCCCCACCAGGGCCAGCAGCACCGCGGGCCACAGGCTCGTGGCGCCGAGCAGGTACGGCAGTACGGGGAGCAGCGCGCCCAGCGCGAACGACCCGAAGGAGGACACGGCCGCGACCAGCGGCGACGGCAGGTCGTCGGGGTCGATCCCGAGCTCCTCGCGGGCGTGGATCTCCAGCGCCTGCTCGGGGTCGCGGGAGAGCTGCATGGCCACCTCGCGGGCCAGTGCCGGCTCGACACCGCGCGAGACGTAGAGCTCGGCGAGCTCCTCCATCTCGTCGATCGGGTGCTTGCGCAACTGCTGACGCTCTATGTCGAGTTCGGCGAGGACGAGCTCACGCTGCGAGGCGACCGAGGTGTACTCTCCGGCCGCCATCGAGAAGGCACCCGCGGCGAGCCCCGCCAGGCCGGTGATCACGACGGTGTGCGGGGAGACCGCGCCGCCGGCCACACCGGTCATCAGGGCGAGGTTCGATACGAGACCGTCCATGGCACCGAAAACGGCCGGCCGCAGCCATCCGCCGTTGACGTCACGGTGCGTGTGGTTGTCGCGGTGGGCGGTGTGCAGCGGCGCTTCGATGTCGATGATGGACATGCCGAATATCTCCCCTTTTGTACGAGTGGGTACGCGAAGGCGGCTCCGCGCACGACACGCAGGCACCCACTCCCCCTGAACACCTCGAAACTACGCACGATTTCAATCGCCCGCCAGCAAGGAAGGCCGTACTTACCTGGGGTTTTGCGGGTCGGCGACCGGGTGACGGCAGTGCGGGCGGGGCGTTTTGCAACGGGCGACAAACCGCATGCCGTGGCACAAATCCCCCAAGGGCTCAATATGAGTCCCATCAAGTGGAGAGGCGCGCCATGGAGCTGATTGCATGCAATCCGCAGGTCCTCCTCGAACGGGCCAGGGGCGCTCTTCTGGGACTCGCGGTGGGTGACGCGCTGGGCGCCCCCGCGGAGAACATGAAGCCGTCGGAGATCCGGGCGAAGTGGGGCCGTATCGAGGGCTTCGTGTCGGAGGACCCTGCGGGCACGGACGACACCGAGTACGCGATCTTCTCCGGGCTGCTGCTGGCCCGCCACGGCTCGGCCCTCACGGTCTCGCACGTGGAGCGGGCCTGGCACCACTGGATCGCCGACCTCGACGAGGGGCCGTTCCGCGGGGCCGGCTTCTCCGAGCGGGGCACCCTGGAGAACCTACGGCGCGGGCTCGCGGCCCCGATCTCGGCCCAGCACCGCCACGCCTGGTCGGACGGCCTGGCCATGCGGGCGGCGCCCTTCGGGGTCTTCGCGGCGGGCCGCCCGGCGGAGGCGGCCCGCCTGGTCGCGATCGACGGCTGCGTGAGCCACGACGGCGAGGGCATCTACGGCGGCCAGGCGGTGGCCGCGGGCGTCGCGGCGGCCATGGCCGGCGGCAGCGCGGCCTCGGTGATCTCGGCGGCGCTGTCGGTCATCCCCTCCGACTCCTGGACGGCCCGCTCCCTGCGGCGGGCGGTGACGGCCGCCCCGCGCGGTGAGCGGGCGGTCCGCTCGGCCGTCGTGATCGGCGGCTACCCGTGGACGGACCTGGCCCCCGAGGCCGTCGGCCTCGCCTTCGGGGCGTTCGCCGCGTGCGCCGGCGACTTCCCGGGTTCGGTGCTCATGGCGGTGAACATGGGCCGGGACGCGGACACCACGGCGGCCGTGGCGGGCGCGCTGTCCGGTGCGATGTCCGGCACCTCCGCGATCCCCTCCACCTGGTCCTCGGCGATCGGCCCGGTCCGCGGCAGCTGCCTCCCCTCGATGCGCGGCTACCACGTCCTGGACATCGCGGACCTCCTCACCCCGGAATACGAGACCCCCCGATGACACCCTCCCCGGCCCCCGCCCCTTTCACCCCGGACCCCCTGTCCGACCCGCCGACGGGCGCGGCCCGGCCCGCCACCGCGGCGCCGGCCACCACTGCCCCGTCGGCCGCGCCTGGCCCGGAGTCCGCGGCTTCCGCGGTGGTCGCGGCAGTGCCCGTGTCCGCGGCAGGCGCAGCACGGCCCGCCTGCTCGCCGTCGGCCTCCTCCTCCTCCTCCTCCTCGGCCGAGCCTGGCGCGGTGGTCGCGCTCTCCGCGGTCGTCGCGCCTTCCACTGCGACCGCGTCGGCAGCTGGCGCAGTGGCGCCCGTGTCCCCGTCGGCAGCGCCTCCCGGGGTGGCCGCCGCGCTCGACGGGACACCGGCCGGGCTCGGGCTCGCGGTGGCGGACGCGGCGGTCGGCGTTGAGCGGGTGGCGCGCGGGCGGGCTCGTACCGTCGTCGCGGTCTCCGGTTCGAGCGGGGTCGAGGCGCGGGCCGCGGCGGCCGGCGGGGTGCGCCGGATCGAGGGGCTCCTCCTCGGGCTCGCCGCGGGCGACGCCGCCGGGTGGCCCGCGGCCCGCCACCGCGCCAGCCGGATGCCCGAGTGGACCCGCCGCCTCACCCGCGAGCTCGACACCTTCGCCGAGCAGAACGCGACCACGACCCTGCCCGTACCGATCGCGCTGAACCAGCCCCCGGAGCCGCTGCGCCTCGGCCCCTCCGACGACGCCGAGTGGGCCGCCTTCGCCGCCGAGTCCGTACTGACGGCCGCCGGGGTCCTGCTCAGCGACCTGAGCCGGTCGCGCCGGATGCGCGCCGCCATCGACCTCGCCTGGAACGCCCTGGCGAGCGAGGTGGCGGCCGCGGCCGAGCGGGCCCCCGAGGTCGAGTCGGCGGTACTGCCGCTGCGCGCCCGGATCTCCGTACGGGCCGGGCTCGGCAACCTCGCCACCGGCCTGCGCCCGCCCGCCACCGGCCACGACAACCCGCACTACTTCGACGACGCCGCCTGCATCCGCGCCTGCGTCCTCGCCGTCGTCCACCCCGGCGACCCCGTCGCGGCCGCCGACCTCGCCGAGTTCGACGCCCGCTACACCCAGGACGGCGACGGCGTCCACGGCGCCCGCGCGATGGCCGCCGCCATCGCCACCGCCCTCGGCTGCGGGGACCCCGACCACGCGGTGGACGCCGCCGTCGACGCGGCCCTCGAACAGCTCCCCGCCTCCACCGAGATCGGCCGCAACGCGCGCCACGCCGTCAAACTCGCCCGTACCCATACGGGCGGTGGCGGCGCGTTCGCCATCGTCCCCACCCTGGAACACGAGATCGTGGACCACGTCTACAGCTACGGAATCGCCGCCGCCGAGACCGTCCCGGTCGCCCTCGCCCTCGCAACCGCCGCCCGCGGCAAGGTCGTCGAGGCGGTCCCGGCCGCCGCCTGCCTGTCCCGCGTCGCGGACTCCGCGCCGGCCCTCGCCGGAGCGCTCACCGGCGCGCTCGGCGGCGGCGACTCGATCCCGCCGGCCTGGCGAGACGCGTGCCGGACCCTCTCCGGCTGCGCCCTCCCCCGCCTCGCCGGCACCGATCTCGTCGAACTCGCCGCACTGCTCACGCGTACGGAACTCACTTCACCCAAGTCCCAGCCCCAGAACCAGACCCAAGGAATGATGATTCGGACATGACGCTCACGTTGGAGGACCGGGCCGCAGGCGCCCTCGTCGGAGCCGCCGTCGGCGACGCCCTCGGCGGCCCGGTCGAAGGCTGGACCCCGGAGCAGATCGTGGAACGGCACGGTGGCCGCGTCCACGGCATCGTCGGCCCGTGGCACGAGGACTGGCGTACGGCCAGGCCCATCGCGCCGTACCACAAGGGCGACGGGCACGTCACCGACGACACCCTCATGACGCACGCGCTGGTACGGGTCTACGAGGCCGTCCGGGACCACCTGGACGCGTACGCGGTCGCCGAGCACCTGGTCCCGGACCTGATGTCGACACCGCGCTGGATCCCGGAGCTGGAGGCGCACGCCCTGCCGCTCCAGCGGGTGTTCCTCGCGGAGAAGTGGATCGTCGCGCGGATCCACTACGCCCACGTCGACCCGCGCGAGGCCGGGGACGGCAACATCGTCAACTGCGGCGCGGCGATGTACATGGCGCCGGTCGGCATCGTCAACGCGGGCAATCCCGGCGGGGCGTACGCCGAGGCGCTGGACGTCGCGGGGGCCCACCAGTCCTCGTACGGGCGGGAGGCCGCCGGGGTGTTCGCGGCGGCGGTGGCGGCGGCGTGCGCCCCCGGGGCCACGGCCTCTTCGGTGGTGGACACCGCGCTGTCGCTGGCCAAGGACGGCACCCGCGCCGCCATCGCGGCCGTCTGCGAAGCGGCCCGGCGCCACCGGGACTTCGAGTCGGCGCTCGCCCCCCTGCGGGCGGCGGTGGCCCCGTACGACTCGGTCGGCCCGGACTACCGCGCGCCCTCGCTCGGCGCGCGCCGCCCCTCCCGGCTCCACGCCATCGAGGAACTCCCGGTCGCCCTAGGGATGCTGCTCGTCGCGGACGGGGGGTACGAAGCCTCGGTCCTGGGCGCCGTCAACTACGGGCGGGACTGCGACTCGATCGCCACCATGGCCGGGGCCCTCGCGGGGGCCCTGGGCGGTGAGGCCGTGGTCCCCGCCGGCTGGGCGAAGCAGGTCGCCGAGGCCAGCCGCCTGGACCTGCACGCCCCGGCCGCGTCCCTGGCCGCCGTGGCCCGCGAGGTCTTCACCCGCGACCGCACCCGCCGCCGCGCCCACGAGTCGGCCTTCACCACCCTGACGACCCCCCGATGACCCCCGCCGAAACCCCCGGCCCCGGCCCCGCCGGGGCAGTCGCCCCGCCTACGACCGCCACCCCGTCCCGGGCCGGCAGCCCCACCGACGCCCCCGCCCCCGGCCCCGGCCAGAAGGACGGCTCCGCCAGGGCAACCGGCCCGAGTACGACCGATATCCCGGCCCGGACCGGCAGCCCCACCCTCCCGCCTCACCGATCCGACACCTCCGACTCCAGCCAGGAGGGCAGCCCCGCCAGGGCAACCGACCCGGCTACGACCGCCACCCCGTCCCGAAGCGGGACACCTGCCGGGACAACCGGCCCCACCACAGCACCCCGCCGGGGTACGCCCACTGCCCCGGCCCAGATCGGCAGCCCCGCCGGGGCAACCGGCCCTGGTGCGGGCCCGGTTCGGGGGCTCGGTCCCGGGCCTGCCGACGGCGGCGCCGAACTGATCCGGCTGACCTGGGCCCAGCCGGAGGACCTGGTCGGGCACGAGTTCCGCCAGGCGGCCGAGGACGGGCGGGGGGCAGCCGCCGAGCCGCTGCTGCGCACCTGGCTGGCGGCGGGCGGGCACCCGGCTCCCGAGCGGGCGGGCTCCTCCCCCACCCCCGCCTCCCCGGCGCTGCGCGCCCTGGCGTCCGACCTCCTGACCGCCCTCGCCCAGCTCCCGCTCCCCCAGGCCCCCGCCGAACCGGAGTCCTGGCCGGCCATCACCGCGACCTGGCCCGCACGGGCGGCGGCCGCCGGCACCGACGGCCAGGCCGCGCCGGCCCACCCCGGCCCACCCGGAGCCGAGGCAGCCGCCGGAGGCGGGGCGCTGTCCGAGGCCGGAGCGGCGGCCAGGACCGCAGCAGCGCACGGGCCGGAGGCTGCCGCCAGGACCGGGGCAGCGCCCGCAGCCGGAGCAGCGGCCGGGATGGCAGCAGCGCACGGCGCCGGGTCGGCGAGTAGGACCGCGGCAGCGCCCGGACCCGAGGCAGCCACCGGGCCAACGCACGGGACCGCGGCACCGCACGGGACCGGGGCAGCGGCCAGGACCGGAGCGGTACCGCACGGAGCCGGAGCACCCGCGGCGGCGAGCGGCGGCGGAGGCGGGTTCGTGGGGCGGCTGGAGGCGGCTTGGGTGGGGCGGGCCGTCGGGTGTCTGCTCGGCAAGCCCGTCGAGAAACTGCCGCTCCACGGGATCCGGGCCCTGGCCCGGGCCACCGGGAACTGGCCGCTGAACGACTGGTTCACAGCCAAGGGCGTACCGCCCGAACTGCTCGCCGCCCACCCGTGGAACCGCCGCTCCGCCCCCACCTCACTCGCCGAGAACATCGACGGCATGCCCGAGGACGACGACCTCAACTACCCGCTCCTCGGGCTCCGCCTCCTCCAGCGCCACGGCAAGGGCTTCACCACCGCCGACGTCGGCCGCCTCTGGCTCGACGAACTCCCCGCCGGCCGCACCTTCACCGCCGAACGCGTCGCCTACCGCAACCTCCTCCAGGGGCTGGAACCCCCGGCGACCGCCACCCGCCACAACCCCTTCCGCGAATGGATCGGCGCGCTCATCCGCGCCGACGTGCACGGCTGGACCAACCCCGGCGATCCGGCCGCCGCCGCGGCCCAGGCCTACCGGGACGCCGCCCTGACCCACACCGCCAACGGCGTCTACGCCGCGCTCTTCGTCGCCGCCGCGACCGCCGAGGCCGCCACCGGCCGGGCCGACGTCCACACCGCGCTCCGGGCCGGGCTGGCCGTCGTACCGCCCGGCTCCCGCCTCGCCGAGGCCGTCCGCTTCGGGATCACTGCGGCAGAGCGGGAGACCGACTTCGACCGGGTCGTCGACCGGCTGCACGCCCGCTACGGCCGCCACCACTGGGTCCACGCCCTCCCCAACACCGCCCTGATCGCCGCCGCCCTCACCCACGCGGACGGCGACTTCGGCCGGTCCATCTGCCGTGCCGTGTCCGGTGGTTGGGACACCGACTCCAATGGGGCCACCGCCGGAGCCCTCGCCGCGCTGGTCGTCGGCGAGGTCCCGCACCGCTGGTCCGCGCCCCTGAAGAACCGCCTCGCCACCAGCGTCGCCGGCTTCGACGGCATCGGCTTCGACACCCTCGCCCACCTCACCGCTCAGGAGGCAGCCCGCTCATGACGGCCATCGCCGTGCTCGGCAGTACCAACATGGACCTCGTCGCCTACGTCCCCAAGGCCCCCCGCCTCGGCGAGACGGTGACCGGCCGCGCGTTCCGCACCGTCCCCGGCGGCAAGGGCGCCAACCAGGCCGTCGCCGCCGCCCGCTCCGGCGGGGAGGTGGTGATGATCGGCGCGGTCGGGGCCGACGAGTTCGGCGTACGGCTGCGCTCCGCGCTCGCCGCGGCGGGGGTGGAGACGGCCGCCCTGCGCACCGTCGAGGGCGCCAGCGGCACCGCGCACATCACCGTGGACGACGAGGGCGCCAACAGCATCATCGTCATCCCGGGCGCCAACGCCCACGTCACCGGCCTGGAGGCGGGTGACGAGTCCCGCATCGGCGCCGCCGGCTCCCTCCTCCTCCAGCTCGAACTCCCCCTGTCCGCCGTCCTGGCGGGGGCCCTCGCGGCCCGCGCCCACGGCGTGCGCACGATCCTCACCCCGGCTCCCGCGCAGCCGCTGCCCGCCGAACTCCTCGCCGCCACCGACCTGCTGGTGCCCAACGAGCACGAGGCCGCCGCCCTCACCGGGCTCACCGACCCCCGCCAGGCCGCCGAGGCCCTGCTCAACGACGTGCCCGAGGTGGTCATCACGCTCGGCGCGGCCGGGGTGCTGTACGCCGCCCGCGGGCGGGAGCCGCTCTCCGTGCCCGCGCCGCGGGTCCGGGCCGTGGACACCACCGCCGCCGGGGACACCTTCGTGGGCGCCCTCGCCGTGGCGCTGGGCGAGGGCCGGGCCATGCCCGAGGCCCTGCGCTGGGCCTCGGCGGCCGCCGCGCTCTCGGTCCAGCGCCCCGGCGCCCAGGACTCGATGCCGACCCGCGCCGAGACCGACGCCGCGCTCGCCCCGGCAGGTCACAACCCCGCGCCCGGAGCCGCGTCATGACGCCGATGCCCGACACCGCGCCCAAGTCCGACACCGCGCCCCGAACGCAGGGGCCCCTGCAAGGCCTGCGCGTCCTCGACCTGGCCACCCTCTTCGCCGGGCCCCTCGCCGCCACCCTGCTCGGCGACTTCGGCGCCGAGGTGGTCAAGGTCGAGCACCCCCGCCGCCCCGATCCCTCCCGCGGCCACGGCCCCGCCAAGGACGGCATCGGGCTCTGGTGGAAGCTCCTCGGGCGGAACAAGCGGACGATGACCCTCGATCTCTCCACCCCGGGCGGCCGGGACACCCTGCTGCGCCTCGCCGCCACCGCCGACGTGATCGTCGAGAACTTCCGGCCCGGCACCCTGGAGCGCTGGGGACTGGGCTGGCCCGAGCTGTCCGCCGCCAATCCCCGGCTGATCCTGACCCGCGTCACCGCGTTCGGCCAGGAGGGCCCGTACGCCCACCGCCCGGGCTTCGGCACCCTCGCGGAGGCGATGAGCGGGTTCGCCGCGATCACCGGCGAGCCCGACGGGCCGCCGACGCTGCCGCCGTTCGGGCTCGCGGACTCGATCGCCGCGCTGACCACCGCGTACGCCGTGATGACGGCGCTGGCCGGCCGCGACCGCACCGGGCAGGGGCAGGTCGTGGACCTGGCGATCATCGAGCCGATCCTGACGGTGCTCGGCCCGCACCCGCTCTGGTACGACCAGCTCGGCTACGTCCAGCCGCGCACCGGCAACCGCTCCACCAACAACGCCCCCCGCAACACCTACCGCAGCGCGGACGGCCGCTGGCTGGCGGTGTCCACCTCCGCCCAGTCCATCGCCGAGCGCGTCGTACGGCTGGTCGGCCGGCCGGAGCTGACCGCCGAGCCGTGGTTCGCGACCGGCTCCGGGCGCGCGGCCCACGCGCACGTGCTCGACGAGGCGGTCGGCGGCTGGATCGCCCGCCACAAGGCCGAGGAGGTCGTGGCCGCCTTCGAGGAGGCCCAGGCCGCGGTCGCGCAGGTCTACGACGTACGGGACGTCATGGCCGATCCGCAGTACGCGGCCCTGGACACGGTCACGGAGGTCGAGGACCCGGAACTCGGCCCGATCCGGATGCAGAACATCCTCTTCCGCCTCTCCGAGACCCCCGGCGGCATCCGCTGGGCCGGGCGCCCGCACGGCGCCGACACCGACGCCGTCCTCGACGAACTCGGCCTGAGCCCGGCCGAGATCAGCGCTCTCCGCAGTGAAGGGGCCCTGTGATCCTGTGATCCTGACCTGGCTCTACGTACCCGGCGACCGCCCCGAGGTGGTCGTCAAGGCCCTGCGCTCCGGCGCCGACGCCGTCATCGTGGACCTGGAGGACGCGGTGTCGGCCTCCCGCAAGGAGTACGCCCGCGCCGCCACCGCCGAACTGCTCACCGGACGCCACCAGGTGCCCGTCCACGTCCGGGTCAACGCCCTGGAGTCCCCCTGGGCCGGCGCCGACCTCACCGCCCTCAGCGGCCTGCGGGGCCTGGCCGGACTGCGCCTGCCCAAGATCTCCGCACCCGGGCAGATCTCCCGCGTCGCCGAACGCACCGGCGGGGTGGCCCTGTACGCCCTGCTGGAGTCCGCGCTGGGCGTGGAGCGCGCGTACGAGATCGGCCGCGCGCACCCCGCCCTGCGCGGGCTCTCCCTCGGGGAGGCCGATCTACGGGCCGACCTCGGGGTCAGCGCCGAGGCGGGGCTGGACTGGCCGCGCTCGCGCGTGGTGCTGGCGGCCCGCGCGGCGGGGCTGGCGCCTCCGGCCCAGTCGGTGTTCCCCGACATCCGGGACCTGGAGGCGCTGGCCGTCTCCTGCGCGCGCGGCCGGGCCCTCGGGTTCCTCGGCCGCTCGGCGATCCACCCGCGCCAGCTCCCGGTGATCGAACGGGCGTACCTGCCGGGTCCGGAGGAGGTCACCGCCGCCGAGGAGATCGTCACGGCCGCCCGGGCCACGCCGGGGGCGCTGGCGCTGCCCGACGGCCGGTTCGTGGACCCGGCCGTCGTGGCGGCGGCGCACCGCACCCTGACGCTGTCCCGGCGCACCGACCGGGGGTGAAGGGGGGTGACCGGCGGCCGGGGCGGCCGCCGGGTCAGCTGTTCAGGGCCGACCAGAGCCACTGGCCGCCGACCCGTACGTACAGCCGCTTGTTGACCGAGTCCACGGCCATGGTGCCGTCCAGCGGCTGGCGGGTGAAGGAGGCGTCGTTGACCGGGCCGGGGACCAGCCGCAGCGGCGGGTTCGGGGCGTTCTTGACCGGGATCGTGCCGGTCGCCTGGGCGCCGCTGCTGCCGTAGCTGTTCTCCACCCGGAAGTCGCCGGTGGACGACTGCTCGTAGTAGATGTGGGTGCCGGTCGGCGCGGTGCCGTAGAGCCCGACGACGTTGCGCAGCACCGCGGTCGAGCCGGGACCCGAGTAGAGGGCCACCCCCGCGTTGACCGTGGCCCTGCCCGCCTTGTTGGCGATGACCACGTTCTCCAGGGCGCTGGAACTCGCCGCCCAGCTGATGATGTTGCGCGCGGTGGCCGGGGTGCCGGCCGCGAAGTCGCCGGCGAAGCAGTAGATGTTCGTCGCGTAGACGTGCGTGCAGCCGGCGTCGGTCTTCAGGTGCGGGCCGCCCTGCATGCGGGAGGTCTCGAACTTGCAGTCCGTGATGTAGATGCCGTTGGGGTTGTTGGAGGTGACGGCGCCCTGGCCCACCCACAGCGCGCCGGTGCCGAAGGCCTCGATGCGGCAGCCGATGAAGTGGATCTGGTTGATGTTGTCCTGGCTGTGCCCCCAGGCGCCGGCGGTGGCGGAGGAGGCGTTGCGCAGCCAGATGTTGGGCTGGGTGGTGCTGCCGGTGGTGCCGGTGCTGTCCTCGATGACGAGGTTGTAGAAGCGGGAGTCCCAGAACTCGACGGCGTCGATGCACATGTCGTTGTTGGAGGACATGAAGACGTCGCGGAAGTAGGAGTTGTTGTTGTAGTAGAGCTCCAGGAGCAGGCCGGTCTTGCGGTTGCCGTTGAAGCCGAGGTTCTCCACGGCGCAGTAGCGGCGGTGGGTGGAGCCCGTGGAGCCGGATGTGCCCGTGCCGGACATCCGCAGCAGGATGCCGTCGCCGCCCTTGATCAGGGTGGACGCCTTGGCGCCCGCTCCGGCGAGACGGATGCCGTCGCCCTTGACGGCCAGGGCCGGCTGCCCGGGGGTGGGCTTGACCAGGTACTTCCCGACGGGGAAGTGGACCGTGCCGCCGCCGGCGGCGGCCGCCGCGTCGAGCGCCGCCTGGATCGCGGGGGCGTCGTCGGCCGAGCCGTCGCCGACCGCCCCGTACGCCTTCACGTCGAACCGGTCGGGCGTGCCCTCGGCCGTCGTCGCCGCGGCGGCCGGGCCGGTGCCCAGTACGGCGGCCCCCGCGGCCAGTCCGGCCACGGCCCCGGTGAGCAGTGCCCGGCGTGCGGTCTTCGGCTGTTCGTTCATGGTCTCCCCCTCGACG
The DNA here is from genome assembly GCF_055604165.1 of Streptomyces sp. NPDC037242. Lineage (NCBI taxonomy): Bacteria > Bacillati > Actinomycetota > Actinomycetes > Kitasatosporales > Streptomycetaceae > Streptomyces > Streptomyces sp. NPDC037242. The sequence continues at coordinate 84,290 of NZ_JBVJUY010000031.1, forward strand.
GTGCGATCAACGAACATGATCATGCCAGGGGGCTGCGACGGTTCCCCCCGGGCCCGCGCCCATGACGAAGGGGGGCGCCGCGTCACACGCGGCGCCCCCCTCCGGTTCGGTCGTCAGCGCTTCTCGGCCTCCGCCGCCTGGCCTTCGCCCGGCTCCGCCTTGCTCAGGTCGGTCTTGCTCAGATCGGCCTTTACGGCGCTCTGCGGCTGGGCCGCTTCCTCAGCCTCGGCCTCGTCGGCAGTGGCGTCGTCGTCCTTCGGCTCCGCCGAGGCATCGGCGTCGACAGCCGCATCGGCCGGAGCCGCGCCGTCCGCCGCCGGAGCGTCGGCGGCATCGGGCTCGACGACCTCCTCGCGGCCCGGCCGCAGCTTCGCGGACAGCACGAAGTAGGTGACGGCGAGCACGAACACCAGGATCGAGGTCCAGACGTTCAGCCGCAGGCCCAGGATGTGGTGGGCCTCGTCGACCCGCATGTACTCGATCCAGCCGCGGCCGACGCAGTACGCGGCCACGTACAGGGCGAACGCCCGCCCGTGCCCGAGCTTGAAGCGGCGGTCGGCCCAGATGACGAGCGCGGCGACGCCGATGCACCACAGCGACTCGTAGAGGAAGGTCGGGTGGTAGGTCCCGGCGACCCGGTTCGGGCCCTCGGAGATCTCCACCGCCCACGGCAGGTCGGTGGCGCGGCCGTACAGCTCCTGGTTGAACCAGTTGCCCCAGCGTCCGCAGGCCTGGGCCAGCGCGATCCCGGGGGCGAGGGCGTCCGCCCAGGCCGGCAGCGGGATGCCGCGCAGGCGGCAGCCGATCCAGGCGCCCACCGCGCCGAGCGCGATGGCGCCCCAGATGCCGAGGCCGCCCTGCCAGATCTTGAAGGCGTCGACCCAGTCGCGGCCCTCGCCGAAGTAGAGCTGGTAATCGGTGATCACGTGGTAGAGGCGACCGCCGACCAGGCCGAACGGAACCGCCCACACGGCGATGTCCGCGACCGTGCCCGGCTTTCCGCCGCGGGCGACCCAGCGCTTGTTGCCGAGCCAGACGGCGACGAAGACGCCGATGATGATGCAGAACGCGTAGCCGCGCAGCGGGATCGGTCCGAGATGGATCACGCCGGTGGACGGACTGGGAATGAAGGCAAGGTTCATGGCAGACCCGACGCTACCCTGCCGGGCGGCAGGGACCGCAACCCGCCCGGCAAGCTGCTGCTGAATCGAGACTGGGCCGGACCCGGCCTACTCCTGCGAAGTCCCCCTGGGGGTGGGCTTGGCACCCGCCTTCGACCGGGAGGACGCCGATGCCGAGGGCGATGCGGAGGCCGATGCCGACGCCGCCGCGCCCGACGCGGAGGCCTTCGGGGTGGCCGCCCCGCCGCCGGTGCCCTTCGCCGCCGCCTCCACCTTCTCCTTGAGCTTCTGCGGGGTCAGCGGGTCGGCCTGGTCGGCGAAGATGTCCTTGCCGTCGAGCTGCACGGTCGGTGTGCCGCGGAACTTCCCGGCGCGGAAGGCCTCGTGCGACTTCTTCACCCAGGCGTCGTGCTTGCCGTCCTCGACGCACGAGCGGAACTCGGCGGTGTCGAGCCCCTCCACCTTGCCCGCGAGCTCCAGCAGCTTCGCGTTCTTCCCGAACGCGTCGTTGATCTCCTCCGGCTGGTTCTGGAAGAGCACGTCGTGGTACGCCGGGAACTTGCCCGCGTCCTGCGCGCAGGCGGCCGCATTGGCGCTCTTGAGCGATCCGCTGCCGCCCATGTTCCCGTCGATCAGGGTCACCAGGTGGTAGTCGACCTTGAGCAGGCCCTTGGCCTCCAGCTCCTGGGTGACGGCCCGGTAGTTGTCCTCGAAGGCCTTGCAGGCGGGACAGCGGAAGTCCTCCCATACGGTGAGGGTGGACTTGGCCTCGTCCTTGCCCGCCCGGATGGCGAGGGCGTCCTTGCCGGTGGCCCCCGAGGGCGCCACCACCGGGCCGCCCTTGGCCGAAGATCCGTCCTTGCCGGTGTTGGCCGCGATCAGGCCGACGACGGCCGCCAGGCCGAGTACGCCGACCACCGCCGCCGACACGACGAGGGTCCGCCGGCGCTTGTCCCGGGCCTTCTGCCGCTCGCGCTCCACGAGGAGTCGCTCCCTGGCCGATCGTTTCGTCGCATCGCGGTTCGCACCGTCGTTCTTCTCGCTCACGCCCGGCCAAACGAAGCGGGGAGGCACTCGCGTGCCTCCCCGCTCCCACTTCCACCCGATCGGGCTACAGAACCCTCATCGGGACCCGCCCGGCGTCAGGACCTGCGTACGCCTTCCGCAAGCTCGCCCGCCAGAGCCTGTACGGCGGCCAGCCCGGCCGGCTGGTCCGGCGCGTCCAGCAGCAGCTTCACGAAGGCCGAGCCGACGATGACGCCGTCGGCGAAGCCCGCGACCTCCTTGGCCTGGACGGCGTTGGAGACGCCGAGGCCGACGCAGACCGGCAGTTCGGTGGTGGTGCGGGTGCGGCGCACCAGCTCCTGGGCCTCGTTGCCGACCGATTCGCGGGTGCCGGTGACGCCCATCAGCGAGGCGGCGTAGACGAAGCCCGAGCCGGCGGCCGTGATGGTGGCCAGCCGCTCGTCCTTGCTGCTGGGGGCCACGACGAAGACGGTCGCCAGACCGTGCTTCTGCGCGTGCTCGCGCCACAGCGCGGACTCCTGGACCGGCAGGTCGGGCAGGATGCAGCCCGCGCCGCCGGCCGCGGCGAGCTCTGCCGTGAACCGCTCGACGCCGTAGCGGTCGATGGGGTTCCAGTACGTCATCACCAGGATCGGGGCGCCGGTCGCCTCGTGCGCCTCGCGCACGGTGCGGATCACGTCGGCGATCTTGACGCCGCCGCGCAGGGCGATGTCGTCGGCGGTCTGGATGATCGCGCCGTCCAGCACGGGGTCGCTGTGCGGGAGGCCGACCTCGACCACGTCCGCACCGCCCGCGATGACGGCCTTGACGGCCTCGATGGCCCCGTCCACGGTCGGGAAGCCGGCCGGGAGGTAGGCGACGAGGGCCGCGCGGTTCTCGGCCTTGGCCTTGGCGAGCGTGGTGCTCAGCAGCTCGATGTTGCCCGTGCTCACTTCGACTCCCCCTCGGCAGCGCCGTCGTACAGCCCGAAGTAGCGGGCGGCCGTGTCCATGTCCTTGTCACCGCGGCCGGACAGGTTGACCACGATCAGGCCGTCCTTGCCCAGTTCCTTGCCCAGGTCGAGGGCGCCCGCCAGGGCGTGCGCGGACTCGATCGCCGGGATGATGCCCTCGGTGCGCGAGAGCAGGCGCAGGGCCTGCATCGCCTGGTCGTCGGTGACCGCGCGGTACTCGCCGCGGCCGGAGTCCTTGAGGTAGGAGTGCTCCGGGCCGATGCCCGGGTAGTCCAGACCGGCCGAGATCGAGTAGGGCTCGGTGATCTGGCCCTCCTCGTCCTGGAGGACGTAGCTGCGGGAGCCGTGCAGGATCCCGGGCTCGCCCGCGGTCAGGGTGGCCGCGTGCTCGCCGCTCTCGACGCCGTGCCCGGCGGGCTCGAAGCCGACCAGGCGGACGCCGGCGTCCGGGATGAAGGCGTGGAAGAGGCCGATGGCGTTGGAGCCGCCGCCGACGCAGGCCGCGACGGCGTCGGGCAGCCGGCCCGTGCGCTCCAGGATCTGGCGGCGGGCCTCGACGCCGATGACCCGGTGGAAGTCGCGGACCATGGCCGGGAAGGGGTGCGGGCCGGCGACCGTGCCGAAGAGGTAGTGGGTGCGGTCCACGTTGGCGACCCAGTCCCGGAACGCCTCGTTGATGGCGTCCTTGAGGGTGCGGGAGCCGGACTTCACCGCGATGACCTCGGCGCCGAGCATCCGCATGCGGGCGACGTTCAGCGCCTGGCGCTGGGTGTCGATCTCGCCCATGTAGACGGTGCATTCGAGGCCGAAGAGGGCGCAGGCGGTGGCCGTGGCCACGCCGTGCTGGCCGGCGCCGGTCTCGGCGATGACGCGGGTCTTGCCCATGCGCTTGGTGAGCAGCGCCTGGCCCAGCACGTTGTTGATCTTGTGCGAGCCGGTGTGGTTCAGGTCCTCGCGCTTGAGGAAGATCCGCGCACCGCCGGCGTGCTCGGCGAAGCGGGGCACCTCGGTGAGGGAGCTGGGGCGGCCGGTGTAGTTGACCATCAGGTCGTTGAGCTCGGCCGCGAAGGCCGGGTCGCCCTTGGCCTTCTCGTACTCGACGGCGACCTCGTCCACGGCGGCGACGAGCGCCTCCGGGATGAACTTGCCGCCGAAGTCGCCGAAGTAACCCTCGGCGTTGGGAACGTGACCCTCCGGGTCCGGAATGAAGAACTCGCTCGTGGTGCTGGACATGCCCAGTGCTCCTACGGATTGCGGCGCGGGTGGTTTCACCGTATTGCGCCGCCCGCCCGTCGCGCGCACACCCCGCTGGGGCATGCCGTGCGTACGGTACGGAGCGTCCCGCCCCGGAGCCGGTCGGCTCGGGCGGCAGGACGTACGGGGACACCCGCGGCCGCGGTGCGGCTACACCGGCTGCACCGGGCGGGCGGTCCTCGTTACGGCGCGACTGCGCCGCGCCATCGCATGCCGTTGACCTGACCGGGCTCGGAGCCGATCACGTACCGGACCCGCCGCCCGTGCACGCGCCGGGCCGGGGCGCGGCAGCCGCGAGGGCGGCAGCCGCGCGCCAGGGGCGCGTGCGCCGTCGGCACGCCGGCCGGGCCGGAGCCCGGTCGGGTGCGGACGGAGGGGCGGTTGGGGGCCATGGGTACGGGTCAGCTCCGCCCGTGGCGCAGGGCGGGGTGGGCGCCGGCGGCGACGAGGTCGGCCACGGCCGCCTTCGGGTCGCGGCCGGTCACCAGGGACTCCCCCACGAGGACGGCGTCGGCGCCCTCGTTGGCGTAGGCGATCAGGTCGTGCGGCCCGCGGATGCCGGACTCGGCAACCTTGACGATGTGGGCCGGGATCTCGCCGACGACGCGCTCGAAGGTGGAGCGGTCGACCTTGAGGTCCTTGAGGTTGCGGGCGTTCACGCCGATGATCTTGGCACCGGCGGCGACCGCGCGCTCGATCTCCTCCTCGTCGTGGACCTCGACGAGCGGGGTGAGACCGATGGACTCGGCCCGCTCGATGAGGGAGACGAGGGCCTCCTGCTCCAGGGCCGCGACGATCAGCAGCACGAGGTCGGCGCCGTAGGCGCGGGCCTCCCACAGCTGGTACGCCGTGACGATGAAGTCCTTGCGCAGGATCGGGATGTCCACGCGGGCGCGGACGGCCTCCAGGTCGGCGAGCGAGCCGCCGAAGCGGCGCTGCTCGGTGAGGACGGAGATGACCGCCGCACCGCCCGCCTCGTAGTCGGCGGCGAGCCCTGCCGGATCGGCGATGGCTGCCAGCGCGCCCTTGGACGGGCTGGAGCGCTTGACCTCGCAGATCACCTTGACGCCGTCGCCGCGCAGGGCCGCGACGCCGTCCTTGGCCTGGGGCGCCTTGGCGGCACGCTCCTTGAGCTCGTCGAGGCCGACGCGAGCCTGCCGTTCGGCAAGGTCTTCGCGGACCCCTTCGATGATCTCGTCGAGCACACTCACGCGAGCGGCCCCCTTCCGGGTCGATGACGGTCGGCCGCCTTGCAGACACGTACAACTGCAAGGTCAGCAATTCAAATGGTATCCGCAGGACGCCTTGCCCTCCGCACGCGGTTGACGGCGTCCCATTAAGTGGACATTCGGAATCTGCACTTCATCTATACCTCAGGGGGCCAGTGCCGAGCCGAAGGGCAGGTTCCGGACAACCGAGAAGGCCAGGGCCAGGGTGCCGATGGCCCACCAGTGCATTGGTTTCAGGGCGAACCGTGCGGAAGGGCCGCCCCGAGCGGCGCGAACCAGCCACAGGGCCATGAAGCCGGCGAAGACGAAATAGCCCAGGACCGCCATGGCATTCGCCCCGAAAGCGGTGACGAGATCGCCGTGGGCGAACGCGTGCGCACTGCGCAGTCCGCCGCAGCCGGGACAGAGAATTCCGGTGAGCCTGAACAGCGGGCAGACCGGATAGTGGCCCGGCTCGTTGGGGTCCACGGTGCCCACGTACGCGAGCGCCGCGGCGGCCGCGGCCAGCGTGAGCGCCGGGGCGGCCAGCCGCCGGGCCCGGGAGGGGTCCGGTGCGGGGGCCGGTACGGGGGCCGGTGCCGGGGGCGGCACCGTGTCGGAGGTGCGGGAGGCGTCCACCTGCTGATTCTCTCCGGTCATGACAAAAGGCGCAGCCCGACGGGGCCACGCCTTTCGAAGCCGACGGTTCGGTGGCCGGCGCTGCCTGCTCAGACCTTGGCCGGGACCTTGGCGGCGTTGGCGGCGATGACCTCGGCGAGGTCGTGGTGGGTCGCCTTCGGCGCGCCCATGCCCGCGGCCCTCATCGCCATGCCCACGACACCGCCGATCGCGACGACGACGAGGCCGGCCCAGAAGCCGTACGGGTTCGCCAGCACCATGAAGGCGCCGGAGACGCAGAAACCGATGAAGGCGATGATGACACCGGTCCAGGCGGCCGGGGTGTGTCCGTGGCTAGTGCCCGCCATGAGTTGCTCCTCGTTGGTCTGGGTTGCTCTGTCGAACGCCGCACGTGCTGTGCCGAACGCTCGGTGGTCATTGTCCCGCACCGGGACGGGTCCGCGTCCAGCGGGTCGGTCCGGACGGGGTGCGGGCCCTGCCGGGACCCCGCCGGGGCCCTGCCGGGACCCCGCCGGGGCCCTGCCGGGACCCCGCCGGGGCGCTGCCGGGACCCCGCCGGGGCGCGCTCGCGCCCCTAGCGGGTCGGGTCCTCGCCGCGGTCCAGGGCCTTCCACAGGTCCTCGGGCCGGTCCGGGTCCACCGCCCCGGCCTTGCGGATGCGCGGGCTGCCGTCACGCTCGTAACGGCCGCCCATGGCCGGCCAGCCCCGCCCGTAGCGCAGGGCCAGCAGCCCCGCCAGCAGGATCAGGGCCGCGCCGGCGGCCGTGACGTAGGGCCACGCCGTGTGCGTCAGCCCGGCCACGTGCGCCGCGGTGTCCGCGGCCGTACGGGCGGCCTCCGCGTCCAGCGCCCGGCGCCCGTCGGCGTTGAAGACGGCGGCCAGGGCCGCGCCCAGGCCGCTCAGCGCGAGCAGCCCTGACACCAGCAGCCGGCTCTTGCCGCGTACGGCGAACACGGCGACCAGGGCCGCCAGGCCCACGATCGCCAGAGCCGCGGGGAGGCCGGTGACGGCCCGCCCGTCCGCGGTCAGCGGCAGCGAGCCGTCGCCGAGGGCGGCGGTGCCCCGGGCCCAGACGCGCCCGGAGGCGAGCAGGACCACGGTGGCGCCGAGCGTGCCGAGCAGCAGGGCCACGGCCACGCTGCGGCGGCTGCTGCGGCTGGCCGCGGTGTCGGGGTCCGCGGCGGTGTCGGCGTCGATGTCGGGGCCCTCGGCGGACTCGGAGGCGGCATCGTTTCGGGGCGGGGGTACGGCACTCACGTACCCCACTATCCCCTACGCCCTCAGCGCCTGTGGAGGCGGTTCGCCGCTCCCACCGCGCGGAGCACGGCGGCCGCCTTGTTGCGGCACTCGTTGTCCTCCAGCTCGGGCACCGAGTCCGCGACGACGCCCGCGCCGGCCTGGACGTACGCCGTGCCGTCGCGCAGCAGCGCCGTACGGATGGCGATGGCGGTGTCGGAGTCCCCGGCGAAGTCGAGGTAGCCGACGCAGCCGCCGTACAGGCCGCGGCGGGAGGGTTCGAGCTCCTCGATGATCTGCATGGCGCGCGGCTTGGGCGCGCCGGACAGGGTGCCGGCCGGGAAGCAGGCGGTGAGCACGTCGAAGGCGGTCCGGCCCTCGGCGACGCGGCCCGTCACGGTCGAGACGATGTGCATGACGTGCGAGTACCGCTCGATGGTCATGAAGTCGACGACCTCGACGGAGCCCGGCTCGCAGACCCGGCCGAGGTCGTTGCGGCCCAGGTCGACGAGCATGAGGTGCTCGGCGCGCTCCTTGGGGTCGGCCAGCAGCTCCTGCGCGAGCTCGTGGTCCTCCTGCGGGGTCGCGCCGCGGTGCCGGGTGCCGGCGATCGGGTGCACCATGGCGTGGCCGTCCTCGACCTTGACCAGGGCCTCGGGGCTGGACCCGACCACGTCGAAGCCGTTCTCGAAGCGGAACAAGTACATGTACGGGGACGGGTTCGTGGCCCGCAGCACCCGGTAGACGTCCAGCGCGGAGGCGTGGCAGGGGGTCTCGAACCGCTGCGAGGGCACCACCTGGAAGGCCTCGCCGGCCCGGATCCGCTCCTTGATGTCCTCGACGGCGGCCTGGTACTGCTCGCCGCCCCACAGCGCGTCGAAGGGCGGCAGCGCCGATTCCGGCAGCGGGGCCGGGGTGTAGGGCGCGGGCCGCGCGAGGTCGGCCTCCATGGCGTCGAGCCGCGCGACGGCATCGGCGTAGGCCTCGTCCACGCCCGTGTCGAGGTCGTTGTGGTTGATGGCGTTGGCGATGAGCAGGACCGTGCCGTCCCAGTGGTCCAGGACCGCCAGGTCGGAGGTGAGCAGCATGGTCAGCTCGGGCAGCTTGAGGTCGTCCGTGCCGTGCTCGCCGATGCGCTCCAGGCGGCGCACGATGTCGTAGCCGAGGTAGCCGACCATGCCGCCGGTGAAGGGCGGCATGCCGGAGGCGAGGTCGCGGGGGGTGTGCAGGGCCTCGACGGTCTGCCGCAGGGCCTCCAGCGGGTCGCCGTCGGTCGGGACCCCGGTGGGCGGGGTGCCGATCCAGTGGGCCTGGCCGTCCTGGACGGTCAGGGTCGAGTCGCTCCGCACGCCGACGAAGGAGTAGCGCGACCAGGACCGGCCGTTCTCGGCGGACTCCAGCAGAAACGTCCCCGGACGTTCGGCGGCCAGCTTCCGGTAGAGCCCGACGGGGGTGTCCCCGTCGGCCAGCAGCTTGCGGCTCACGGGGATGACGCGGCGGTCGGCCGCGAGCTTGCGGAACGTGTCGAGATCCATCGGGTGGGACCTTTCCTTACCTATTCGGCGGCCTGGCCGGAAGCGTCGGCCAGGGGCAGGACATCGGCATCGAAGCAAGTGCGGGCACCGGTGTGACAGGCCGCCCCGACCTGGTCCACCTTGACGAGCAGGGTGTCGGCGTCGCAGTCGAGGGCGACGGACTTCACGTGCTGGAAGTGGCCGGAAGTGTCCCCCTTCACCCAGTACTCACTGCGGCTGCGCGACCAGTACGTGCAGCGTCCGGTGGTCAGGGTGCGGTGCAGGGCCTCGTCGTCCATCCAGCCGAGCATGAGCACCTCGCCGGTGTCGTACTGCTGGGCGATGGCCGGTACCAGACCGTCCGCGGAGCGCTTGAGGCGCGCGGCGATGGCGGGGTCGAGGGAAGACGTACTCATGGGTGCCATTGTGCCGCGAGAAGGCCGCGGTTACGGATCACTGTCCGCCTGATGAGCAGGCACGGGGCGGGTTCCGGCCGTAGGCTGGCCCGCATGTCTACCCATGCGAAGCGTGAACGACTGCTGTTGGCCGACCTGTTGGAAGCGGCCGGTCCGGAGGCTCCGACGCTGTGCGACGGCTGGAGCGCGCGGGAGCTGGCGGCGCACGTGGTCGTCCGGGAGCGCCGGCCGGACGCGGCGGGCGGTCTGCTGCTGAACGTGCTGAAGGGCCGTCTGGACGCGGCGATGGCCGAGTACACGGCCAAGCCGTACGAGGAGCTCATCCAGCTGATCCGCACCGGCCCGCCGAAGCTCTCGGTGTACGCGCTGAAGCAGATCGACGAGGCGGCGAACGCGGTGGAGTTCTACGTGCACGCGGAGGACGTGCGCCGTGCGCAGCCGGACTGGTCGCCGCGGGCGCTGGACCCGGTGTTCTCGGACGCGCTGTGGTCCCGGCTGGAGAAGCTGGCCCGTCTGACGGGCCGCCGCTCGCCGGTGGGCCTGGTGCTGCGCCGCCCCAACGGCCAGACGGCGGTGGCGCACAAGGGTGCGCCGGTGGTGACGGTGACGGGCGAGCCGGGCGAGCTGACGCTGTTCTGCTTCGGCCGCCAGGACGCCGCCGCGGTGGAGCTCGACGGCGAGAAGTCGGCGGTGGCCGCGCTGACGACGGCCAAGCTCGGCATCTGACCTCGCCGGGGACGGCCGCGCTCAGGCGAAGGCCAGTTCCGCGCGGCGGACCGCGGGCGCCGACGTGCCGACGACGGCGCCCGCCATGCTCAGCGCGCCCCCGGCGAGGAACACCGGGGTGATCCCCCACAGGTCCGCCGCCACTCCGAAGACGGGGTACGCCAGCGGGGCCAGGCCCACCGCGGTGAAGGCCATCACCGAGCTGACCCGCCCCAGGTACGCGGGATCCGTGGCCGTCTGGATCAGGGCGACGGCCAGCCCGCCGCAGATCCCGCACACCAGGCCCGTGACCAGGGCCAGCGCCACCGCCGAGGCCAGCGTCGGCGCCAGCGCCAGGGCGCCGATGCCGGCCGAGCCGAGGATCAGGGTGAGGTTTTGGACCGCCCCCGCCCGGGGGAAGCGCGGGAGAAGGGTGAGGACCAGCGCGCTGCACGCCGCGCCCACGCCCAGCGCACCGATGATCCAGCCGACGCCGCCCGGGCCCCAGTCCCGTTCCCCGGCCAGCAGGATCAGGCCGAGGGTCATCGGCGCCGAGGTGCCGAGCTGGCTCAGCGCGCCCGAGAGTACGAGCGGCCCTATGAGCCCGTGCCGCCGTATGTACGCCAGGCCGGAGCGGAGCTGGACCCAGGGGGTCTCGGCGGGCCTCGGCTCGGCGGGCCCGGCGGCGGAGGCCGCGGCGGTGGTGGCGGCCGGCGCGGAGATGCGTACCGTCAGCAGCAGCACGAGCGAGACCCCGAACAGGGCCGCGGCCACCCCGAAGGCCGCCGCGGGCCCGCCCAGCCCCATCGCGAGTCCCGCCACCGGCGGCCCGGCCGTGTGGCCCACGCGTTCCGCCAGGCTGCGCAGCCCCTGCACCCGCACCAGCTGTCCCGGCCCGGCGATCCGCGGCGGCAGCGCCCCGACGGCCGGCATGAACAGCGCGTCCACGACGCCGAAGACCAGCGCGACCAGCACCAGGACCGTCAGCCCCGGGGAGGTGAGGGCGACGACCGCCGCCAGCGCCAGGACCACCGCGCACCGCACCGCGTCCGAGGAGATGACGACGAGGCGGGGGCCGAACCGGTCGGCCACCACCCCGCCGCCCAGCATGAGCAGCGCGCGCGGCACCGCGCCCGCCGCCATGACCAGGCCGACCTCGCCGGGTCCTGCGGCCTGGGCCGCCGCCCAGCCGAGGGCGAGGAAGTAGATCCCGTCGCCGATCAGCGAGGCGGCGTAGGCGGCCAGCCAGCGCCATACGTTCCGGTTCAAGCCCCGCCCCCCCCGGGCAACTCGACGAGCTGCGCGGGTCAGCGGACCGGGTGGCCCGCCTCGCGCAGAGCGGCCTTGACCTCGGAGATCCGCAGGTCGCCGAAGTGGAACACCGACGCCGCGAGCACCGCGTCGGCGCCCGCTGCGATCGCCGGCGGGAAGTGCGCGAGTTCACCCGCGCCGCCCGAGGCGATCACCGGGACCGTGACGTGCTTGCGCACGGCCGCGATCATCTCGGTGTCGTACCCGTTCTTGGTACCGTCCGCGTCCATCGAGTTCAACAGGATTTCCCCGGCGCCCAGTTCGGCCGCCCGGTGCGCCCACTCGACGGCGTCGATGCCGGTGCCGCGGCGGCCGCCGTGCGTGGTGACCTCGAAGGAGCCGGTGGCGGTGCGGCGGGCGTCCACCGACAGCACCAGCACCTGTCGGCCGAAGCGCTCCGCGATCTCCTGGATGAGCTCGGGCCGGGCGATGGCGGCGGTGTTGACGCCGACCTTGTCCGCGCCCGCCCGCAGCAGCTTGTCCACGTCGTCCGCGGCGCGGACCCCGCCGCCGACGGTCAGCGGGATGAAGACCTGCTCGGCGGTGCGGCGCACCACGTCGTAGGTGGTCTCGCGGTTCCCGGAGGACGCGGTGATGTCGAGGAAGGTCAGCTCGTCGGCGCCTTCGGCGTCGTACAGCTTGGCCATCTCCACCGGGTCGCCCGCGTCGCGCAGGTTCTGGAAGTTGATGCCCTTGACGACCCGGCCGTTGTCCACGTCCAGGCAGGGGATCACCCGTACGGCAAGGGTCATGGTGACACCTCCTTGTACGCCTCGACCTCGACCTCGACGACCATGCTGGGGTCGACGAAGCCGGAGACGATGATCATGGAGGCGGCGGGGCGGACCTCGTCGAACAGCGTCTTGTGGGCGCGGCCGACCTCGTCCACGTCCCGGGCGTGCGTGAGGTACATCCGGGTGCGCACCACGTGCTCGGGGCCGAGGCCCACCTGCTCCAGCGCCTTGAAGGCGACGCCGAAGGCGCCTACGGCCTGGTCGTACGGGCCGTTGGCCGCGGCGGCGGTGCAGCCGGAGACCAGGACGAGGCCGTTGGGGAGCTGGACGGCGCGGGAGTAGCCGATGACGTCCTCGTAGGCGCCGCCGGAGGAGATGCGACGGACATCGGGAGTGCTGCTCATGCGGAGACCACCTTCAGGGCTTCTTCCAGGGTGAAGGCCTTGGCGTACAGGGCCTTGCCGACGATCGCGCCCTCGACGCCCAGCGGCACCAGCTCGGACAGCGCGCGCAGGTCGTCCAGGGAGGAGACGCCGCCGGAGGCGACGACGGGCCGGTCGGTGGCGGCGCAGACGTTGCGGAGCAGCTCCAGGTTGGGGCCGGTCAGCGTGCCGTCCTTGCCGATGTCGGTGACGACGTAGCGGGCGCAGCCCTCGGAGTCCAGGCGGGCGAGGGTCTCGTAGAGGTCCCCGCCCTCGCTGGTCCAGCCGCGGCCCTTGAGGGTGGTGCCGCGTACGTCGAGGCCGATCGCGATCCTGTCGCCGTGCTCGGCGATGGCCTTGGCGGCCCACTCGGGGGTCTCCAGGGCGGCGGTGCCGAGGTTGACGCGGGTGCAGCCGGTGGCCAGGGCGGCGGCGAGCGAGGCGTCGTCGCGGATGCCGCCGGACAGCTCGACCTTGATGTCCATGGCGCCGGTGATCCCGGCGACCAGCGCGCGGTTGTCACCGGTGCCGAAGGCGGCGTCGAGGTCGACCAGGTGCAGCCATTCGGCGCCCGCGGCCTGCCAGGCGAGGGCCGCCTCCAGCGGGGAGCCGTAGGAGGTCTCGCTGCCGGACACGCCGTGCACGAGGCGTACGGCCTGGCCGTCGCGGACGTCGACCGCGGGGAGCAGTTCCAGCTTCGCTGAGGGCACAGTCATCACAGGGTCTCGATCCAGTTGGTGAGGAGCTGGGCTCCGGCGTCGCCGGACTTCTCGGGGTGGAACTGGGTGGCCCACAGGGCCCCGTTCTCCACCGCCGCGACGAAGGGCTCGCCGTGGGTGGCCCAGGTGACCTTGGGGGCGCGGATCAGCGGGTTGGTGACTTCCAGGGACCAGTCGTGCGCCGCGTAGGAGTGCACGAAGTAGAACCGGGCGTCGGCGTCGAGTCCGGCGAAGGCCTGGCTGTCGGCCGGGGCCTCGACGGTGTTCCAGCCCATGTGGGGGACGACCGGGGCCTTGAGCGGGCCGACCGTGCCGGGCCACTCGTCCAGGCCCTCGGTCTCGACGCCGTGCTCGATGCCGCGTTCGAAGAGGATCTGCATGCCGACGCAGATGCCCATGACCGGGCGGCCGCCGGAGAGCCGGCGGCCGATGATCCAGTCGCCGCGGACGGACCGCAGGCCCTGCATGCAGGCGGAGAAGGCGCCGACGCCGGGGACGAGGAGTCCGTCGGCGTCCATGGCCTTGTCGTAGTCGCGGGTGATCTCCACGTCCGCGCCGGCGCGCGCGAGGGCGCGCTCGGCGGAGCGGACGTTGCCGAAGCCGTAGTCGAAGACCACGACCTTCTTGGTGGGGGCGGCAGCGCTCATTCCCAGATTCCTTGGATTCGCAGGACTCCGGCGACGAGACACATCGCGGAGGCGATGGCGAGCAGAATGACGACCGACTTGGGCATCTGCTGCTTCTGGAAGGAGTACACGCCACCGGCCAGGAACAGGCCGATGACGATCAGGATGGTGTTGAGGCCGTTCACGGCTAGAGCGCGCCCTTCGTGGAGGGCAGGATGCCGGCCGCGCGCGTGTCGAACTCGGCGGCGTAGCGCAGGGCGCGGGCGAGGGCCTTGAACTGGCACTCCACGATGTGGTGGGCGTTGCGGCCGTACGGGACGTGGATGTGCAGGGCGATCTGGGCCTGCGCGACGAAGGACTCGAAGATGTGCCGGGTCATCGTCGTGTCGTAGGTGCCGATCATCGGCGCCATGTTCTCGGGCTCGGTGTGCACGAGGTACGGGCGGCCGGAGAGGTCCACGGTCACCTGCGCGAGGGACTCGTCGAGCGGCACGGTGCAGTTGCCGAAGCGGTAGATGCCCACCTTGTCGCCGAGGGCCTGCCGGAAGGCGGCGCCGAGCGCGAGGGCGGTGTCCTCGATGGTGTGGTGGGTGTCGATGTGCAGGTCGCCCTCGGTCTTGACCGTGAGGTCGAAGAGGCCGTGGCGGCCGAGCTGGTCGAGCATGTGGTCGTAGAAGCCCACACCCGTCGAGACGTCGACCTGGCCGGTGCCGTCGAGGTTTATCTCGACGAGGACCGAGGTCTCCTTCGTGGTCCGTTCGACCCGTCCGATGCGGCTCATGCGTGCTGCTCCTTCTTCAGTGCGCGAACCGCTTCCAGGAACGCGTCGTTCTCGGCCGGGGTGCCCGCGGTGACCCGCAGCCGGCCCGGTACGCCGTTGTCCCGGACCAGGACGCCCTGGTCGAGGATCTTCTGCCAAGCGGTGTGGGAGTCCTCGAACGTGCCGAACTGGATGAAGTTCGCGTCGGACTCGGTGACCTCGTAGCCCAGTGCCCGCAGTTCGACGGCCAGGCGGTCCCGCTCGACCTTGAGCTGCTCGACGTAGCCGAGGAGGGTGTCGGTGTGCTCCAGGGCGGCCAGCGCGGTCGCCTGGGTGACGGCCGACAGGTGGTACGGCAGGCGCACCAGCTGTACGGCGTCCACGACCGCGGGGTGTGCGGCCAGGTAGCCCAGGCGCAGGCCGGCTGCTCCGAAGGCCTTGGACATGGTCCGGGAGACCACCATGTTCGGGCGGCCCTCGATGAGGGGCAGCAGCGAGTCGCGGTGGCTGAACTCCACGTACGCCTCGTCCACGACGACCAGCGAGGGCTTGGCCGCCTGCGCGGCCTCGTAGAGGGCGAGGACGGTCTCCGCCTCGACCGCGGTACCCGTGGGGTTGTTGGGCGAGGTGATGAAGACGACGTCGGGGGCGTGCTCCGCGATGGCCTGCTCGGCCGCCGCCACGTCGATGGTGAAGTCGTCCCGGCGCGGGCCGGAGATCCAGCCGGTGCCGGTGCCGCGGGAGATCAGCGCGTGCATCGAGTACGAGGGCTCGAAGCCGATCGCGGTGCGGCCGGGCCCGCCGAAGGCCTGCAGCAGCTGCTGGATGACCTCGTTGGAGCCGTTGGCGGCCCATACGTTCTCCCGCGCGACCGGGTGCTTGGCCGTACGGGTGAGGTAGGCGGCCAGCTCGGTGCGCAGCTCGACCGCGTCCCGGTCGGGGTAGCGGTTGAGGGTGCGGGCGGCCTCGGTGACGCGCTCGGCGATCCGCGCCACGAGCTCCTCGGGGAGCTGGTAGGGGTTCTCGTTGGTGTTCAGCTGGACGGGCACGTCGAGCTGGGGGGCGCCGTACGGGGTCTTGCCGCGCAGCTCGTCCCGGATGGGGAGGTCGTCGATTCCGATGGCGGTCACTGGGTCGGCACCTTCCATCCGAAGCGGGCCTTGAGGGCCGCGCCGTGCGCGGGGAGGTCCTCGGCCTCGGCGAGGGTCACCACGTGGTGGGTGACCTCGGCGAGGGCGTCGCGCGTGTAGTCGACGATGTGGATGCCGCGCAGGAAGGACTGCACGGACAGGCCCGAGGAGTGGCAGGCGCAGCCGCCGGTGGGCAGCACGTGGTTCGACCCGGCGCAGTAGTCGCCGAGCGAGACCGGGGCCCAGGGGCCGACGAAGATCGCGCCGGCGTTGCGCACCTTGGCGGCCCAGGCAGCCGCGTCGGCGGTCTGGATCTCCAGGTGCTCGGCGCCGTACGCGTCGACGACCTTGAGGCCGTCCTCCAGGCTGTCGACCAGCACGATCGCGGACTGCTTGCCCGCGAGGGCAGGCTTGATCCGGTCCTCGACGTGCTTGGTGGCCGCGACCTGCGGCTCCAGCTCCTTCTCCACGGCGTCCGCGAGCTCCGCGGAGTCCGTGACGAGCACGGCGGCGGCCAGCGGGTCGTGCTCGGCCTGGCTGATCAGGTCGGCGGCGACGTGCACCGGGTCGGCCGTGGAGTCGGCGAGGACGGCGATCTCGGTCGGGCCGGCCTCGGTGTCGATGCCGATCTTCCCGGTGAAGTAGCGCTTGGCGGCGGCGACCCAGATGTTGCCGGGGCCGGTCACCATGTTCGCCGGGGCGCACTCGTCGGTGCCGTACGCGAACATCGCGACGGCCTGGGCGCCGCCGGCCGCGTACACCTCGTCCACGCCGAGCAGCGCGCACGCGGCGAGGATCGTCGGGTGCGGCAGGCCGTCGAAGTCGGCCTGCGGCGGGGACGCGAGCGCGATCGACTCGACGCCCGCCTCCTGGGCCGGTACGACGTTCATGACGACGGAGGACGGGTACACCGAGCGGCCGCCCGGGGCGTACAGCCCCACGCGTTCCACCGGAACCCACTTCTCGGTCACGGTTCCGCCGGGGACCACCTGGGTGGTGTGTTCGGTGCGGCGCTGGCCCCGGTGCACGATCCGGGCGCGCCGGATGGACTCCTCCAGGGCGGCGCGGACGGCCGGGTCGAGCTCGTCGAGAGCGGTCTTGAGGGCCTCGGCGGGCACCCTGACCTGCTCCAGCTTCACTCCGTCGAACTTCTGCGCGTACTCGATCAGCGCCGCCGTGCCACGATGATGGACGTCCTCGCAGATGGGCCGCACCTTCTCCAGGGCGGCTTCCACGTCGAACTCGGCACGGGGCAGCAGATCGCGCAGGGCGCCACCCTCGGGGAGGGCGTCACCGCGCAGGTCGATACGAGAGATCACCCCCCGATTCTCTCAGACCGCCTCGCGGCACCGTTCGCCCGTATCACTGGTTGATACACGCCCCGGATGTCACTGGCGGCCGTTAGCGTTCGTGTACACGCAGTGCGCGGGCAGCCGCTGCGAAGGTGTGACCAGCGGAGGGGGGCCGCCATGGCCGAAACACGCACGGGTGAGGAGCCGGACGATCTGACCGGTCCGGAACTCCGGATGTGGAGCGCGTACCGGACGGGCAGCGTCTGCGATCTCAGCACTCGGGCAGCCGAGGAGGACGATCCGCACGCCGACCGGGTCTGGGGCCCCGAGCGCACCGTCCGCGCCCAGGTGGTGGCACTGCTGCTGCTCCACGGACCGCCGCCGGTCCCGGGCCGGGTCGCCTCGCTGAAGCTGCGCGGTGTGCGCATCACCGGCCGCCTCGACCTCTCCGGCGGCACGGTCTCCCCGTACGTCGAACTCCAGTCCTGCCGCTTCGACAGCGAGATCCAGCTCTCGGAGGCCCGCTTCGGCACGCTGCGGCTGATGAACTGCGCCGTGCCCCGGCTGGAGGCGGCGCGGCTGCACACCGAGGGCGACTTACACCTGCCGCGGTGCCGGGTGGCCCGCGGGATCCGGCTGACCGACGCGCAGATCGGCACCGACCTGCTGATCAGCCAGGCCGTCGTGCAGCGCGACAACAAGGGGCGGGCGATCACCGCCGACGGGATATCGGTCGCGCAGGACTTCCAGGGCGAGCTGCTGGAGACGTACGGGGAGGTGAGCCTGCGCGGCGCCAAGGTCGGCGTGTCGATGAACCTGCGCGGGGCCCGGCTGCGCAATCCGTACGGGCGGTTCGCGCTCAACGCGCCCCAGCTGACCGTCGAGCGGACCCTGTACCTGACCTCGATCGCCCTGGACCACGTCCCCGGCACGAACTCCTCCACTCCCCCGTACGGGCTGGGGCTGACGCCGACGCGCGGGCAGCGGGCGCAGCGCTTCGAGTGCCGGGGCGGGCTGCGGGTGGACGACGGGCGCTTCGGCGACGCCATCGACTTCTACGGCGCGCGGTTCGTGCTGACCGACGAGCAGGAGATATCGCTGCGCCGGATCCAGACCCCGGAGTTGCGCTTCGTGGGCGAGCGGCCGGAGCGCGGGCGCGTGGTGGTGTCCGGGGCCAAGGTGGTCAAGCTGGTCGACACCGCCACGAGCTGGCCGGGCCCGGGCGGGGTGTCCATCGAGGGCTTCGTCTACGAGAACCTCGCGCCCCGCGGCCACTTCCCCCTCTCCCGCCGGCTGGCCTGGGTCGAGGCGGCCACGCCCGAGTACTCGCCGGAACCGTACGAGCGCCTCGCCGCGGTCCTGCGGGCGTCCGGGGAGGACGCGGACGCCCGCGAGGTGCTCCTCGCCAAGCAGCGCAGGCGCCGGGCGACGCTGCCGCCGGGGGTGAAGGCGTGGGGGTACCTCCAGGACTGGACGGTGGTCTACGGCTACCGCCCGGGCCGGGCCGCGCTGTGGATGGCCGTGCTGTGGGCGGCGGGCACCCTGCTCTTCTCCTGGCACGGCGAGCCCACGGCGATCAAGGAGGACGAGCATCCGCAGTGGGACGCCGCCCTCTTCGCCCTGGACCTCCTGCTGCCCGTGATCGATCTCGGGCAGGACGGCCAGTGGAAGTTGTCGGGCGGATGGCAGTGGGGGGCGGCGACACTGGTCGTCCTGGGATGGATCCTGGCCACGACGGTGGCGGCGGGCGCCTCCCGGCTGCTGAGGCGGGGGTGACCGGCGGGAGAGACGCTCCAGGGCACGGGCCACTACCCTGTGCGTCGTGACCACCGTTCGCCTGCCCCTCTTCCCCCTGAACTCGGTGCTGTTCCCGGGACTCGTCCTCCCGCTGAACATCTTCGAGGAGCGTTATCGCGCCATGATGCGCGAGCTGCTGAAGACGGGCGAGGAAGAGCCGCGCCGTTTCGCGGTCGTCGCCATCCGCGACGGCCGCGAGGTCGCGCCGACCGCCCCGGGCCTGCCGGACCAGACCGCCGTGCCCGACCGCGGTCCGGCCGCCGGTTTCGGCGCCGACCCGATCCAGGCCTTCCACCGCGTCGGCTGCATCGCGGACGCGGCGACGATCCGGGAGCGGGAGGACGGCAGCTTCGAGGTCCTCGCCACGGGCACCACGCGGGTGCGGCTGCTCTCCGTGGACTCCTCGGGCCCGTTCCTGACGGCGGAGCTGGAGGAGCTGCCGGAGGACTCCGGCGACGGCGCGGGAGCGCTGGCCGAGGGGGTGCTGCGGGCCTTTCGCAACTACCAGAAGCGGCTGGCCGGAGCCCGCGAACGCTCCCTGACGGGGACGGAACTGCCCGACGAGCCGTCGGTGGTCTCGTACCTGGTGGCCGCGGCGGCGGTGCTGGACATCCCGGCGAAGCAGCGCCTGCTCCAGGCCCCGGACACCGCGACCCGGCTCGCGGAGGAGCTGAAGCTGCTGCGCGCGGAGACCGCGGTGATCCGCCACCTCCCGTCGCTCCCGGCGGTGGACCTGACGCGCACCCCGACGAGCCCGAACTGATGGCGAAGAAGAAGCCGCCGGCCGGGACCCCGGCGATCGCGGCCCTCACGGCGGCCGGTGCGGAGTTCTCGGTGCACGCGTACGAGCACGACCCGGCGCACCCCTCGTACGGCGAGGAGGCGGCGCAGGCCATGGGGGTCTCCCCGGACCGGGTCTTCAAGACCCTGGTCGCGGAGGTGGACGGGGTCCTCACGGTGGCGGTGGTCCCGGTCTCGGGCTCGCTGGACCTGAAGGCGCTGGCGACGGCCGTCTCCGGCAAGCGGGCGGCGATGGCCGACCCGGCGCTGGCGGAGCGCACCACCGGCTATGTCCGCGGTGGCATCTCCCCCCTGGGGCAGCGCAAGCGCCTGCGCACGGTGGTCGACGCGTCTGCCTCTGGGCACGCCACGATCTGCGTCTCGGCGGGCCGCCGCGGCCTGGAGGTAGAGCTCCCCCCGACCGCCCTCACCACCCTGACGGGGGCCCTGCTAGCCCCCATCGCCCGCCCGTAGCCCGCGGCGCCGGCCCGGCCGACATCGGGACTCCGCCCCGGCGCCCCGGGGGGGGGGGGGCGGGGGGGGGGGGGGGGTGGTTTTGGTGTCTGCCTGCGGGGGGGGGGTGTTTGTTTCCCGAGAGAACCCACCCC
>NZ_JBVJUY010000032.1:0-102843 GCF_055604165.1 Streptomyces sp. NPDC037242
GTCCGCGGCGCCATCGGCGCCGTCGTCCTCGTCGACACCCGCCGTCTCGCCGACTGCTTCCCCGCCGTCGACTACTTCGAGAACAGCGGCCTGCCCTTCGTCATCGCCCTGAACGGCTTCGACGGACACCAGCCGTACACCCCCGAAGAGGTCCGCGAGGCCCTGCAGATCGGCCCGGACGCCCCCATCATCACCACCGACGCCCGCCACCGCGCGGACGCCAAGAGCGCGCTCATCACGCTCGTCGAGCACGCCCTCATGGCCCGCCTGCGGTAGCGTCCGCCGGTACTCGCGAAGGCCCCCGTGTCGCACGACACGGGGGCCTTCTGCTTGGGCGGGCTCCCGCCCTCCGGGTACGCAGAAGGCCCCGCACCCCTGGAGGGGTGCGGGGCCTTGCGTCGCGCTCGGGGCTCAGCCCCGCCAGCTGTGCGGGGCGCGGAAGCCCGGGGTGCGCTCCAGGCGGCGCCAGCCGGCCTGGGAGCGGGGGTTGGTGCCGGCGTCCTCGGGGGTGGCCGCGGCGCGGGCGAGGAGGATCGCGGTGATCGCGGCGAGCTCCTCGGGGGCGGCGTTGCCCTTTTCGACGCGCAGCAGGGTGTCGGTGGTGGTGACGCTCATGGGTGGCAGATCTCCTTCGCTCGGTTACTGCGGCGGGTTGCCGTGCTTGCGGGACGGCAGATCGGCGTGCTTGTTGCGGAGCATCGTGAGGGCGCTGACGAGCACCTCGCGGGTCTCGGCGGGGTCGATGACGTCGTCGACGAGGCCGCGCTCGGCCGCGTAGTACGGGTGCATCAGCTCGGCCTTGTACTCCTTGACCATGCGGGCGCGCATGGCCTCGGGGTCCTCGGCGTCCGCGATCTGCTTGCGGAAGATGACGTTGGCGGCGCCTTCGGCGCCCATCACGGCGATTTCGTTGGTGGGCCAGGCGTAGGTGATGTCCGCACCGATGGACTGGGAGTCCATGACGATGTACGCACCGCCGTAGGCCTTGCGCAGGATGAGCGAGATGCGGGGCACCGTCGCGTTGCAGTAGGCGTACAGCAGCTTGGCGCCGTGGCGGATGATGCCGCCGTGCTCCTGGTCGACGCCCGGCAGGAAGCCGGGGACGTCCAGCAGCGTGATGATCGGGATGTTGAAGGCGTCGCAGAGCTGGACGAACCGCGCGGCCTTCTCGGACGCGTGGATGTCCAGGACACCGGCGAGGTGGCCGGGCTGGTTGGCGACGATGCCGACGACCTGGCCGTCCAGCCGGGCCAGGGCGCAGATGATGTTGCGGGCCCAGCGCTCGTGGATCTCCAGGACGTCGCCCTCGTCGACGAGCTCCTCGATGACCTTGAGCATGTCGTAGGGGCGGTTGCCGTCGGCGGGGACGAGGTCCAGCAGGACGTCCGAGCGCCGGTTCGCGGGGTCGTCGGTCTGGTGGACCGGCGGGTTCTCGCGGTTGTTGGAGGGGAGCATCGAGATGAGGTAGCGGACCTCGGAGATGCAGGTCTCCTCGTCGTCGTACGCGAAGTGCGCGACGCCCGAGGTCTCGGCGTGCACGTCGGCGCCGCCGAGGCCGTTCTGGGAGATCTCCTCGCCGGTCACCGCGCGGACCACGTCCGGGCCGGTGATGAACATCTGCGAGGTGTCGCGGACCATGAAGACGAAGTCCGTGAGCGCCGGCGAGTACGCCGCGCCGCCCGCGCACGGGCCGAGCATGACCGAGATCTGCGGGATGACGCCCGAGGCCTTGGTGTTGCGCTGGAAGATGCCGCCGTAGCCCGCGAGGGCGGAGACGCCCTCCTGGATGCGGGCGCCCGCGCCGTCGTTCAGGGAGACCAGCGGGGCACCGGCCGCGATGGCCATGTCCATGATCTTGTGGATCTTCGTGGCGTGGGCCTCGCCCAGGGCGCCGCCGAAGATCCGGAAGTCGTGCGCGTAGACGAAGACCGTGCGGCCCTCGACGGTGCCCCAGCCGGTGATGACACCGTCGGTGTAGGGCTTCTTGCCCTCCAGGCCGAAGCCGGTCGCGCGGTGGCGGCGGAGCTGTTCGACCTCCTTGAAGGAACCTTCGTCGAGCAGCAGCGCGATGCGCTCACGGGCGGTCAGCTTACCCTTGGCGTGCTGGGTCTCGGTCGCCCGGTCGCTGGGGCCGCGCCGCGCCTGCTCACGCAGGTCGTGCAGCTCGGCCACGCGGCCGCGGGCGTCCGTCGGCTCGCTCGGAGTCTGGTCCACAACGGTCATGTACCGACCTTACGAAGAGCGCCATGAAAATCCTCCGTTGAATCCACACAGTCTCGGGTGTGTTCCGCTGTGCGGGCCGGACAGAACTGCCGAGCGATGAGCCGACACCACCAGCGGGGACCTTCGTCCTTTGTCGGCATCCGACAAAACTGCGCGACACGGCGCAGAGAAGTTGAAATTTGAACGGAATGGGTCTAGCGTCGTTGTTGTTGAAAGTTCAACCAGAACCGAGCAACACACTACCGAGGAGGAAGCCATGGGTCTCTTCACCCGCCGCAGCCAGGACACCACCACCACCGCCGTCGCCACGCTCGAAGTGGACCCGGCCCTGGCCGCGCTCACCGGCGACTACGCCATCGACCCCAGCCACAGCAGCATCGGATTCACCGTCCGCCACGCCATGGTCACCAACGTCCGCGGCAGCTTCGCCGACCACGAGGGCACGCTGCACCTCGACGGCAGCGACCCGTCCCGGTCCACGGCCTCCATCGACGTCAAGATCGCCTCTGTCAGCACCGGCATCGCCGACCGCGACGGCCACCTGCTCAGCGGGGACTTCTTCGACGCCGAGGCCTTCCCCCTGATGAGCTTCCGCTCCACCGAGGCGGCCCAGCTCGGCGGCGACGCGTACCGCATCACCGGCGAGCTGACGATCAAGGACGTCACGCGCCCGCTCTCCATCGACCTGGAGTTCGCCGGCTCCGCCACCGACGTCTACGGCAACGAGCGCGTCGGCTTCGAGGGCTCCGCCGAGATCCTGCGCTCCGACTGGGGCCTGACCTGGAACGCCGCCCTGGAGGCCGGCGGTGTGATGGTCAGCGACAAGGTGAAGCTGACCTTCGACATCTCCGCCATCAAGCAGGCCTGACCAAGGGCCGACCGGCCCCGCAGGGGGCGGCTAGGCGGATGTCCGCAGGACACCCCCTAATCGAAGCCGCCCCCGCCGTCGAAGCCGCCACCGCCCCCGAAGTCCCCGCCGCCGAAGCCGCCACCGCCGAAGTCGGACGGGTTGAAGTCGGCTCCGGAGACGTCTCCGCCCTCGAATCCGTTGCCCGCGCCGCCGCCGAAGTCCGAGGCGTAGGCGGGGGTGGACATCATCGAGCCGAGCATCGTGCCCATGAGCAGACCGGGCAGGATGCCGCCGCCGAAGTAGCCGCCGGCCCAGGGACCGTACGCCGGACCGGCGTCGTAGTACGGGCGCGGTCCGTGTTCGGTGTCGACCGTGCGGACCGCCGGGTCCAGGCCGTCGCGCAGCCGTACGGCGTCCGCCGCGCAGACCGGCACGGTACGGGCGGCCCCGCCCGCCGGGGCCCAGGACGCGTCCTCGGTGCTCGGCCCGTGCCGCGGGTCGAAGAAGCACGGCGAACGGCGCTCGGGCAGCGGCCTGCCCTGTCGGCGCGCGTCCAGGCACGCCAGGGCGTACCGGCCGTCCTCCAGGGCCTGGGTGACCCCCTTGACCTCCTCGGGGTACTGGACCGAGGCCATGATCTGCTTGGCCTTCTCGTAGGAGTCCAGCCCCTTCTCGTAGTCCCCCCGCATGGCGTCGTCAGCGCCGGGCTCACCGGGGTGGAAGTCCAGCCGGTCGAGTTCCTCGCCGAAGGCCGTGATGTCCTCGTCGACCACCACGCTGAGGCGCTCGATGGCCTCGCGGCGCGCCTCTTCCTTCTTCTTGCGGTTGCGCTTGACCAGGGCGTACGCCCCGCCGCCGCCCACGGCCGCCACCGCGCCGAGCGCGATCAGGCCGCCGACCGGGGTCCCGCTGTCGGCGCCGGTGGAGCCCCAGGAGGCCGGGGCCTTGCCCTTGGCCTGGGAGAGGGCCTGGTCCACGAAGTTGTTGAGTTCGGTCGCCGCGTCCACCGGGCCGCCCGCCTTCACCGCGTCGGTGAGGTTGCGTACGGCGTTCGTCGGCATGACCGACTTGTCGGCGCCGGCGTTGAAGCCGTCGCCGAGCCGGACCGCGTAGAGCCCGGTGATGCCGGTCTCGGTACGGATCGTGCGCAGCACGCTCTCCGCGGGGAATTCCGCGGTCGCCGGCAGCACGGCGACGAACACCGGCTTCCCGGCGTCCTTGATCTTCTCCGCGAGCGCGTCCGCCTGCGCCTTCGGCAGCTGCGCCTCGGCGCGGGGGTCGACGTAGACCGGGCCCTCCTTGAGGGCCTCCGCCACGGCAGCGGGTCCGGTGGCGGCCGATGCCTGCGGGGCGGCCACGAGGGCGGTCGCCGACAGGGCCAGCAGCAGTCCGGAGAATACGGATATAAGCCTGGTCCTCATGGCTATGACGCTACCCGAACCGGATGTTTCCTGTGTTAAGCGGACATAAGCCCGTCCCGCCCCTGCCGGAGGTCCCCGGCCCGTACGCTCCGCCTCCGGGGGGCCGACGCGGCCCACATGGCCGGCCGGGGCGGCCTGCTGTGGCAGCCGAAGCCGGGCGGGGAGTTCCACGACTCCTGGTACGCCCGGGTCCTCGACCCGGCCGTGGGCAGTGGCACGTTCCCGTTGTTCTCGCCGCCCCCGCCCGGGAAGGCGAAGAGCAGCGGCGAGCAGGGCATGGTGGCCGGCCGCGTGTACAGCGTGCGGCTCTGGCCCACCGACAGCGCGCAGTACGTGGGCGAGGCGGCCTTCACGGCGGCGGACCTCGCCGGGCTGAGGCCCGGCGAGGTCTGGGCCGATGGTCGGGCCATGAGCCGGGAGGCGTTCGGGACCCTGCGGGCCGAGCACTCCTGACCCGCCGCCGGCACCGCCCCGCCGGGGCTACTCGGCCGGTTCGATGCCCGCGTGCAGGAGGCCGTAGGTGAAGGCGTCCTCCAGGGCCTGCCACGACGCGGCGATGACGTTCGGGGCCACGCCGACCGTGTTCCACTCGCGGACCCCGTCCGTCGTGGCGATCAGCACGCGGGTCGTGGACGCCGTGCCGTGCGTGCCCTCCAGGATGCGGACCTTGTAGTCGACCAGCTCGAACTTGGCCAACTGCGGGTAGAACCGCTCCAGCGCCACCCGCAGCGCGCGGTCGAGCGCGTTGACCGGGCCGTTGCCCTCGGCCGTCGCGACGATCCGCTCGCCCTTGGCCCACAGCTTCACCGTGGCCTCGTTGGCGTGGGTGCCGTCCGGGCGGTCCTCGACGATCGCCCGCCAGGACTCGACGCGGAAGTACTTGCGCGCCCGCCCCTCGGCCTCGGCACGCAGCAGCAGTTCGAAGGAGGCGTCGGCGGCCTCGTACGTGTAGCCCTGGAGCTCCCGCTCCTTGACCCGCTCGACGACCCGCGAGATCAGCGCGCGGTCCCCGCCGAGGTCGACGCCGAGTTCCTTGCCCTTGAGCTCGATGGAGGCGCGGCCCGCCATGTCGGAGACCAGCATCCGCATGGTGTTGCCGACCCGCTCGGGGTCGATGTGCTGGTACAGGTCCGGGTCGACCTTGATGGCCGAGGCGTGCAGGCCCGCCTTGTGCGCGAAGGCCGAGACGCCGACGTAGGGCTGGTGCGTGGAGGGGGTGAGGTTGACGACCTCGGCGATGGCGTGCGAGATGCGGGTCATCTCGGCGAGGGCGCCCTCGGGGAGCACCTGGCGCCCGTACTTGATCTCCAGCGCGGCGACGACGGGGAAGAGGTTGGCGTTGCCGACGCGCTCGCCGTAGCCGTTGGCCGTGCACTGGACGTGCGTGGCGCCCGCGTCGACGGCGGCGAGGGTGTTGGCGACCGCGCAGCCCGTGTCGTCCTGGGCGTGGATGCCCAGGCGCGCGCCGGTGTCGGCGAGGACGGTGGCGACCGTGGCGTTGACCTGCGCGGGCAGCATGCCGCCGTTGGTGTCGCAGAGGATGACGACGTCGGCGCCGGCCTCGTGGGCGGTGCGGACGACGGCCTTGGCGTACTCGGCGTTGGCCCGGTAGCCGTCGAAGAAGTGCTCGCAGTCGACGAAGACCCGGCGGCCCTGGCCGACCAGGTAGGAGACGGTGTCGCGGACCATCTCCAGGTTCTCGTCGAGGGTGGTGCGCAGGGCGAGCTCGACGTGCCGGTCGTGGGACTTGGCGACCAGCGTGATCACCGGGGCGCCGGACTCCAGCAGCGCCTTGACCTGCGGGTCCGCGGCGGCCGAGCCGCCCGCCCGGCGGGTCGCGCCGAAGGCGACGAGCTTGGCGTGCTTGAAGTCGATCTCGGCCCGGGCCCGGGCGAAGAACTCGGTGTCCCGGGGGTTGGCGCCCGGCCAGCCGCCCTCGATGAAGCCCACCCCGAAGTCGTCCAGGTGCCGCGCGATGGTCAGCTTGTCCGCGACCGTGAGGTTGATGCCCTCACGCTGGGCGCCGTCGCGCAGGGTGGTGTCGAAGACGTGGAAGCAGTCGTCCACGCCCCCTGACAGCACAGGTCCCGCCTCTGGTGTCGTCGTCATGCTGGTCTTGACTCCTGTCGGGTGAGTGGTTTCCGGATGCCCGGGATCCACTGCCCCCATCATCGCGCGCTGTCCGGCCCGGCATGATGTGGGCCGGAAAACGAAAAGACCCCTCGCGGGTGCGAGAGGTCTGCGCGCGGGTCTGGGGCACGATGGCCGCCTCCGCGAAGTTCGTCCACGGTTCAGCGGTCACTGCGGACCGGCGCGCTGCTGTCCATAATCATGAGCTGAGCAGGCACGCCCGCAGTGTGCCATACCGCTTGCCGCGGGCGGACGGGCATCTCAACATGCGGGCACGCCGCCCGCGGCCGGACCGCCCGCCGTGCGGCGCG
This sequence comes from Streptomyces sp. NPDC037242, assembly GCF_055604165.1. Lineage (NCBI taxonomy): Bacteria > Bacillati > Actinomycetota > Actinomycetes > Kitasatosporales > Streptomycetaceae > Streptomyces > Streptomyces sp. NPDC037242. The sequence continues at coordinate 6,936 of NZ_JBVJUY010000032.1, forward strand.
GCCCCGGGCCCGGTCCTACGGGGCCAGCCCCTCCGTGAGGAACTCGCGGACGTGGTCCAGGATGCCCTCTCGGGAGAGACCCGGCAGCCCCACCGCGACCTGGATGCTGAAACCGTCGAGCAGGGCGCGCAGCCGGGCCCCGAAGCGGTCGGGGTCGACCGGCCGGAACTCCCCGCGCGAGATGCCCTCGGCGAGCAGCGCCACCAGGTCGCGGTGCCAGGCGCCCTCGATGGCCGCCTGCCGCTCGCGCTCCTGCGGGCCGGCGTTCTGGGAGCGGTTCCAGACCTCCAGCCACAGCGTCCAGTGCGGGTCCCGCGCGGCCTCGGGCACGTACAGGTCGACGTACGCCCGCAGGCGCTCGCGCGCCGGGCCGCGCCGGGACAGCAGGGCCCGTCTCTCGACGCCCAGGGCGGCCTCGCTCCACTCCAGGGTCTGGAGCAGGAGCTCGTCCTTGCTGCCGAAGTAGTAGAGGAGGTGGCCGCTGCTCATGCCGACCTGGCGGCCGAGGCCGGCCATGGTCAGGCCCTCCAGGCCGCGCTCGGCGATCGTGGCCATGGCGGCGACCAGTACGTCCTCGCGCGGAGGCGCGTTCTTGCGCGCCGCGCGCACCGGTACCTCGCCCGCCACCATGGGCCCACTCCTTCTCGGTCTGCCGCGGTCCTGTCGCTCAGACCTTCGGCTGCTGCTGGGTGATGCAGTGGATTCCGCCGCCCCCGGCGAAAATCGTACGTGCGTCAACGAGCGTCACGGTCCGCTCGGGGAACAGACCGCGGAAGATCTCCGCCGCCTCCTCGTCGCGCGGGTCGTCGAAGGAGCACAGCACCACGCCGCCGTTGCACAGGTAGTGGTTGATGTAGGAGTAGTCCACCCACTCGCCGTCCTCCTCCAGCACGGTCGGCGCGGGGATCTCCACGACCTCCAGCTGCCGGCCACGGGCGTCGGTGGAGGCGCGCAGGACGGCGGCGATGGTCTTGCAGCGCTCGTGGTCCGGGTGGGCCGGGTCGGGCTGGGTGTGCACCATCACCACGCCGGGGCGGGCGAAGGCGGCGACGATGTCCACGTGGCCCTGGGTGCCGTAGGTGCCGTAGTCGCCGGCCAGGCCGTAGGGCAGCCAGATCGCCTTGGTGGTGCCGAGGTGGGCGTGGATCTCGGCCTCGACCTCCTGGCGGCTCCAGCCGGGGTTGCGGCCCTCGCCCAGCTGCACGGTGTCGGTGAGGAGCACGGTGCCCTCTCCGTCGACGTGGATGGCGCCGCCCTCGTTGACCAGGCGGGTGCTGTACGTAGGGGTTCCGGCCAGGTCCGACACGTACCGGGCGACCTTCGAGTCGTGGTCCCAGCGGGCCCACTCCTGGGCGCCCCAGCCGTTGAAGGTCCAGTCCACGGCCGCCAGCTCGCCGGCGTCGTTGGTGACGAAGGTCGGGCCGATGTCGCGCATCCAGGCGTCGTCGAGCTCCTGCTCGACCAGTTGTACGTCGTCGCCGACGATGGCGCGCGCGCTCTCCGCGTCGCCCGGGGAGACGACGAGGGTCACGGGCTCGTACGTACGGACCGCGCGGGCGACGGCGCCCCAGGCCTCGCGGGCCTCGGCGAGCTCCTGCTCGTTGGTGAAGGTCGGGTTGGGGCTGGGCCAGGCCATCCAGGTGCGCTCGTGGGGGGTCCACTCGGCGGGCATCCGGAATCCGTGGTCGGCGGGCTTGGTCATGGCAGGTCCTTACGGGCTGTGCTGACTTACAGGAAGTACAGGCGGTTGAGGGAGACCGAATCGGCGGCTTCGGAGCGCAGCGGTTCCCCGTCGAGGGAGACGAGGCCGCTGCGCGCGTCCACATCGACCGCGCCCACCCGGGAGTTCAGCAGGAGGTTCCCGGGGCCGATCCCGCGGGTGCCGCGGACGGCGACGCGGCGCCTGCGGGTGGGCATCTCGTCGCTGCCGAGGGCCGCTGCGGCGGCCGAGACGAAGGCGACGGAGATGTCCGCGGCGGTGGCGCCGTAGGAGCCGAACTGCGGTCCGAGGACCAGCGGTTCGCAGGTGTCGGTGGCCGCGTTGGGGTCGCCGGTGACCCCGTACGCCGGGAAGCCGGACTTGAGGACCAGCTGCGGCTTGGCGCCGAAGAACTGCGGGCGCCACAGCACGATGTCGGCGAGCTTGCCGACCTCGATGGAGCCGATCTCGTGGGCCAGGCCGTGGGCGATGGCGGGGTTGATGGTCAGCTTGGCCATGTAGCGCAGGACGCGGGCGTTGTCGTCGCCCTCGCCGTCGCCTTCGAGCGGCCCCAGCTCGCCCTTCATCTTGGCGGCCATGGCGAAGGTGCGGCGGATGGTCTCGCCGGCCCGGCCCATGCCCTGGGCGTCGGAGGAGGTGATGCCGATCGCGCCCAGGTCGTGGAGCACGTCCTCGGCGCCCATCGTCCCGGCGCGGATCCGGTCGCGGGCCATGGCCGCGTCGCCGGGGAGGTCCGGCTTGAGGTCGTGGACGGAGACGATCATGCCGTAGTGCTCGGCGACCGCGTCCCGGCCGAAGGGCAGGGTCGGGTTGGTGGAGGAGCCGATGACGTTCGGCACGCCGGCCATCTTGAGCACGTTGGGGACGTGTCCGCCGCCGCAGCCCTCGATGTGGAAGGCGTGGATGGTGCGGCCGTCCAGGACGCGCAGGGTGTCCTCGACGGAGAGGCATTCGTTGAGGCCGTCGCTGTGCAGGGCGACCTGTACGTCGTACTCCTCGGCCACCCGCAGCGCGGTGTCCAGGGCGCGGGTGTGCGCGCCCATGTCCTCGTGGACCTTGAAGCCCGACGCGCCGCCCTCGGCCAGGGCCTCGACCAGGGGGGCGGCGTCGGAGGAGGAGCCGCGGGCGAGGAAGCCGATGTTGACCGGCCAGGCGTCGAAGGCGTTGAACGCGTGCTTCAGCGCCCACGGGGAGTTGACCCCGACGCCCCAGACGGGGCCGAACTCCTGCCCGATGACCGTGGTGACGCCCGCGGCGAGCGAGGCCTCCATGATGCGCGGGGAGAGCAGGTGGACGTGGGTGTCCACGGCGCCCGCAGTGGCGATCAGGCCCTCTCCGGAGACGATCGACGTGCCCGTGCCGACCACGACGTCGACGCCGTCGAGGGTGTCGGGGTTGCCGGCCCGGCCGATCGCGTGGATGCGGCCCTCCCGGATGCCGATGGAGACCTTGCGGATCCCGAGGACGGCGTCGATGACGAGCACGTTGCTGATGACGACGTCGCAGGTCTCGCGGACGGCGGCGGCCTTCAGGTGCAGGCCGTCGCGCGCGGTCTTGCCGAAGCCGGCCAGGAACTCGTCGCCGGGCTTCTGGGCGTCGTACTCGACCCGGACGGTCAGCCCGGAGTCGCCGAGGCGGACCCGGTCCCCGGCGCGGGGGCCGAAGACGGAGGCGTACTCGTGCGGGTCGATGTGCCGGCTGCCGGGGGCGCAGTGGTCACTGTGGGGGGTCTTCTTGCTCACGCCTCGGTTCCTTCCGGGCCGGTGGTCTCGCCGCGGTGGCCGGCGGGGCCGGGAGTCTCGGGGCCGGGCGCGGCACCGCCGCCCTCGGCCGGGGTGGCGGAGGGCTCCGCCCCCAGGTAGCCGCACGCCGCCGCTCTGGTCAGCGCCAGCGCCTTGGCGCCGGGGGCGTCCAGGGGGCCGTCGACCAGTCCCGCGAAGCCGACCGCGATGCGGTCGCCGCCGATCGGGACCAGACCGACCTCGCCCTCGCCGTGGGGGTCGAAGCGGACGGACGAGCCCGCGGGCACGCACAGCCGCATGCCGTAGGCCGCGGCCCGGTCGAAGTCGAGGCGGGGGTTCGCCTCGAAGAAGTGGAAGTGCGAGGTGACGCTCACCGGCACGGAGGCCGTATTGCGTACGTGGAGGTGGACCTCCGGCTCCGGCTGGGGGGCGCCGGGGCCGGGCAGGACCGCGCCGGGGGCGTCCTCGCCGAGGCCCACCGCGCCCTGGATCGGGGACGAGACCACCGCGAGGCGGGAGCCGTCGTCGAAGACGGCCTCCACATGGACCTCGGCGACCACGTCCGCGACGCCGGGCAGCACGTCGTCCGGGCCCAGGACGCCGCGGGCCTCCTCGATGGCCTGCGCCAGCCGCTTGCCGTCGCGCGCGGCCTCGCAGACGGTGTCCGCGATCAGCGCGGTGGCTTCGGGGACGTTGAGTCTCAGGCCCCGGGCCCGGCGGGCCCTGGCCAGTTCCGCTGCGCTGCGGAGCAGCAGCCGGTCGCGCTCCGTAGGGGTCAGCCGCACGGCGATCCACCACCTTGTGCCTCGATGGGTTAGAGCATCACTCTAACTCTTCATTTCTTCGCAAGGAATCATTGACCTGGGAGCTGGGCCTAGGTCACATTGAGTGTCGCTCAAACATTCATCGCGATTGCGCAACCACCCCCCGCCCTGCCAAGGGAGTCCCCCCATGCCCATCGAACAGCGCGGAGTCGACACCATCCCCGAAGAGGAGCGAACGAGCGGTCCCCGTGACCTGATGTCGATCCTCCTCGGCTCCAACCTCTGCCTCGGTGTGATCGTCTTCGGCTGGCTGCCCCCGTCCTTCGGACTGGGCCTGTGGCCCTCGCTCACCGCGATCGTGACCGGCACCCTCGCCGGCATCGCCTTCACCGCGCCGCTGGCGCTGGTGTCACTGCGCACCGCGACCAACCTCTCCACCTCCAGCGGCGCCCAGTTCGGCGTCCGCGGCCGGCTCGTCGGCTCGGTCGTGGGCCTGCTGCTCTCGCTCGGCTACACCGCGCTGACCCTGTGGATCGGTGGCGACGTGATGGTCGGGACCCTGTCCCGCCTCACCGGGCTGCCCGACACCGGCGTCTCACGGGCCGCGATGTACGGAGTGCTCGCCGCGTGCACCGTCGTGGCGGCCGTCTTCGGCTACCGCCTGCTGCTGCGGATGAGCAAGGTCCTCTCCATCGGCATGGTGGTCCTGCTGGCCGTCGGCGTCTTCGCCTACGCCCCGGACTTCACCGCGGCCGCCCCGCCGGAGACCTCGTACCTGCTCGGCTCCTTCTGGCCGACCTGGCTGCTCGCCGCCGTCGCCGCCGGGCTCAGCGGGCCCGTCGCCTTCATCACCCTGCTCGGCGACTACACCCGCTACATCTCCCCCGCCCGGCACGGCTCCCGCAAGGTGCTCTGGGCCACGGGCTTCGGCCTGCTGGCCGGGCTGCTGATACCGCAGCTGTTCGGTACCTACACGGCGCTCGCCGCCAGGGCCGGCGCCGAGTACGCCGGGCCGCTCGTCGAGGCCGCGCCGTTCTGGTACCTGGTCCCCCTGCTCGTCGCCGCCGCGGCCGGTTCGGTCGGCAACGCCGGGCTAATGCTCTACTCGATGGGCCTCGACCTCGACGCCATCGTCCCGAAGGCCACGCGCACCACGGCCACGGTCATCGCCGCGGCCGTCGCCACCGCCTTCGTCTTCTTCGGCTCCTTCGAGTGGAACGTGCAGGCCGCGATGACCTCGTTCGTCCTGCTGCTGACCGCGATCGGCACCCCGTGGGCCGTCATCACCCTCATCGGGTACGTGCGCTGCCGCGGGGTCTACGACCCCGATGCCCTCCAGGTGTTCAACCGTCGGGCCCGTGGTGGCGTCTACTGGTACAGCGGTGGCTGGAACCTCCGCGCCACCGCCTCCTGGGCGGCCGGCGCGGCCGTGGGACTGGCCGCCGTGTCGACCCCGGTGTACGAGGGCCCGCTGCTGGCCCTCACCGGCGGGGTGGACTGCAGTTTCGTCCTGTCGGGGCTGGTCGGGGGCGCGGTGTACGCCGCGCTGACGATCCGGCCGCAGGCGGCACCCGCCGCCGATCCGGCGGGCAGGGTAGCGGTGGCGGTCGACTAGCAAGAGGTCGCCGCGAACGACACGGGGAGACGTCGTGGAAGAGCTCGCATACGTGGCAACGAAGATCGTCAAGGGGGTCGCGGGTCTGGCCTATGCCTTGGGCGACGCCGCGGTGGGCCTCGGCCCGGACGGTACGAACGAGGAACGCAAGAAGAAGCGCGAGGACGAGGCGGACGAGGAGCGCTGACCACGCCCCGCCCCCTCGCCGCACACGCCCCGAAGGCCCCCGCGCGATGCGCGGGGGCCTTCGGGGCGTGTGCGCGGGGCGTCTAGCCCAGCGGGTGCATCCAGCCGTGGGTGTCGGTGCTGTGGCCGGTCTGGAGCTCCAGCAGCGCCTTGCGCAGCCGCATGGTGACCTGGCCGGGCTCGCCGTCGCCCTGGGTCCAGTTGGCGCGCTCGGACTTGACCGAGCCGACCGGGGTGATCACGGCGGCGGTGCCGCAGGCGAACACCTCGGTCAGGGTGCCGTTCTCGTTGTCGCGCTTCCAGTCCTCGGTGGTGATGCGCCCCTCTTCGGCGGTGTAGCCGAGGTCGCGGGCGATGGTGAGGAGGGAGTCGCGGGTGATGCCCGGGAGCAGCGAGCCGGTGAGCTCGGGGGTGACGATGCGGTCGCCGTACACGAAGTACAGGTTCATGCCGCCCATCTCCTCGATCCAGCGGTGCTCGACGGCGTCGAGCCAGACCACCTGGTCGCAGCCGTGCGAGGCCGCCTGGGCCTGCGCGACGAGGGAGGCCGCGTAGTTGCCGCCGGTCTTGGCCGCGCCGGTGCCGCCCTTGACCGCGCGGACGTAGTCCTCGGAGAGCCAGACGGAGACGGGCTTGACGCCACCGGGGAAGTACGCGCCGGCGGGCGAGGCGATGACGATGAAGAGGAACTCGTTGGCCGGGCGGACACCGAGGCCGACCTCGGAGGCGAACATGAACGGCCGCAGGTAGAGCGAGGCCTCGCCGGAGTCCGGAACCCAGGCGCGGTCCTGCTGGATGAGCGCGTCGCAGGCGGCGATGAACAGCTCGGTCGGCAGCTCCGGCATGGCCATGCGGCGGGCGGAGGACTGGAAGCGCTCGGCGTTGGCCTGCGGGCGGAAGGTGGCGACCGTGCCGTCGGGCTGCTTGTAGGCCTTGAGTCCCTCGAAGATCGTCTGCGCGTAGTGCAGGGTCATGTTCGCCGGGTCGATCGACAGCGGGGCGTACGGGACCAGCTCGGCGTCGTGCCAGCCGCGGCCCTCGGTCCACTTGATCGTCACCATGTGGTCGGTGAAGTGGCGGCCGAAGCCGGGGCTGGCCAGGATCGCCTCGCGCTCCGCGTCGGACAGCGGGGTCGAGGAGGGCTTGAGCTCGATCGTGGGCGTCGTCATGAGTGCTTGTCCTTCACCGTTGTGTATGGCGGACCGCGCTCATGCGTACCAGGACGTCCGAGCTTCCCCGTATTCCGCGGCCTCGCGTTCGATTATCGCGCGCACGGGGGCTTCGGTGAAACGGGGTGATTGCGGCCCAGGGGAGATGGTGGCACCCGGGGCCGCACAGGAAAAGCCGCCGGGTCCTGATCGAGACCCGGCGGCTTCCTGAGGTGAGCTGCCGGGTCAGCCGGCTACTCGGGCGGCGAGGGCGTCGCCGATGGCCTCCGTGGAGCGGAAGGTGCCGTCGCGCTCGGCCAGGTCGGCGGAGACCGCGTCCTCGATGCGGACGGCCTGGGCCTCGTAACCGAGGTGGCGCAGCAGGAGGGCGACGGAGAGGATCGTCGCGGTCGGGTCGGCCTTGCCGGTGCCGGCGATGTCCGGGGCCGAGCCGTGGACGGGCTCGAACATGGACGGGAAGGCGCCGGTCGGGTTGATGTTCCCGGAGGCGGCCAGGCCGATTCCGCCGGTCACGGCGGCGGCCAGGTCGGTGAGGATGTCACCGAAGAGGTTGTCCGTGACGATGACGTCGAAGCGCTCGGGCTGGGTGACGAAGAAGATCGTCGCGGCGTCGACGTGCAGGTAGTCGGTGGTGACCTCGGGGTACTCCTGGCCGACCTTGTCGAAGATGTTCTTCCACATGTGGCCCGCGTACACGAGGACGTTGTTCTTGTGGACCAGCGTCAGCTTCTTGCGGGGGCGGGCGTTGGCCCGCTCGTACGCGTCACGCACGACGCGCTCGACGCCGTACGCGGTGTTGATGCTGACCTCGGTGGCCACCTCGGCGGGGGTGCCGGTGCGCAGGCTGCCGCCGTTGCCGGTGTACGGGCCTTCGGTGCCCTCGCGGACCACGACGAAGTCGATCTCCGGACGGCCGGCGAGCGGGGTGGCCGTGTTCGGGAAGAGCTTCGACGGGCGCAGGTTGATGAAGTGGTCGAAGGCGAAGCGGAGCTTCAGCAGCAGACCGCGCTCCAGCACGCCGGACGGGACCGAGGGGTCGCCGATGGCGCCCAGCAGGATCGCGTCGTGGTGCTTGAGGGATTCGAGCTCCGCGTCGGGGAGGGTGTCGCCGGTGCGGTGCCAGCGCTGGGCGCCGAGGTCGTATTCCTTGGTCTCCAGCTTCACATCCTGGGGCAGGACCGCGGTAAGGACCTTGAGGCCCTGAGCCACGACTTCCTGGCCGATGCCATCACCGGGGATCACTGCGAGATTGATGCTGGTCGACATGGTGGAACCGTACTCCTTGTCCCATCCCTCAGACATATTGCGTCCAGGATGTGGACCTGTGTCGTCCGGACGCAATACGCCTGCCGGGTCAGTGCCCGGTCGAGCCGCCGTTGTCGCGGCGGTCGAGAGCGCGCTGGAGGGCTGCGGCGGCGTTCTTGCGGTCGGCGTCGGCGCTGGAGGCGTGGCGGACGCGGCGGACTGCGGTGGTGGGCGTCATGGTGATCGACTCCTTGAGATCACGGCGTGGCGGGGCCACGGATGAGGGGTTCCTTCAAGGCGCCGGAAGAGGCGGGGAGCGGCGCGCCGCAGGGGTTGCCTGCCAGTGGGCGCGCGCTCTCGACCGCCATTCGCTGGATCAGCGAGACGTTCGGCTCCTACAAAGCTAGGGCAGCTCCCGCTGTATGTCTCCGCAATTACTCGGACTTCCTACTATCTGAGACGCGGAACCCCCCGGAAGGGCCTGCTCCGGAGCTCCGATTCAGAGCTTTGTCGAGCGAAGTTCCCTGATCAGAGCCTTTACGGCGAGAGTTGAGGCAAATTCCGGTGTGGTGACGTATCCCACGCGTCTCACCGGCCGCTCCGGCCCCAGTCCGGTGACCTCCACGCTCTCGCCCGCCTCCCGGAGGGACAGCTCGGGCATGATCGCCATGCCGATCCCGCGGCCGACCATGGTCAGCACCATCGCGTCGTCCTCCGCCTTGACGGTCGCCCGCGGGATCCAGTCCTGCGCCCGCCACCAGGCGCGCGTGTAGGAGCCGCAGTTCTCGTCCCAGTCCAGCAGGGGCAGGCTCCTCGGGTCGGGATGCCCGGCCGGGTGGACCAGGGCGTACGCCTCCTCCAGCAGCACCCCGCTCAGCAGACCGGGCGCCGCGTCCTGCGGGGTGCCCAGGGTCGCGATGCCGAGGTCCGCCCGGCCGGCGGCCACCTCCCCGGCGGTGCCGGCGCCGAGCTCGCGCACCACCCGGACCTCGGGCCGGATGCCGGGGTGCCGCGCGGTGAGCCGCTCCAGCGCGGGCGGCAGCAGGTGCAGGGCCGCGCTGCGGAACGCGGCGATGCGCAGCACCCCCTCCACCGCCCCCGGCCCGGACGCGTCCCGCCCGGCGGCGCGGGCCTCCGCGCCGAGGACCTCGTACAGCCGCAGGATCCGCCGGGCGTGGGAGACCGCCCGCTCCCCCGCCGGGGTGGGCGAGGCGCCGGCGCGGCCGCGCTCGAAGAGGACGGCGCCGATCTTGGCCTCGCTGCCGCGGACCGCGTGCGATACGGCCGACTGGGTGATCCCGAGGGCCGCGCCCGCGGCGGAGAAGCCGCCGGACTCGGCGACGGCCACCAGGATGCGCAGTTCCTGCGGAGCAAGCTCGGTCACGGTGGCCCCCACCTCGTCGTATGAGCCGCGCTCATGGGTCTGCGGCTTCCATGAGCCCAACCCTCTGACCGGCGGGGAGATTCCTTCCTAGGGTCGCCGCCATGACCACGCAGACCGGCCACGCCGTCCACCAGACCGCCCGCCCGACCGGCTTCCCCTCCGCCTCCGACTTCGCCTACGTCGAGGTCCCCGTCCCCTCCCCCGCTCCCGGCACCGCCCTTGTGGAGAACCTCCTGCTGTCCGTGGACCCGTACCACCGCGGAATGATGGACGGCGGCGAGGGCGGCTTCGAGCTGGGCACCCCCCTGGAAGGCCGATCGGTGGGCCGGGTGCTCGCCTCCCGCGACCCGGGACTCGCGGAGGGCGACCTCGTCTTCCACCGAGCGGGATGGCGCACGCACGCGCTGGTCACCCTCGGCACCGACGGCACCCGCAAGCTGAAGGCGTACGAGGGCGTCCCGCTGGAGGCGTACCTCTCCATCCTCGGCGGCACCGGCCTGACCGCGTACGCCGCCCTGACCCGGACCGCGGCGCTGCGCGAGGGCGAGGACCTGTTCGTGTCCGCCGCCGCGGGCGGGGTCGGCACGGCGACGGGCCGCATCGCCCGGCTGCTCGGCGCCGGCCGCGTCATCGGCAGTGCGGGCTCGCCGGCCAAGGTCCGCCACCTCACCGAGCGGCTCGGCTTCGACGCGGCCTTCGACTACCACGACGGGCCGGTCGGCGAGCAGCTCGCGAAGGCGGCCCCGGAGGGCATCGACGTCTACGTGGACAACGTCGGCGGCGACCACCTGGAGGGCGCGATCGACGTCCTGCGCGAGTACGGGCGGATCGCCTGGGTCGGCGGGATCTCGATGTACAACGGCGACCGCTCCCCCGCCGCGCCCCGCAACCTCTTCGAGGTCGTCCACAAGTCGCTCCGCCTGGAAGGGGTATTGGTTCGAAATCACACCAATTTGCAGGACGAGCTGGAGGATTTCCTCGTCCCCCATCTGCGCAGTGGCCGGATCGGTACCGACACCACCGTTGTCCAGGGGTTCGAGCACACGGTGGAGGCCTTCCGAGGCGTACTCCGAGGGGACAACCTGGGCAAGATGCTCGTCCGCCTCACGGGCTGATCCCGGCCACCCCGAAGTTCACCGAACTCTTACTGCACGGATGTAGACCTTTGGCGCGCACCCCGCCACCCTTGCCGTCAATGTGCCAGCGGGGCACTTGAGTTGGAGGCGAGCAGCCAGTGACACCGATCAGCCGCAGGGGTTTCGTGGGAATCGGCGCCGGACTGGTGGCGGGGGCGGCCCTGCCCGGGATCGCACCGTCGACGGCCGCCGCGGCGGCGGCCACCGGCACGATCACCGACGTGAAGCACGTGGTCATCCTGATGCAGGAGAACCGCAGCTTCGACCACTACTTCGGCAGGCTCAAGGGTGTCCGCGGCTTCGGCGACCGCGCCGCCGGCAACATCCCGGGCGGCTGGGGCACCTTCAACCAGCCGAACTGGGGCGGCCGCCAGTACCCCTGGAAGCTGAGCGCCACCCCGCCCGCGGGCGGGGCCGACAGCGAGACCCTCGCCCAGTGCACCGGCGACCTCCCGCACAGCTGGACCTCGCAGCACGCGGCCTGGAGCCAGGGCCGCATGGACAACTTCGTCACCGGCGTCGGCAACACCCGCACCCTCGGCTACCTGGACCGCGGGGACATCCCCTTCCACTACGGGCTCGCCGACAACTACACGATCTGCGACGCCTACTTCTGCTCCGCCCTCAGCGCGACCGGCCCGAACCGCACCTTCCTGTGGAGCGGAAAGATCGAAGCGGCCAGCAAGGACGGCGGCGAGGAGTCGGGGCTGACCTGGGAGTCGTACGCGGAGGCCCTCCAGCGGGCCGGCGTGAGCTGGAAGGTCTACCAGAACGCCCAGGACAACTACGGCGACAACGGTCTGGCCTACTTCAAGAAGTTCACGGACGCCGCCCCCGGCAACCCGCTGTGGGACCGGGGCATGGCCTCCGTCCCCAGGGTCACCGGCTCCACCCCGGACGACATCGCGGCCGCCATCCGGGCGGACGCGATCGCCGGGACCCTGCCGCAGGTCTCCTGGGTCGTGGCGAGCGAGGCCTTCTCCGAGCACCCCTACGCCCCGCCCGGCGACGGCGCGCACTTCGTGGACCTGGTCTACCGGGCGCTCGCCGCGAACCCGGAGGTCTTCGACTCCACCGTCCTGTTCCTCAACTACGACGAGAACGACGGCTTCTTCGACCACGTCGCGCCGCCCGTCGCCCCGCCCGGCACCCCCGGCGAGTACATCGACGGCGTCCCGATCGGGCTCGGCTTCCGCGTTCCGATGATCGTGATGTCCCCGTGGACCCGCGGCGGCTGGGTGAGCTCGGAGGTCTTCGACCACACCTCGGTGCTGCGGTTCATGGAGAAGTGGACGGCCGCGCTCGGCACTCCGGCCGACTGTCCGAACATCAGCGCCTGGCGCCGCAAGGTGACCGGTGACCTGACCGGCGTCTTCGACTTCGCGCACCCGGTCTACGGGGTCCCCGCGGGCCTGCCGTCCACCGCGAAGGTCATCGGCCAGTCGACCTGCGCCCCGCTCCCCAACCCGGCGCCGCAGGACAACGCGCTTCCGGCCCAGGAGCCCGGCACGCGCCCGGCGCGGGCCCTTCCGTACCAGGTGAACGGCAACCTGGACCGCTTCGAGTTCGGTCCCGCCGGCAAGATCCTGGCCTGGTTCTCGATGACCAACCAGGGCGCGCAGGCCAAGCAGGCCGCGCACTTCTCGATCCATCCGCACCAGCACCGGGACACGGCGGCCTGGCAGTACACGGTGGACCCGAACAGCACCTCGACGGACTACTTCAGCATCGGCCTGGGCGCCGGCTCCGGAAAGTACGACATCTCGATGTACGGCCCGAACCGCTTCCTGCGGCGCTTCCTCGGCGACGCCACGAAGGCGGGCAGGAACCTGGAGGTCGCGGCCCGCTTCGCGGTCGAGCCGGGCACGGGCAAGACGGCCGTCTACTTCAAGATGACCAACTCCTCGGCGTCGCCGGTCACCTTCACGATCCGCTCGAACGCCTACCGCAAGGACGGCCCGTGGACCTACACGGTCCCGGCGAACTCCTCGCGGGAGGACTTCTTCAACGCGGTGGCCTACAGCAAGGGCTGGTACGACTTCACGATCCTGGCCGACGCCGACGGCACCTGGTCGCGCCGCTACACCGGCCACATCGAGACGGGCGCGCCGAGCATCACGGGCTCGTAGCGCGGCGTCGGGCACGCGGCACTGGCCCGCGCGGCCGCGCTACAGCACGTCCCCGTCCCGCCAGTCGAAGTCGAGCCGCCCGGCGAGGTCCAGCCTGCCCCCGCCGGGCGGCACCCACACGTAGGTCGAGCCCTCCTCCTCGGGGAGCCGGACGGGCCCCTCGGGCGAGAGCGCACCGATCCGCCCGCCCCAGACCTGCCAGCCGCGCCCGCGGTACAGCGCGGCCCCGGCATCGGACGCCGAGAGCGCCCCGAGCACGTACGCCCCGGCGACGATCCGCTCCAGCCCGCCCATGACCCGCCCGCCGAGCCCCCGCCGCCTGCGGTCCGCCCGTACGGCGACGGCCTCGACGTACCCGGTCCGCAGGGCCCGCCCCCCGTGCACGACCCGCCGCTGTACGACACTGCCGTGCGCGACGAGTTCGCCGCCCTCGCGCACCAGCAGGTGCATCCCTCCGAGCGCGTGCTCGAAGTCCTCCTCGCCGAACTCCCCGTCGAAGGCCGCGTCGAGCAGCCCCCGGATCTGCGCCAGCGCGCCGGAGTCCAACTGCGAGGTGTGCACGAGCTCTGTCCGTGTATCGGTCATGGAACCAGTGTCCTCCCGCCACCGAACGGCCTGCACGTTCCTGTCCCTCCCCCGGACCGCCCGGCACACTCGCCTCATGTCGCCTGATACCGAGCAATGGACCCCCACCCACGACCAGCCGTACCGCGGCGTCGCCTACCGGCCCGAGCGGATGCCGAGCGCGCAGTCGCTCGCGCGTGCGGCCGAGTTGCGTGCGCGGATGGACGAGCGGCGGACCGTGCGCAGCTTCTCCCCCGACCCGGTGCCCGAGCAGGTCGTCCGGGACGCCGTCGCGTGCGCCGCGACCGCCCCGTCCGGGGCGCACCAGCAGCCGTGGACGTTCGTCCTGGTCAAGGACCCGGACGTGCGGCAGCGGATCCGCGCCGCCGCCGAGCAGGAGGAGCAGTTGTCGTACGACGGCCGGCTCGGCGACGAGTGGCTCGCCGCGCTGCGCCCCATCGGCACGGACGCCGTGAAGACCCACCTCACGGACGCCCCGGCCCTGCTCGTGGTCTTCCAGCAGCGCCACTGGCTCGGCCCGGACGGCACGAAGCGCAAGCACTACTACGTCGACGAGTCGGTCGGCATCGCGGTGGGCATGCTGCTGTCCGCCCTCCACCTGTCCGGGCTCGCGGCGCTGATCCACACCCCGAGCCCGATGCGCTTCCTCTCCCACGTCCTGGACCGCCCGGCCAACGAGAAGGCCTTCGCGGTCATCCCGATCGGCTACCCCGCCGAGGACTGCGAGGTCCCGGACCTCCGGCGCAAGTCCCTCGACCAGGTCCTGGTCGAGGTCTAGCAGGCGTCCGCACGGGCCGGGAAATGGAGACCGCCCCCGCTCCGGACTTGGGGGTACCGGAGCGGGGGCGGGGTTCGGCGGGGCCGGGGAGGTCAGCCCATGTGGGGGTACGAGTAGTCCGTCGGCGCGACCAGGGTCTCCTTGATGGAGCGGGTCGAGGTCCAGCGCTGCAGGTTCGTCGCGGCGCCGGCCTTGTCGTTGGTGCCCGAGGCGCGGCCACCGCCGAAGGGCTGCTGGCCGACGACGGCGCCGGTCGACTTGTCGTTGATGTAGAAGTTGCCCGCCGCGAAGCGGAGCTTCTCCATCGCGTCCGCGGCCGCGTAGCGGTCGGCGGCGATGATCGAGCCGGTCAGGGCGTACGCCGAGACGGACTCCATCTGCGCGAGCATGGCGTCGAATCCCTCGGCGGACTCGTCCTCGTAGACGTGCACGGCGAGGATCGGGCCGAAGTACTCGGTCGTGAAGACCTCGTTCTCCGGGTCGGTGCACGCGATGACGGTCGGGCGGACGAAGAAGCCCTTCGAGTCGTCGTACGTGCCGCCCGCGACGATCTCGCAGGTCGGGTCGGCGATGGCGCGGTCGATCGCGGCCTTGTTCTTGGCGAACGAGCGCTCGTCGATGACGGCGCCGATGAAGTTCGACAGGTCGCGGACGTCACCCATGGCGATGCCGTCGACCTCGGCCGCGAAGGCCTCCTTGAAGCCGTCGTTCCAGATCGAGGCCGGGACGTAGGCGCGCGAGGACGCCGAGCACTTCTGGCCCTGGAACTCGAAGGAGCCGCGGGTCAGCGCGGTCTTCAGGACCGCGCGGTCCGCGGACGGGTGCGCGACGACGAAGTCCTTGCCGCCGGTCTCGCCGACCAGGCGCGGGTAGGACTTGTACTTCTCGATGTTGTTGCCGACCGTCTTCCACAGGTACTGGAAGGTCTTGGTCGAGCCGGTGAAGTGGATGCCGGCGAGCTCCGGGTGCTCCAGGGCCACCTCGGAGACGGCGATGCCGTCGCCGGTCACCAGGTTGATGACGCCCTTCGGGAGACCGGCCTCCTCCAGCAGCTCCATGAGGAGGACCGCGGAGTGGGTCTGCGTCGGGGACGGCTTCCACAGGACCACGTTGCCCATCAGGGCGGGGGCGGTCGGCAGGTTGCCCGCGATGGCCGTGAAGTTGAACGGCGTGATCGCGTAGACGAAGCCTTCGAGCGGGCGGTGGTCGCTGCGGTTCCACACGCCGGCGGAGTTCGCGACCGGCTGCTCGGCCAGGATCTGGCGGGCGAAGTGGACGTTGAAGCGCCAGAAGTCGACGAGCTCGCACGGGGTGTCGATCTCGGCCTGCTGCGCGGTCTTCGACTGGCCCAGCATGGTCGAGGCGGCCAGCTTCTCGCGCCACGGACCGGACAGCAGCTCGGCGGCGCGCAGGATGATCGCGGCGCGGTCGTCGAAGGACATCGCGCGCCAGGCCGGGGCGGCGGCCAGGGCGGCGTCGATGGCCTCCTGCGCGTCGGCCTGGGTGGCGTTGGCGTAGGTGCCGAGGACCGACGCGCGGTCGTGCGGCTGCACCACGTCGAAGCGCTCGCCGGCGCCCATCCGCTTGACGCCGTTGATCGTCATCGGGAGGTCGATCGGGTTCTCGGACAGCTGCTTGAGCTGCACTTCGAGGCGTGCGCGCTCCGGGGTGCCGGGGGCGTACGAGTGGACCGGCTCGTTGACCGGAGCGGGGACCTGGGTCACAGCGTCCATGAGTTGATAACTCCTTGACCTAGTTCTTGGTGATCATCGAGCGGAGGAAGAAGAGCAGGTTGGCCGGCTTCTCCGCGAGGCGGCGCATGAAGTAGCCGTACCAGTCGGTCCCGTACGCGGTGTAGACGCGCATGCGGTGTCCCTCGGCGGCCAGGCGCAGGTGCTCCTCGCTGCGGATGCCGTACAGCATCTGGAACTCGTACTCGTCCAGCTTGCGCCCGGCCGTGCGGGCGAGCTCCTGGCCGATGGCGATGAGACGGGGGTCGTGCGACCCGATCATCGGGTAGCCGTCGCCCTCCATCAGGATCTTCAGGATGCGGACGTAGGCCTTGTCGATCTCCGCCTTGTCCTGGTAGGCGACCTCGGCGGGCTCCTTGTAGGCGCCCTTCACGATCCGGACGCGGCTGCCGGCGGCGGCCAGGCGCCGGGCGTCGGCCTCGGTGCGGAAGAGGTACGCCTGGATCACGCAGCCGGTCTGCGGGAAGTCCCGGCGCAGCTCCTCGTGGATGGCGAACATCGAGTCGAGGGTGGTGTGGTCCTCGGCGTCCAGGGTGACGGTGGTGCCGATGGCGGCGGCGGCCTCGACGACCGGGCGGACGTTGGCGAGCGCCAGCTCGTGTCCGCCCTCCAGCGCCTGGCCGAACATCGACAGCTTGACCGACATCTCGACCGTCTCGCCGAGGCCGAGGACGCTGAGGCGGTCGACCAGCTCCAGGTAGGCGTCACGGGCGGCGTGGGACTGCTCCACCGTGGTGATGTCCTCGCCGACGACGTCGAGGGTGACCTCCAGCCCGTTGGCCGTGAGCTCCTCGACGATCGGGATGACCTGGTCGACCGTCTCACCGGGGATGAACCGGTTCACCACGGGCTTGGTCACCGGGGCGGCAGAGACGATTCGGCGCATCTTGTCGCTGCGCGAAGCGGCGAGGATCGCGGGACCCAGCACGGGCACCTCCAACGGGTGGCAGAAGCAGACGTACGGCTACCACCGGTGCGGCGGAGACCATAGGGAAAACGCAAGTAAAACCACCGTGAAACCTAAGGATCTCCACGATCCTCTGCCATCGACAGCTGTCACGCATCCGTGTCCCGGATCTCATACATCTGTCTGAAGACCGGCTGCGACAGTGGGAGAATGTCCGGGTGAAGGGCGATTACCAGGACCTGGTGGACGAGATCTCGGCGCTGCTCGGCGCCCCGGCGACCCTGGAGAACCGGGACTTCCGCCTCATCGCCTTCGGCGCCCACGACAGCGACGACGACCTCGCCATGGACCCGGTCCGCACCCGCTCGATCCTCACCCGGCAGTCCACGGCCGCCGTGCGCGCCTGGTTCGAGGCCTTCGGCATCACCCGCGCGACCGGGCCGGTACGGATCCCCGCGGCGCCGGACGCCGGGGTCTTCCGGGGGCGCATCTGCCTGCCGGTGCGGCACCGCGGGATCGTGCAGGGCTACGTGTGGCTGCTGGACCAGGAGTCCGGCCCCGGGGCGGGACCCGGCCCGGCGGCGCTGGACGCGGCGATGGAGGTGGCACAGCGGATCGGGGTCCTGCTCGCGGAGGAGGCCCGGGCGGGCGCCGACCTCTCGCGCGAGTTCCGGGCGGTCCTGACCGCGGGGCGGGGCTGGCAGCGGGACATGGCGGTGGCCGCGCTGCGGGTGGCGCTGGGGCCGGGAGCCGACGGGTTGCACGCGGCCGTCTGCGTGGCGCCGTGGTCCGGAGAGGCTCCGGCGTCGGTACCGGGCGCGGCCGCGGTGTGCCTCGTACCGAAGCCCGGCAGCGGGGAGGGCGACGGGGACGCCGCCGCCGGCGAGCAGGCGCTGGCGGTGCTGGTGCGGCTGCGCTCGACGGACGCGCTGGCTCCGGCGCTGACGGCGGTGTCCCGGCTGCTGCCGCGGGCCGCGGGGGGCACGGGCGCGAGCGCCGGAGTCTCCGACCTGGTGCGGGCCCTGGCGGAACTGCCCGGTGCCTGGCAGCAGGCCGTCGCCGCGGCGCGGGCCGGCGCCGCGCAGCCGCGGTTCGGCCCGGTCGCGCAGTGGTCGGCGATCGGCCCGTACCGGATGCTGGCGGCGGTCGCCGCGGACCCGGTGGACGATCCGGCGACGCGCACGCTGCTCGGCCCGGGCAACCGGGAACTCGCCCGCACCGCCGAGGTGTTCCTCGACTGCGCCGGCCAGGCGGGCCGCGCCGCGGCGGCCCTGGGCATCCACCGGCAGACCTTGTACTACCGGCTCTCCCGGGTGGAGCAGCTGACCGGTCTCGACCTGGACGAGGGCGAGGACCGGCTACTGCTCCACATGGCCCTCAAGGCCGCCCGCCTCACCTAGGTCGTGTCGTCAAAGTCCCGGCCGGCCGGCGGGGCCCGCCCTTCGGGCGGCCGACGCCACTTTGACGACACTCCCTAGTCCGTCTGCGCCGTCCGCGCGTCTCCTGACGCTGGCTCGGGCGCGGCCAGCCGTACCTTCGCCATCGCCTCCACCGCCCGCCGCATCCCCTCGGTCAGCTCCGCGGGGGTCGCGGCCGTCGCGGGGTCGAAGAGCCACTGGAGCATGAAGCCGTTCAGCAGGGCCTGGTAGAACGCGCCGGTCGTCCGCGTGTCCTCATCGGTCACCTGCTCCTCCGGCGTGCCGGTGAACATCGCGACCATGCCCCTGCGGCCCTCCCCCTGCGAGGCGGCGAGCAGTTCGCGCAGCTCGGGCAGCCGCTCCCGGGACAGCGCGACCTCCATGCTGGCCGCCCAGATCGGACCCGAGGCCTCGTGCCCGGCGTGCACCCCGTCCCACACCGAGCGGAACCGCTCCAGCGAGCCGCCCTCCCCCTCGATGCCGGCCGTGAACTTGTCGCCCCAGTCCTCGATGAGGGAGATGAACGCCTGTGTGAGCAGTGCGTCCTTGGAGCCGTAGTGGTACCCGATCGACGCCAGGTTCGCGCCCGAGGCCTTGACGATGTCCCGCGCGGTGGTCCGCACGAAACCCTTCTCGACCAGGCACTCCTTGGCGCCTTCCAGCAGATCCTCGCGATGTCCCATGGCGCCACCGTAGCAAGACAACCGTCATAGACAGAAGTTCCATACAGTCGTTCTAGACAAGCGTTTATGACGCTTGTACATTGCTTCTCATGACGAACCCCGCAGCACGTCCCGCCGGGCGCCGGGAATGGACCGCGTTCACCGTTCTCCTCCTGCCGCTCCTCCTGGTCGCGATGGACGTCTCCGTCCTCTACTTCGCCATCCCGGCCATCACCCGGGAGCTCGACCCGAGCGCCACCCAGCAGCTCTGGATCTTCGACAGCTACGCCTTCGCCCTCTCCGGCCTGCTGATCACGATGGGCTCGCTCGGGGACCGGATCGGCCGCCGCAAGCTGCTGCTCATCGGCGCCGCCGCCTTCGGCCTCGCCTCCGTCGGCGCCGGCTACGCCAACAGCGCCGAGATGCTGATCGCCTGCCGCGTGCTGCTCGGCATCGGCGGAGCGACGCTGATGCCGTCCACGCTGGCCCTCGTACGCAACCTCTTCACCGACGCCGCCCAGCGCGGCAAGGCCATCGCCATCTGGTCCGGCGCCATGACCGGCGGCATCGCCCTCGGCTCGGTGATGAGCGGAGTGATGCTGAACCACTTCTGGTGGGGTTCGGTCTTCCTGGTCAACGTCCCCGCGATGCTGCTCCTGCTGGTCCTGGTCCCCGTCCTGGTACCGGAGTTCAAGGACCCGGCGCCCGGCCGCTTCGACCTGGTGAGCGTGCCCCTGTCGATGGCCGCCGTGCTGCCGGTCGTCTACGGCCTCAAGGAGATCGCCGCCGAGGGCTTCTCCGGCCTCAGCCTGGCCTGCGTCGCCCTCGGCCTGGCCTTCGGGTACCTCTTCGTCCGCCGCCAGCGCACCCGTGACGACGCCATGGTCGCCCGGACCCTGTTCGCGGGCCGCGGGTTCGGGGCGGGCATCGGCCTGAACACGATCTCCGCCTTCGCCGTGATGGGTTCGGCCTACTTCACCACCCAGTACCTCCAGTCGGTGCTCGGCATGGGCACCCTCGAAGCCGCCCTGTGGAGCCTCGCGCCCTCGGTCGTCATCGGCGCCGCCGCACCGGTCTCCGCCGCCCTGGCCCAGAAGGTGGACCGGGCGTACGTCATCGCCGGCGGGTTCTGCCTGGCCGCCGCCGGGTTCGCCCTGATCGGCCTGGTCGGCACCGACTCCCTGTGGCTGCTGCTGACCGGCGCCGGGGTGCTGTCCTCGGGCATCGTGACCGTCATGTCCCTGGTCTCCGACATGGCCCTGGGCGCGGCTCCCGCCGAGAAGGCCGGTTCGGCGGCCTCCCTGCTGGAGACGGGCCAGGAGTTCGGCGGCGCCCTGGGCATGGCCGTCCTGGGCAGTCTCGGCACCGCGGTCTACCGGGGCGACCTGGACGGTCAGGAGCCCGCAGTACGCGAAACCCTCGGCGGAGCGGTCGCCACCGCCCGGCAGCTCGGCGGCCCGGCGGGCGAGCAGGTGCTGACCCTGGCCCGCGAAGCCTTCGTGCACGGCATGCAGTACGCCGCCTGGGGCGGTACGGCCCTGCTGCTCGCGGCGGCGGTGCTCGCGGTGTCCCTGCTCCGGGGGATCCCGACCCCGGCCGGCGCCCCGGCGGAGCCGGCCGAGGGTGCCGAAGCCCTCGCGGGCTGACCGGCGTACGAGCCGATCGGCGTACAAGAAAGGGCCCGGGGTCTGCCCCGGGCCCTTCTTGCTGTGACTGCGAGCGTCAGCCGAGGCTGACCGTGCGCGCCGACACGGCGCCGATCTCGGCGGAGATGTCCGCGAGGACGTTCACCGGGACCTCGGCGTCGACCGTGAGGATGACGAGCGCCTCGCCGCCCTCCTCGGCGCGGGCCACCTGCATGCCCGCGATGTTCAGGCCGGCCTCGCCGAGGATGCGGCCGACGGTGCCGACCACGCCCGGGCGGTCGGTGTAGCGCAGCACGACCATGTGGTCGGCGAGCGCCAGGTCCACGTCGTACTCGCCGACGCCGACGATCTTCTGAAGGTGCTTCGGGCCCGCGAGCGTGCCGGAGACCGAGACCTCCTGGCCGTCGGACAGGGTGCCGCGGACGGTCACCACGTTGCGGTGGTCCGGGGACTCCGAGCTCGTCGTCAGGCGCACCTCGACACCGCGCTCCTGCGCGAACAGCGGGGCGTTGACGTAGGAGACCGTCTCGTCGACGACGTCCTCGAAGACACCCTTGAGTGCCGAGAGTTCGAGCACCTTCACGTCGTGCTGCGTGATCTCGCCGCAGACCTCGACGTCGAGGCGGACCGCGACCTCGCCCGCGAGGGCGGTGAAGATGCGGCCGAGCTTCTCGGCGAGCGGCAGGCCCGGACGGACGTCCTCGGCGATGACGCCGCCCTGGACGTTGACCGCGTCCGGCACCAGCTCGCCGGCGAGCGCGAGGCGCACCGACTTGGCGACCGAGACACCGGCCTTCTCCTGGGCCTCGTCCGTGGACGCGCCGAGGTGCGGGGTGCAGACGACCTGGTCGAGCTCGAACAGCGGGGAGTCCGTGCAGGGCTCCTTCGCGTACACGTCGAGACCGGCGCCGGCGACGCGGCCCTCCTTGATGGCCGAGTACAGCGCGGCCTCGTCCACGATCCCGCCGCGGGCGGCGTTGACGATACGGACGGACGGCTTCACCTTGTGCAGGGCCTCGTCCCCGATGAGACCGAGGGTCTCCGGGGTCTTGGGCAGGTGCACGGTGATGAAGTCGGCGACCTCCAGGAGCTCGTCCAGCGTCAGCATCTTGACGCCCATCTGGGCGGCGCGCGCGGGCTGTACGTACGGGTCGTAGGCGACGACCTTCATGCCGAAGGCCGACATCCGCTGGGCGACCAGGACGCCGATGCGGCCGAGGCCGACGACGCCGAGGGTCTTCTCGCTGAGTTCGACACCCGTGTACTTGTTCCGCTTCCACTCGCCGTTCTTCAGGGCGGTGTTGGCCTGCGGGATGTTGCGGGCCGTGGCGACGAGCAGGCCGCAGGCGAGCTCGGCGGCGGTCACGATGTTGGAGGTCGGGGCGTTCACGACCATCACGCCGGCCTTGGTGGCGGCGGACACGTCGACGTTGTCCAGACCGACGCCGGCGCGGGCGACGACCCGCAGCTTCTTGGCGGCGGCGATGGCCTCGGCGTCGACCTTGGTCGCGGAGCGCACCAGGATCGCGTCGACGTCCTCGATCGCGGGCAGCAGCTCGGCGCGGTCGGCGCCGTTGCAGTGCCGGATCTCGAAGTCCGGGCCGAGCGCCTCGACGGTGGCGGGCGACAGCTCTTCGGCGATGAGTACGACAGGTTTCGAGCTCACGTGGGTCCTCACAAGTCCAGTGCGGACGGCCGTCCCGACGGCCGCAGGCGGTGGAGGGGGTAGCCGCGTGGAAGACGCACGACACTGTGGGCCTGACGCGTTGTGTTGAGCAGTGTAGTGGCGGATCCCGAGTGGAATTCCGCCTGTACGGAAGGATCACCCTTCCGGGGTTGGCCAGGGTGGACAAGCCGAACCATCGGAGGTCTACATTCCGAACCGCCTTCGAAGTCAGGCGGAGGCGGGGCGGTTGTCCTGGTGATGCGAAGCGGGGCCGGGACGACACGTCCCGGCCCCGCCCCGTGAGGGATCAGCTCTCGTCGCTGTCGACCCAGCTCATCAGCTTGCGCAGCTTCTTGCCGGTCGTCTCGAGGAGGTGCGCCTCGTCGGCCTTCTTGTACTCGTTGTACTTCGGCAGGCCGGCCTTGTACTCGGCCATCCAGGTGTTGGCGAACTCGCCGTCCTGGATCTCGGCCAGAACCTTCTTCATCTCGGCCTTGGTGGCGTCCGTGATGATGCGGGGACCGGTGATGTAGTCGCCCCACTCGGCGGTCTCGGAGACCGACCAGCGCATCTTCTCCAGGCCGCCCTCGTACATGAGGTCCACGATGAGCTTCAGCTCGTGCAGGCACTCGAAGTACGCGATCTCCGGCTGGTAGCCGGCCTCGGTCAGGGTCTCGAAACCGGCCTTGACCAGGGCGGAGGCGCCACCGCAGAGGACGGCCTGCTCACCGAACAGGTCGGTCTCGGTCTCCTCGGTGAAGGTGGTCTTGATGACGCCGGCGCGGGTGCCGCCGATGCCGGCCGCGTACGAGAGGGCCAGGTCGAAGGCGCTGCCCGAGAAGTCCTGCTCGACGGCGGCGATGCAGGGCACGCCGCGGCCTTCCTCGTACTGGCGGCGGACCAGGTGGCCCGGGCCCTTCGGGGCGACGAGGGCGACGTCCACGTTGGCCGGGGGCTTGATGAAGCCGTAGCGGACGTTGAAGCCGTGGCCGAAGAAGAGCGCGTCGCCCTCCTCGAGGTGGTCCTTGATGGACTCCTCGTAGATCTCGGCCTGCAGCGGGTCCGGGGTCAGGATCATGATGACGTTCGCCCAGGCCGCGGCCTCGGACACGGAGACGACCTTCAGACCCTGCTCCTCGGCCTTGGCCTTGGACTTCGAGCCCTCCTTCAGGCCGACGACGACGTCGACGCCGGAGTCACGGAGCGACAGCGCGTGGGCGTGGCCCTGGCTGCCGTATCCGATGACCGCGACCTTGCGGCCCTGGATGATGGACAGGTCGGCGTCGTTCTCGTAGAACAGCTCGGCCACTGGGATATCTCCTTGGTGCGCTGGTGTTGCTCCCACCGTACGGCGGGGAACGGAGTAAGAGGTTCTTGGTCTCGCCATACGAGCGGACCGGTTCGGTCAACTGCTGTGATCAGGCATTCCTGATCGGGCCCTGCGATCAGGCGGTGCGGTCGAGCGCCCGCAGACTGCGGTCCGTGATGGACCGGCCGCCGCGCCCTATGGCGATCGTCCCGGACTGGACGAGTTCCTTGATGCCGAAGGGCTCCAGCATCTTGAGCATCGCGCCGAGCTTGTCGGCGCCGCCGGTGGCCTCGATGGTGACGGCCTCCGGGGAGACGTCGACCGTCTTGGCGCGGAACAGCTGGACGATCTCGACGATCTGCGAGCGGGTCTCGTTGTCGGCGCGGACCTTCACCAGAACGAGTTCACGCTCGATGGCGTTGTGCTGCTCCAGCTCGACGATCTTGAGCACGTTGACCAGCTTGTTGAGCTGCTTGGTCACCTGCTCCAGCGGGAGGTCCTCGACGTTCACGACGATGGTGATGCGGGAGATGTCGGGGTGCTCCGTGACACCGACCGCGAGGGAGTCGATGTTGAACCCGCGGCGGGAGAACAGCGCGGCGATCCGGGCGAGGATGCCGGGCGTGTTCTCGACCAGGACGGAGAGCGTGTGCTTGGACATGTGAGGCGTTCTCTCTCTCGGCTCTCTCGGCTCAGTCGTCTTCGTTGTCGCCGAAGTCGGGACGGACGCCCCTGGCTGCCATGACCTCGTCGTTGGAGGTGCCGGCGGCGACCATCGGCCACACCATGGCGTCCTCGTGGACGATGAAGTCGATCACGACCGTACGGTCGTTGATCGCGTTGGCCTCGGCGATGACCTTGTCCAGGTCGGCCGGGTCCTCGCAGCGCAGCGCCACGCAGCCCATGGCCTCGGACAGCTTGACGAAGTCCGGGACGCGGGTGCCCTTGCGGGGGGCGACGGACTCGCCGAGCTGGGAGCCGACCGTGTCGTGGCCCGTCTCGTCCGCGTGCAGCACGGTGTTGGAGTACCGCTGGTTGTAGAACAGGGTCTGCCACTGGCGGACCATGCCCAGCGCACCGTTGTTGATGATCGCGACCTTGATCGGGATGTTGTTCAGCGCGCAGGTGACCAGTTCCTGATTGGTCATCTGGAAGCAGCCGTCGCCGTCGATCGCCCAGACCGTGCGCTCGGGCATGCCGACCTTGGCGCCCATCGCGGCGGGGACCGCGTAGCCCATGGTTCCGGCGCCGCCGGAGTTCAGCCAGGTGCGCGGCTCCTCGTACTTGACGAAGTGCGAGGCCCACATCTGGTGCTGGCCGACACCGGCCGCGTAGATGGTGCCCTGCGGCGCGAGCGCGCCGATCCGCTCGATGACCTGCTGGGGCGACAGCATGCCGTCCTCGGGCAGGTCGTAGCCCAGCGGGTACGTGTCGCGCCAGCGGCTGAGGTCGTTCCACCAGGCGCTGTAGTCGCCGGCGTTGCCCTCGGTGTGCTCCGCCTGGACGGCCTGGATCAGGTCGGCGATGACCTCGCGGGCGTCACCGACGATCGGGACGTCGACCGCGCGGTTCTTGCCGATCTCGGCCGGGTCGATGTCCGCGTGGATGATCTTGGCGAACGGGGCGAAGCTGTCCAGCTTGCCGGTGACGCGGTCGTCGAAGCGGGTGCCGAGCGCGATCAGCAGGTCCGACTTCTGCAGGGCGGTGACCGCGGTGACCGCACCGTGCATGCCCGGCATGCCGACGTGCAGCGGGTGGCTGTCGGGGAAGGAGCCCAGCGCCATCAGGGTGGTGGTGACCGGGACACCGGTCAGCTCGGCCAGGACCTTCAGTTCGGCGGTCGCGCCGGACTTCATGACGCCGCCGCCGACGTACAGGACCGGGCGCTTGGCCTGGCAGATGAGCTTGGCGGCCTCGCGGATCTGCTTGGCGTGCGGCTTGGTGACCGGCCGGTAGCCGGGGAGGTCCATGGTGGGCGGCCACGAGAAGGTGGTCTTCGCCTGCAGGGCGTCCTTGGCGATGTCGACCAGGACCGGGCCGGGGCGGCCGGTCGAGGCGATGTGGAAGGCCTGGGCGATCGTCCGCGGGATGTCCTCGGCCTTGGTCACCAGGAAGTTGTGCTTGGTGATCGGCATCGTGATGCCGACGATGTCCGCCTCCTGGAAGGCGTCGGTACCGATCGCCTTGGAGGAGACCTGGCCGGTGATCGCGACGAGCGGGACGGAGTCCATGTGCGCGTCGGCGATCGGCGTGACCAGGTTCGTCGCGCCCGGACCGGAGGTCGCCATACAGACGCCGACCTTGCCCGTGGCCTGCGCGTAGCCGGTGGCGGCGTGGCCGGCCCCCTGCTCGTGGCGGACCAGGATGTGACGGACCTTCTTGGAGTCCATCATCGGGTCGTACGCGGGGAGGATGGCGCCGCCCGGGATGCCGAAGACGGTGTCGCACCCCACCTCTTCGAGAGAGCGGATGAGGGACTGCGCACCCGTGACGTGCTCAATGGCGGCGGACTGCTGTCCGCCGTTACGGGCCCGCGGCTGCGGATGGTGGGCCCCGGTGGCCTGCTCGGTCATCGGCATTCTCTTCTCGAAGCTGAGGGTTTTACGAGGAGGGTTTTACGAGATTCGACGTTGCCAGTGCAACAAAAAACCCCTCGTGCCGGGAGGCAAGCGAGGGGAGCGCGTCGGGCGTGTTGAGCGGGGACATGCTGGTCCCAGCTTCAGCCGACGCGCTTTCCAAGTACGAGAATTCGGGTGCGCATGGCATTGACCCTCCCTCCGGCGGGAGGTGGATGTCAAGTGGGTGGGACGGGCGTCTCATTATGTGAGCCTCTACGGATGACCATCGAGCCCCCGGCGGAACCACCGGCCAAGGCGGGTTGAGCCGCCCCTCCCGGTACTGGGAACGTACCTCGCACCAGCGCGCGCCGCAGCCTGTACTCGTCGAGAGGGCCGGAAAACGCCATTCCCTGGCCATGCGTGCAGCCCATGGCCCGCAGTGCCATCACCTGCTCGGGGAGGTCCACCCCGTCGGCCACCGACTGCATGCCGAGGTCGTTTGCGATCCGCAACAGGCCGGCGGTGATCTTGTGCAGGCGGGCGGACTCGACCACGCCCTCCACCAGGCCCCGGTCCAGCTTGAGCATGTCCACCGGCAGCCGCCGCAGGGCGCTGATGGCCGCGTAACCGCTGCCGAAGCCGTCCAGGGCGATTCCCACGCCGATCCGGTGCAGGGCCGTCAGCCGGCGCTCCAGGTCGTCGAAGGGCACTCTGGGGTCCGATACGGCGAGCTCCAGGACCAGCGCCCCGGAGGGCAGCCCGTGCCGCGCCAGCAGGGCTTCCACGGAGCCCAGCGGTACGGCGCGGTCGAGGAGCCGCTGGGCCGTCATCCGGACGGCCACGGGTACGTCGTGCCCGGCCCGGTGCCGCTCGGCGGCCTGCTCGACGGCCTCCTCCAGGAGCCATCGCCACAGCTCGGCGGTACGGGAGGCGTCCGGACCGGCGGTGTGCGCGCCTTCGCCGCACTCGGCGACCCGGAGGAACTCGGCCGGGGTGAACAGGATCCCCTGGGCGGACCGCCAGCGGGCCTGCGCGGCCACCGCCGACACCTCGCCGGTGGCCAGCGAGACCACGGGCTGGTGGAGCAGGGCGAACTCCCCCTCATGCAGCGCGCTGCGCAGCCGGCCCGCCAGCTCGGCCTTGCGTACGACCTCGGCCTGCATCTGGGGCGCGTACAGCTCGACCCGGTCCTTGCCGCCCGCCTTGGCCCGGTACATCGCGAGATCCGCGTTGCGCATCAGGTCCGAAGGGGTGATGCCGGGATCCGCGAAGGCCACGCCGATGCTGGCGGCGACGCGGACCTCGTTGCCGGAGATCCGGTACGGGCGGCCGAGCGTGGTGCGCAGCCGGTCGGCGATCTCGTGCACCTGGTACTCGCGGGCGCTGCGGTCCCGGCCGCCGTCGCCGACGATCAGCGCGGCGAACTCGTCCCCGCCGAGCCGCGCGGCGGTGTCCCCGGCGCGGACCGAGTCCTGGAGCCTGCGCGCGGCCTCGATGAGGAGCTCGTCGCCCGCCTGGTGGCCGATGGTGTCGTTGACGGCCTTGAAGCCGTCGAGGTCGATGAAGAGCACGGCGGTGCTGTGGTCCCCCGCGCGCCGGCCGGCCAGTGCCTGGCGGACCCGGCGGGTGAACAGCGCCCGGTTGGGCAGGTCGGTCAGGGGGTCGTGCTCGGCGCTGTGCTGGAGCTGCGCCTGGAGCCGGACCCGCTCGGTGACGTCCCGGCTGTTGAGGATCAGGCCGCCCTGGTGGCGGTTGACGGTGGACTCGACGTTCAGCCATTCGCCGGCGCCGGACTTGAACCGGCACTCGATGCGGGTGGTGGGCTCCTCGGCGGGCGGGGCCGCGAGGAAGCGGCGTACCTCGTGGACGACACGGCCGAGGTCGTCGGGGTGGATCAGGGTGGCCAGCTCGGTGCCGACCAGCTCTTCCGCCTCGCGGCCGTAGACCCCGGCCGCGGCGGGGCTCACGTACCGCAGCATCCCGGTGGGCGCGGCGATCATGATGACGTCGCTGGAGCCCTGGACCAGGGACCGGAAGTGGTTCTCCTTCTGGGCCAGTTCCTGGGTGAGCGCGATGTTGTCGAGGAGCATGATGCCCTGCCGGATGACCAGGGCGAGGACGACGGTGCAGCCGGCGACGACGACCACCTTGTCGACGCTGCGGCTCTCGATGACGTTGTAGAGGATGCCGAGGGTGCAGACGGCCGCGGCGAGGTACGGCGTGAGCGCGGGCAGCGACCGCGCGATCGGGCGGCTGACCGGGCGCAGGTCTCGGGCCGACTCGGCGAGGTCCAGGGTGGAGCCGATCCGGCGGGCGCCCCAGGGTGCGTACGCGAGCAGCAGGGACCCCGCGAACCAGCCGGCGTCGAGGAGCTGGCCGGAGCGGTAGCTCTCCTTGAGCAGCGGTGACGTGAAGATGGCGTCGCAGAGCACGGTGAGCGCGAGCGCGGCGATGGCCGTGTTGACGGCGGAGCGGTTGTTCGCGGACCTCCTGAAGTGGAGGACCAGCACCATGGAGACGAGCGCGATGTCTAACAGCGGGTAGGCGAGTTCGAGGGCGGCTCCGGCGACGCTGCCGGCACTGTGCGACCGGGCGACCTTGGCGAGGGCCAGGCTCCACGACAGGGTGAGCAGCGATCCCGCGATGAGCCACGAGTCGAGTGCGAGGCAGACCCAGCCGGCCCGGGTGATGGGGCGTTTGGCGAGGACGAGCAGGCCCACGATGGCGGGCGGGGCGAAGCAGAGGAAGAAGAACTGGGCCGGAGACGGGTTCGGCATCTCCTTGTGGACGACGACCTCGTACCAGCCCCAGACCGCGTTCCCGCAGGCGGACATCAGGGACGAGAGGGCGAAGAGCAGCCAGGCGAGCCGGTCTCGGTTCGCGTGCGTGCGCGCGTACCGATAGCAGGATGCGGCAGCGAGGAGGGCGGCCGCGCTGAGGCCGAAGTCTCCCATGATGTCGGCGAGTTGGCTGGTGCCCCAGCCGATTCCCGCGCCGACCGCGTATCCGCCCCACACCACGGCCAGGAGTGCCTGGACGGCGACGCCTCGGCCTCCGCCAGGGGCGGGCGCCCGGGTCAGGAGCGCCGCCCCCGGGGCACTCACCGGTCCCCCTCGCTGGCTGGTTTCGGCGCACCCCATCGTCGTCGCCTCCGGCGGCCTTGCCGCGTCGGATCCTTCGTCCATTGGCCGTACATCGCCCGTCGCCCCCCAAAGTGTCCGATCACTCCCCAGCGCCAGACGTTCGTGGCGCAGCCCCTTGTTCCGGACGATACACCACTTTCGTCACTCAGGGACATAGGTTCTCTACGCTCCGTCACCAACTGGGGAGTTGTGCCCACTGAGCGCATCCGAGTGACTCCGGAGCGTGCGCATCATGCGTCACTCGGTGATGAACACCGTGTTCTCCACGGGGTCTCCGGCGGCGAAGCGATTCAGCTGGCGGGCCACGAGTCGCTTCGCCCGCGGCTCGAACGCCGAGCTGCTGCCGCCGACATGGGGCGTGATCAGGACATGGGGAGCATGCCAGAGCGGGTGGCCTGGAGGCAGCGGTTCCGGATCGGTCACGTCCAGCGCGGCGCGCAGCCGCCCGGACTCCAGTTCCGCGAGGAGGGACTTGGTGTCGACGACGGGGCCGCGGGCGACGTTGACCAGCAGCGCCCCGTCCTTCATGCGGCCGAGGAACTCGGCGCCCGCGAGGCCCCGGGTCTGCTCGGTGAGGGGCGTGGAGAGGATCACCACGTCGGCCTGCGGGAGGAGTCCGGGCAGTTCGGCGAGTGCGTGCACCGGCCCGCGCCCGGTGGTGCGGGCCGAGCGGGCGACCCGCTCGATCCGCCCGCACTCGAACGCTGCCAGCCGGTCCTCGATGGCCGCGCCGATGGACCCGTACCCGACGATCAGCACGGACTTGTCGGCCAGCGCCTCGTAGAAGCCCCCGTGCCACTCCTCGCGGTCCTGGCCGCGGACCATGCCGGGGATCCCCCGCAGGGAGGCCAGGACCAGGGTGAGCGCGAGCTCGGCGGTGCTCGCCTCGTGGACGCCCCGCGCGTTGCACAGCCGTACGCCGGGATGCAGGCCGGCGAGGCCGCCGAGCACGTGGTCGATGCCGGCGGTCAGTGTCTGCACGACCCGCAGGTCCGCCATGGCCGCCAGCGGGCGCACGGTGACTTCGGCGGACTTCATGTACGGGGTGACGTAGAAGACGCAGTCGGCCGGGTCGGCCGGGAAGGTCTCCTCACCGTCCCAGTGTCGGTATCGGAAGGAGTCGGGCAGGCCCTCGAACTCCTCGGCGGGGAAGGGGAGCCAGACGTCCCCGGTCTTTGCGGTCATGATCCCGAGGCTATGCCAAGGCATCCTGATCAAGCCGTTAGTTTGTTCGCCGGAGCGGGAGAGAGGTCGGGGGGACGCACGGGTGGAGCGCAGGTCGATCGGGGCGGGTGCATTGTCGGTGGGCGCCGTCGGGCTCGGGTGCATGCCGATGAGCTGGGCGTACGGGCCTTCGCGCCGGCAGCGGGAGGACGCGGGCGCCCGGTCGCTGGCCGCGGTGCACACGGCGCTCGACCTGGGGGCGAACCTGCTGGACACCGCCGACCTGTACGGCCCGTACACCAACGAGCTGCTGCTCGGGCGGGTGCTGCGGGAGCGCCGGTCCGAGGCGTTCGTGTCGGCGAAGGTGGGGCTGCGGGCGGGCGAGCAGCACGTGGTGGCCGACGGGCGGCCGGGCTACCTGCGGCGGGCCTGCGACGCCTCGCTGCGCAGGCTGCGGACCGACGTCATAGACCTGTACCAGCTGCACCGGGTGGATCCGGACGTCCCGGTGGAGGAGACCTGGGGCGCCATGGCGGACCTGGTGGGCGCGGGGAAGGTACGGGCCCTCGGGTTCTGCGCGCTGGGCGCCGGTGCGGGGCCGGGGGCGGGGCGGCGCGGGGACCCTGCGTACGCGGCGACCCTGCGGCACCTGGAACGGGCGCAGCAGGTGTTCCCGGTGAGCGCGGTGCAGGCGGAGCTGTCGGTGTGGTCGCCGGAGGCGGCGTGGCAGCTGCTGCCGTGGTGCGCGGCGCGCGGGGTGGGTTTCCTGGCGGCGATGCCGCTGGGCAGCGGGTTCCTGACCGGGACGCTCACCCCGGGCGAGGGCTTCGAGTCGCAGGACGTGCGGGCCCGGCATCCGCGGTTCACGGCGTACGCCATGGCGGCGAACCAGGTGCTGGTGGCGGGGCTGCGGGAGGTGGCGCGGCGGCACGGGCCCGAGGTCACGGCGGCGCAGGTGGCGCTGGCGTGGGTGCTGGCCCAGGGGCCGCAGGTGGTTCCGGTGCCCGGGGCCGAGCGGGCGCGCTGGGCTGCGGAGAACGCGCGCGCGGCGCAGGTGCGGCTGACGGCGGCGGACCTGGCGGACCTGGCGGCGCTCCCGCCGGCGGTCGGGGCTTGGGACTGAGCGGGACCTGGAACTGAGCGGGGCCGATCACGGCTTCCTCACAACCACTCGATCGGGTGTACGAGGGGTGGAACTTCGGGACCGGCCGTGGCTGTTGAGTCAGGTGTAAAGGCGCGATCGGCGGACCGGAGGGGAGCAGGACCATGCGATACGGACTGGGTTCCGGGCGGGCAGTGGCGGGGGCGGGGCGTGCGGGGGCGGGCGCCCGGCCCGGGAGGGCAGTGGTGGCGCTCGCGCTGGCCGGGTGCGGTGCTCTGCTGGCCGGCGGGTGTTCGCCGGCGGGCGGGCCGGGGGCGCGACCAGGCGGCTCGCCACCGGGCTCGGGGGCCACGGCCTCGCCGGGGGCGTCGGGCGGGCCGTCGGCGTCCTCACAGGCCTCGGGGCCGCCGGCCAAGGGCGCGGTGACGGTGACCGGTGAGGTGGCCAAGGGCCTGGAGTCGCCGTGGGGCGTGGCCGCCCTGCCCGACGGGAATCTCCTGGTCGCCTCCCGGGACAAGGGCACGATCAGCCGGGTGGATGTGGCCACGGGTGCGGTGACGCCGATCGGGAGGGTTCCCGGCGTGGCACCGGGCGGTGAGGGCGGTCTGCTGGGGCTGGCCCTGTCGCCCGCCTTCGCCTCGGACCACATGGTGTATGTCTACTTCACGACCGAGTCCGACAATCGGATCGCCCGGCTGCGCTATGACGATCAGCGACCGGCCGGGCAGCAACTGGGCGCGCCCGACACGGTGTTCCGGGGCATTCCCAAGGGCCTGATCCACAACGGCGGCCGGATCGCCTTCGGCCCGGACAAGATGCTCTATGCGGGGACGGGCGAGACCGGTGAAACCGGGCTGGCGCAGGACAAGAAGTCGCTGGGCGGCAAGATCCTGCGGATGACCCCGGACGGGGATCCGGTGCACGGCAATCCCGAGGCCGACTCCGTCGTCTATTCGTACGGGCACCGCAATGTCCAGGGCCTGGCCTGGGACAAGGACAAGCGGCTGTGGGCGGCGGAGTTCGGCCAGCACACCTGGGACGAGCTGAATCTGATCGAGCCCGGCGGCAATTACGGCTGGCCCATGGCGGAGGGCAAGGCCGGCAAGCCGGGCCTGCGCGATCCGGTGGCGGTGTGGAAGACCGACGAGGCCTCGCCGAGCGGGATCGCCTGGGCGGAGGGGTCGATCTGGATGGCCGGGCTGAAGGGGAACCGGCTGTGGCGCATCCCGCTGGCCGGTACGGGCCTGGCGGCGGAGCCGGAGGCCTTCCTGGAGGGCAAGTACGGACGGCTGCGCACGGTGGTGCCCCTCGGCGGGGACAGATTGCTGCTGGTCACGAGCGAGACGGACGGGCGCGGGTCGCCGGAAGCGGGCGACGACAGGATCCTGACACTGACGGTGCGGTAGCCGGCATGGCCCCGGCGGGGGACGAGAGGTGCGGTGTGCGTGGTGTTCAACATGATCGAGGAACTGTTCAACCCGGGTCGCAAGCACACGAACGACGAGAAGAAGCGGCTGGAGCTGTCCCGGACCGACGTGAGTGACGGCGATCCGGGACGCGGCCCGATAGACCTGGAGTCCGGCAGGGTGCTCATACGCCTGGCCGATCCGGAGGACCCCGAGTCCTAGGCCGTCCAGTCGGCTTCGGGGTTCACCGGACGGCCGGTGCCGGTGCCGCGGGGGCGAAGAGCCTCAGCCGGTGGGCGAGGGCGGCCGCCTCGCCCCGGCCGGCGACACCCAGCTTCGCCAGGATGTTCGAGACGTGCACGCTGGCCGTCTTCGGGGAGATGAAGAGCTCCTCGGCGATCTGTCGGTTGGTGTGCCCGGCGGCGACCAGACGCAGTACGTCCTTCTCGCGGCTGGTCAGGCCCAGGGCCTCGGCCGGGTCGGTGTCCGGCTCGGGCAGGGCGCGGGGGGTGTCCACAGCGGTGAGCGGGAGCCTGGCGCGCTGCGCGAGCAGGGCCAGGTCCTCGCGGAGCCGGCGGGCGCCGAGGTGCTCGGCGGTGGCGTAGGCATCGCGGAGCAGCTCCGCCGCGGGGTCGCGGTGGCCGCACATCAGCAGGGCCTCGGCGCGCCGGTGGCGGGCCCTGGCCAGCAGGTACGGGCGGTCCAGCGGGCGTACGGCCGCCTCGACGGCGGTCCAGTCGGCCGCGGTGTCCCGGGCCTCGGCCCGGAGCAGCTCGGCCCGGAGGTACTCGGCGTGGGCGGCCCACACCGGCGCCGGGGTGGCGAGGGTGCGGGCGGCGGTGCGCAGTACGGCCACGGCCGCGTCCCGGCCGGCGTCGGCGGCCGGGAGGCCGCGGGCGTCCGCCTCCGCCGAGGCCGAGGCGAGGAGCAGCGGCCAGGCGTAGCGGTGGTGGCCGAGCGGGAAGCCGTAGTCGACGGCCGCGGCGGTCTCGCTGCGGACGTCGGCTATGCGGCCCTCCCCCGCGGCGACACCGATGGCGAGGCGGTAGAGCGGCAGCCGGTGCTGGGGCTGGGCGTCGTGGGTGCCGAAATGGGCGTGGGCCTCGGCGAGCTTGGCGGCCGCCTCGGTCAACTCGCCGCGTGCCAGCGCCAGATAGGCCAGCCGGGCACAGGCCGAGGCGCGCGGTGCGGCGCTGGAGCCGACGTGCAGGGTGCGCCGGGCCTCCTCCGCGGCCTCGTCCCAGCGGCCGAGGCTGTACAGGCTCTCCGCCATGTTCCCGCGGACCCAGGCCTCGGTGTCCAGCAGCTGTGATTTGTGAACGAGCCGGGCTCCCTGCAAGGCCACTTCCACTGCCTCCTGGGAGCGTCCCAGTCCTTCCAACTGAGAGGTGATGTTGATATGTGCACGTCCCGCCAGCATGACGAGCCCGAGTTCGGTGGCCCGTTCCTTGACCTCGTGCATCTCGGCGAGGCCGCGCTCGGGCTCACCGGCGTCGGTGAGCAGGCTGCCAATCGTGATCCGGGCGTTGAGTTCGGTGTCCTCGGCGCCGACCATCCGCGCGTACTCCACGGCGCGCTCGGCGGCCGCGAGGTTGTCGGGGCCGGGGTTGTGGAGCATGCCCCAGCTCGCGGCCCGGACCAGGACGTCGGCGTGCACCTGGGACGGGGGCAGCCCCCGGACGAGCTCCTGCGCCTTGGCGAGTTCCGCCCAGCCGTCGCCTCGGGCGAGGCCGGCGACGAGCCGGGAGCGCTCGGTCCAGAACCAGGCGGCGCGCAGCGGGTCCG
Organism: Streptomyces sp. NPDC037242; assembly: GCF_055604165.1. Taxonomy (NCBI): domain Bacteria; kingdom Bacillati; phylum Actinomycetota; class Actinomycetes; order Kitasatosporales; family Streptomycetaceae; genus Streptomyces; species Streptomyces sp. NPDC037242. The sequence continues at coordinate 41,906 of NZ_JBVJUY010000032.1, forward strand.
GGCCGTCGTCCAGCATCCTCAGGGCGGTCTTGGTGAACTTCAGGGCGCGTTCGCGTTCGCCTCCGAAGCGGGCCGCGACGGTCGCCTCGGCCAGCAGGTCCAGCCGTTGGAGCGGGGTGGTCGCCGGGTCGCAGCCGCAGGGCGGGTACACCTCGGTGTAGTCCGCCGGGCGCAGTTGTTCGCGTACCTCTTGCGGGGCGCTCTCCCACAGCTCCATGGCCCGTTCCAGCAGCCGCAGCTGCTCGGAGTAGGCGTGTCGGCGGCGGGCGGCCACGGAGGCGGCGAGCACGGCGGGCAGGGCCTTGGCGGTGTCGTTGGCGCAGTACCAGTAGCTCGCGAGCCGGATGACCCGCTCCTCGGCGCGGACCAGCGAGTCGTCGGCCTCCATCGCCTCGGCGTAGCGGCGGTTGACGCGGGCGCGCTCGCCGGGCAGCAGGTCGTCGCTGACGGCCTCGCGGACCAGCGAGTGGCGGAAGCGGTAGCCGTCCCCGTCGGGGGTGGCGAGCAGGATGTTGGCGCCGACGGCGGCCCGCAGGGCTTCGATCAGCTCGTCCTCGGTGAGCCGGGTGACGGCGCGCAGCAGGGGGTACTCGACGGTGGAGCCGCCCTCGGCGACGATGCGGACCACGCGCTGGGTGGCGTCCGGGAGCACCTCGACGCGGACGAGGAGGAGGTCGCGCAGGGATTCCGTGAGCCCGGTGCGGCAGCCGCTCGCCCGGGAGGCGACGAGTTCCTCGACGAAGAAGGCGTTGCCGTCGGAGCGTTCGAAGACCGAGTCGACGAAGTCCTCGGCGGGCTGCGAGGCGAGGATGCCGGCGAGCTGGCGGCGCACCTCGGCCCGGTTGAAGCGGGGCAGTTCGATGCGGTGGACGGTGCGCAGCCGGTCCAGTTCGGCGAGGAGCGGGCGCAGCGGGTGGCGGCGGTGGACGTCGTCGGCGCGGTAGGTGGCGACCACGACGAGCCGGCCGGTGTTGAGGGTGCGGAAGAGGTAGGCCAGCAGGTGCCGGGTGGAGGTGTCCGCCCAGTGCAGGTCCTCCAGGACGAGGACGACGGTGCGGTCGGCGGCGAGCCGCTCCAGCATCCGGGCCGTCAGCTCGAAGAGCCGGGCCGTGCTCTCCTCGTCGTGCGGGCCGCGCGGGGTCTCGCCGAGTTCGGGGAGGATCCGGGCGAGTTCGTCCTCCTGGCCGGCGGCCGCCGCGGACAACTCCTCGGGCAGTTGCCGGTGCAGGGTGCGCAGGGCCGTCGAGAACGGGGCGAAGGGAAGTCCCTCCGCCCCGATCTCCACACAGCCTCCGACGGCGACCACCGCGCCGCGGCGGGTCGCCTCACCGATGAACTCCTCGGTGAGGCGGGTCTTGCCGACGCCTGCCTCGCCCCCGACGAGCAGTGCCTGCGGCTCCTGGCCGGCGGCTCGCGTCAGGGTGTCGGTGAGTATGGCCAGTTCGTCGGCTCGGCCGACGAACACCGGGCTGACAGATCTGGTCTCCACGCCGCCGAGCATGGCACAGGCTTCCTGCCCGGCGGCAGTCGTTATCCGTGCGCTTCCCCACATGTGCGTATCCACATGCTTCGCGACGCGGGTTACGCGGCGCGGGTGAAGCGGCTGCGGTGTGCTCTCACCGACCCCTCGGGTTCCTGGCTTCGCGAGGAACGGCGGGCGCGCTTGGCGTCCTTGGCGAGGCGGTACTCGTCGGCCTCGCGGATCAGGTCTGCGCGGCGGGCGTTGGCGATCTCGTACTCGAACATCTCGTACTCCCTGGTCGGGTTTCTCGGGCACCTCGTTCGGTGTGATCCAAGAATCGCGTCCCAGGGGGTACCGCCACATCGGGCGCATGCCTCATCTGTACGGCCCGGGGGGCCTTAGTCCCGGGCCGTGAGTCCCTGAGGGGGACTAAGGGGGTGCTTAGCCAGCGGCCGGAGCGGTGGGGAGGGGGACGAGGATGTCGAAGTACATGAGGCCGAAGAGCAGTACGCCGATGGCGCCGAGGGCGACGCCGGCCCAGGCCACGGCGCGGACCCAGGTCGGGAGGGTGCGGCCGGGGGCGCCGAAGGCGGGGCGGGCCAGCACGAAGACGGCGATGAGCAGGGCCAGGGTGGACAGGACACCGTTGACCAGCGCGGTGAGGTGCCAGGCGTCGCCGTACAGGGCCTCGATCTTGGCCTCGGTGGTGGTGGCGTTGGCCGACTCGATCTGGCCGATGAGGGTCTGGCGCTCGGCTATGACGCGCGAGACCCAGCTGCCGCTGAGGGCGACGAGGCCCAGACCGGCGCCGACGACGGCGGAGGCCGCGGCGGCCACGCCGCTGGGCTGCTCGTCGTGCTCGTCGAGCTCGTCGTCGTCCGTGTCCGCGAGACCGTCTTCGAGGTCCTCGACGGACTCGGCGGACTCGGTGGTGCCGGTCGGCTCGGCGGCGTCGGCCTTCTTCAGGTCGGCCGGGGTGTTCGTACCGGCCTCGGCCGCTTCCGCAGCGGCCTTGGGCTCGGCGGAGTCCGCCTCGGGAGCGGTCGGGGCGGGGGTCTTCGTGGTGTCCATGCGGGGCACGGTAGGCGGCTTGTCTGAGAGGTTTCTTAAAATCCGCCGAATCGCGGGACGCCGCCCGCCCGGACCGGCCGCGGGCCCTTCGCGGGACCCGCGGCGCGCGGTCTCAGGCAGGGGTGGCCGGGGGCCATTCGTCGGCGAGGACCGCCCAGATCTCGGTGTCCTGGCGGACGCCGTGGTGGAGGTCGTTCTGCCGCATGACGCCCTCGCGGGTCATGCCGAGCCGCGCGGCGACGGCGAGGCTCTTCTTGTTCTCGCTCGCGGCGTGCCACTCCACGCGGTGCATGCCGCGGTCCCGGAAGGCCCAGTCGATCAGGATGCGGCAGGCCTTGGTCACCAGGCCGCGGCCGGCCGCGGTCGGCTCCAGCCAGCAGCCGGCCTCACAGGTGCCGGACCCGGTGTCGAAGGTCCGGAAGAGGACTCCGCCGACGAGGGTGCCGTCGACGCGGATGCCGTAGAGGCGCCCGGTGTCGGTGGCGGCCTTCTGCGCGTAGTTGGCGAGGTAGGTCCGCGTCGAGTCGAGGTCGGCGGTGACGTCGGGGAGGCCGACGTAGCGGCCGATGTAATCCCGGCCGCGGTCCATGTGGGCCAGGAACTCCTCGGCGTGCCGGACCTCAAGCGGGAAGAGCTGAGCGTCGTCGGCGAGGTCTATCGAGAACATGCGGGGTCTTCCTTGGGTCTCGTCCGGCCGGCGGCCGGGTCACCGGGTTGCGGTCGCGCGGTCGGCGCCGTCCTCGCTTCTGGCGTCGTCCGTGCCGGGCCGCTGCGCGGGAAGTGTCGCATGCGGACGGCGCTCCGGGGGCTCGATGCTGATCTTGGGCAGTCGGCGGTCGAGCCAGGCGGGCAGCCACCAGTTGGCACCGCCCAGCATGTGCATCAGGGCCGGCACCAGGAGGGTGCGCAGCACGAAGGCGTCGAGCGCCACGGCCGCGGCCAGCGCGATGCCGAACATCGCGATGATCCGGTCGCCGCTGAGCACGAAGGCCAGGAAGACGGAGATCATGATGACGGCGGCCGAGTTGATCACCCGGCTGGTCTCGGCGAGGCCGACGCGGACGGCCCGCTTGTTGTCACCGGTCTCCAGCCACTCCTCGTACATCCGGCTGACCAGGAAGACCTGGTAGTCCATGGACAGCCCGAAGAGGACCGAGACCATGATCACCGGCAGGAAGGGCTCGATCGGGCCGGCGCTGCCCAGGCCGAGCGGCTCACTGCCCCAGCCCCACTGGAAGATCGCGACGACGACCCCGAAGGAGGAGGCGACGGCGGCGACGTTCATGGCCGCCGCCTTGACGGGGATGCCTATGGAGCGGAAGGCCAGCAGCAGGAGCACGCAGCCGAGGGCGATGACCACGCCGACGAAGAGCGGCAGTTTGCCGATGATGACCTCGGCGAAGTCGTCGTAGCCGGCGGTCACACCGCCGACGCGGACGTCCATGGAGCTGCCGTGCGCGGCCCGCGGGATGACGTCCGAGCGCAGCGTGTCGACGAGGTCGCTCGTGGCCCGGGACTGCGGGGCGAAGTCCGGTACGACGGTCAGGACCGCGGTGTCGCCGCTGCGGTTGAGGACGGCCGGCCCCGCGGAGGCGACGCCCTCCGTCGTACGGAGCGACTCGGCCAGCCGCTCGACGGCGAGCCGGTCGCCGGCGCCGTCGAGGCGGGCGACCACGCTCAGCGGGCCGTTCACGCCGGGCCCGAAACCCTCTGCGAGCAGGTCATAGGCCTTGCGGGTGGTGGAGCCGGCCGGGTTGTTGCCCTGGTCGGAGGTGCCCAGGTGCAGGGAGAGCGTGGGCAGTGCCAACACCACCATGACCAGCGTGGCGACGATCCCGAGCAGCTTGGGGTGGCGCTCCACGAAGGCCGACCAGCGGGCGGCGAAGCCGGTGACGGACTCGGGCCGCGGACCCTCGGCGGCCAGCTTGCGGCGCTCGCGGCGCGAGAGGGCGCGCGTGCCGATGTAGGAGAGCAGGGCGGGCAGCAGGGTCACCGAGGCGGCGACGGTGAGGACCACGGTGAGGGAGGCGGCGATGGCGACGCCGTTGAGGAAGTTCAGCCTCAGCACGAGCATGCCGAGCAGTGCGATGCAGACGGTGGCCCCGGCGAAGACGACGGCCCGCCCGGTGGTGGCGACGGCGCTCTCGGCCGCCTCCTCGACGGCGAGGCCGCGCCCCAGGCCCTTGCGGTGCCGGGTGACGATGAACAGCGCGTAGTCGATGCCGACACCGAGGCCGACGAGGGTGCCGAGCATCGGGGCGAAGTCTGCGACCGGCATGGCGTGCCCGAGGAGGGTGATGCCGAAGTACGCGGTGCCCACGCTGACCAGTGCGGTCGCGATGGGCAGCAGGCTCGCGGCGAGCGAGCCGAAGGCGAGGAAGAGGACCAGGGCGGCGATGGCGACGCCGATGACCTCGGCGAGGTGCGCGCTGGGGGCTTCGGTGAGGCCGATGGCGCGGCCGCCGAGCTCGACCTGGAGCCCGCCGGCCTCGGTGGCCGGGTTCTTCGCGGCGGCGACGACGGCCTTGGCCTCGGACTTGGGCACCGAGTCGGCCGGGCGGTCGAAGGTGACCACGGCGTAGGCGGTGCGCCCGTCGGGACTGATCCGGGCGGCGCTCTCGGGGGCCGGGCCGTAGGGGCCGGCGACCGATCCAACGCCCGGGAGCTTCGCGATGGTGTCGAGCGCGCGCGTCATCCGCTGCTCGACGTCGGGAGTCGTCGCGCTCTGATGGTCCGGGGCCCGCCACACGATGGTGTCGGTGTCCCCGCCCTGGCCGTGGAACCCCTCGCGCAGCAGGGCGTGGGCCTTGCTGGACTCGGTGCCGGGGACCTCGTAGTCGTTGGAGAAGGCGCTTCCGGCGGTGGCCGCGGCCGCGGCGGTTCCGCCGAGGGCGAGGAGCCAGAGCAGGACGACGACGAGTCGGTGCCGCATGCACCACCGAGCGATTGCTGCCAACGGACGAGCTCCCTGGTGGTTCGGATCTTTACCGGGGAACGGCCCGTCGCAAAGAACGCATGAACACTGAACGCTTATGTGTGTGAAGGTCCGGCCGGTGTTCCGGGGGATCGCCCCGGAGACATGGCCCAGGCTGGTCTACACCTTCACGATCGCAGCGTTTCGTGATCGTTGGCCCCATTCGTGGGGATCGTCACAGGGCGTTCGGGAAGGTGCGGGACCCAGGGGGTGTCTGGCGGCGGGTCCGTCGGCACCGCGGTGGGTGGATCGGCCTGGTAGCCCGGGACGGAGGGCCAGCGGACGGTGAGCACCACCGCGTCTTCCTCCGCGTACCAGGAGTGGTCGACGCCGCGTCCCCAGACGACGTAGTCCCCTTGTTCGGCGAGGACGACGCTGCGTCCGGGGAACTCCAGCCGGAAGCGTCCGCTGATGAGCACCTGCAAGGCGGTACGGGCCTCGCCCCTGACCCACTGGGCCCGTTCCTCGCCCTTCGGGTGGACGCCCCATTTGATCTCCACGTCCTCGCTGTGGCGGGGATCGCCCGGCTCCTTGAAGTGGCCGAGGAGCCAGCCGCGGTCCGCGGCGGCGTCGGGGGTGGCCTTGCCGGTGTAGACGGCGAGGGGCGGGGCGTGGTGGTCGTTCACGGGGCGAGGCTAATGCACTTGTGCGCACGGGGCGGCGGCTGGTGAGCTGGTGCGATGACCATGGATCTTGATGAACTGATGAAAGTACGCGCCGAGTACGACGCCGAGATGCGCCGCGACGCCCGGCCCGACGCGGCCGAGGCGCGCGTGGAGCGGGTGGGTGGCGTCGTACGCCAGAGCGTGCCCGGCCTCGGCTGGAACGGCGTGCTCTGGTCGGACCTCGACGAGGGAACGGCCGACGCCGCCATCGCGGAGCAGGTCGCGTTCTTCTCGGGGCGGGCGGCGGGGGGCGAGTCCGCGGAGTTCGAGTGGAAGCTGTACGACTACGACGGCCCGGCGGACCTCGGGGAGCGGCTGCGGGCGGCGGGCTTCGTGGCGGAGCCGGCGGAGACGCTGATGGTGTGCCGGGTGGCGGACCTCGCGGCGCTGCCGGTGGAGCCGCCGGAGGGGATCACGCTGCGGGTGGTGCGGGACGAGGAGGGGGTGGACCTGATGATGGAGGTCCACCGGCAGGCTTTCGGCACTGACCGACCGCGCATCCGTCAGCAGTTGCTCAGCATGCTGAGCAACGAGCCCGACCGCATCGAGGCGGTCCTCGCGATGGCGGGCGACACCCCGGTGAGCGCGGCCCGGATGGAGATGCTCCCTGGAGGGTCCTTCGCGGGCCTGTGGGGCGGCGGCACGGTGGCCGAGTGGCGCGGCCGCGGCATCTACCGGCTGCTCGTGGCCCACCGCGCCCGCATCGCGGCCGAGCGCGGCATCCGCTACCTCCAGGTGGACGCCTCGGACGACAGCCGCCCGATCCTGGAACGCCTCGGCTTCAACGTCCTGGGCGTAACGGTCCCGTACGTCTGGACCCCGCCCGGCCGCCCCGCGGCTGCATGAGCCCACCCGGCCGCGTGAGCCCGCCCGGCCGCGGCCACCCGCCGTGTGACCCCGCCCGACCGCGTGAGCCCGCCCGGCCTTGGCCGCCCGGCCGAGGAGCGCGGCGCCGATCCGTACGGCCGCCCCGCGGCGCCGCCGCCCTACGAAACCCACGACGCGTCGGCGCCGGGCGCGATCACACAGCCCGCCGGGCGGTGCAGCGGCCGACGTGCCTGACGACGTGGACCGCTCCCGGCTGAGGACGCAGCGCGTGCCCGCCGCCCGGCCGAAGGCGGGTACGGCCGAAGGCCTGACGGCGCGGGCGGCCCGACGGCGGCCATCACGGACCAGGTCGGCGAGAACCCGAGTGAGCAGCACGAACCGGCGCGCCCGCCGCCCGCCCGAAAGCCCGGACGGCCCGAAGACCCGGACAGCCGAAGGCCCGACGCCGGGACGGCCCGACGGCACCCGCCCGGGCCGTTCCCGGCGAGCCACAGGAACCGCCCCGCCGAACGGCGGACCCCACGGACCAGGCCGGCGAGAACCCGAGTGAGCAGCACGAACCGCCGCGCCCGCCGCCCAGCCGGAGGCCGGGACGGCCGAAGACCGGGACGGGCCGAAGGCGGGACGGGCCGGAGGCGGGACGGCCGAAGGCCCGGCTGGCCCGGCTGGCCCGGAGGCATCCGCCCCGGCGGGGGGGGGGCGGCGGGCGGCTCGGGTGGTTGTCGGCGTCTTCCCCGGGCGGGGGTGAACGGGCAAGATCGTGGCCATGGAACGCATTGCACCTCCCCTGAGCGGGGGCGAGCGCGAGACCCTGCGCGCGTACCTCGACTTCCACCGGGCCACCCTCGCCTGGAAGTGCGAAGGCCTCGGCGACGAAGAGCTGCGCCGCGCCTCGATGCCGCCGTCCACGCTGTCCCTGCTGGGCCTGGTGCGCCACATGGCGGAGGTCGAGCGCCACTGGTTCCGCCGGACCATGGGCGGCGCGGACGTCCCGCACCTGTGGTCGGACACGTACGACTTCCAGGCGGCCTACGACGCCGCCGACTCGACCCGCGCCGAGGCCTTCGCCGCGTGGGAGTCCGAGGTGGCGCACGCCCGGGAGGTGGAGGCCGCCGCCGAGTCCCTGGAGGTGACGGCCCACGTCGCGAAGTGGGAGGAGGACGCCTCGCTCCGCCTGGTCATGCTGCACATGATCCACGAGTACGCCCGCCACAACGGCCACGCGGACTTCCTCCGCGAGGCCATCGACGGCGCCACCGGCGCGTGACCCGCACCCCCTGGCCCGGCCGGCCTCAGGCCGCCGTCGGCCGCCAGTAACCCAGCGCGTTCACCCGGGCCTTCGGCAGGGCCAGGTCCTTGCGCAGGTACGCCGTCAGGGCGCGCGTGGTCACCGTGTCGCAGGCGAGCCAGACGTACGCCGATGCCGGGTCGTCCACCAGGCCCGGCAGTTCGGCCCGTACCCGCTCGCTCAGGGACACGTCCCCGCCCCGCACGACCCGCCGCATCTCGTGCCGTTCGGGATCCAGCCGTACGGGCAGCTCCGCGTCCGAGGCGTGCTGCGTCTCGAACCAGATCGTCGCCGGGGTGTCCGGGTGGGCGTCCAGCAGGGAGTTGATGGCCGGGAGCGATGCCGGGTCACCGACCACCAGCAGCCGCGCGGGCGCCGGCTCCGGGGTCTCGAACCCCGTCCCCTGGACGGTGGCCTCCACGGTGTCGCCGACCTGCGCGCCGCGCGCCCAGTCGCTCGCGACCCCGTCGTGCAGGGCGAACTCGAGCGAGAAGGTCCCCGCGGCTGGGTCCGGGTCGACCAGCGTGTAGGCCCGCTGGTGCGGCTTGCCGTCGCCCGCGAACCACAGCCGCACCCACATCGTCGGGTGCAGCGACTCCCCCGCCGCGGCGAGGAGTCCGCCGTCCGACAGGTGGACCCGGCGGTAGTGCTCCGTTACCTGCTCCGCCCCCGTGACCGTGAACGTGAAGTCCTTGCCCCGCATGAGCTTGAGGACGACGCCCTCCCAGCCCTTCACGACGCCGGTACCGACGCCCATGTGCATCCCACCCTTCCCCTTATAGTTAGGTCAGCCTAACCTAAACGCGCTTGGGGAAGAGTGTGAGCCTTGTGAGCAACGCGGCCGTCTATGAGCTCTACCGGGACGAATGGGGCATCCCCCACGTCCAGGCCCCCGACGCGCTCCAACTCTCCTACGCCCAGGGTCGCACGACCGCCGTCGACCGCGCCTGGCAGCTGGAGGTCGAGCGTCACCGCGCCCAGGGCACCAGCGCCTCGATCCTCGGCCCCGACTCCGTCACCTGGGACCGGTTCGCCCGCCAGAGCCGCCTCGACGACACCGCCCGCCGCTGCTGGGAGGCGCTGGAGGGCGACGACCCCGAGACCGCCGCCTGGGTCCGCGCCTACGTCGACGGGGTCAACGACGGCCTGGCGGAAGGCGCCCGCCGCGACGACCGCGTCACGCACGCCCCCGCGCCCTGGGACCCCTGGGTACCGCTCGCCGTCTGGATCGCCACCCACATCCTCTTCGCCGGCTTCGCCACCAAGCTGTGGCGCGAGCGCGTGGCCCGCGCCCTCGGGGACGACGCCGTCACCCTCTTCGCCACCGACGGCCCCGGCACCGCCGGCAGCAACGGCTGGCTCGTCCCGGGCGAACGCACCACCACCGGCGCCGCCATCATCGCGGGCGACCCGCACCGCTTCATCGAAGACCCGGGCGTCTACCAGCAGATACGTCTCGCCTGCCCCGAGTACGACGTCCTCGGCCTGGCCGTCCCCGGCATCCCCGGCCTCGCCCACTTCGGCCACACCGGCACCGCCGCCTGGGCGATCACCAACGCCATGGCCGACTACCAGGACCTGTACGTCGAGCAGTTGCGCGGCCACGGCTCCGCCACCGAGGCACTGGGCCCCGACGGCGCCTGGGAGCCCGTCCACCACCACACCGAGACCATCACCGTCGCCGGGGCCGCCCCCGTCGAGGTGGAGGTGCTGGAGACCCCGCGCGGCCCGGTGATCACCCAGGAGGCAGCGGACGGCACCGCCCGCACCCTCTCGCTGCGCTACCCGCCGCGGGTCCGCCGCGACCTCGGCTTCGCCGCCCTCCCCGCGCTGCTGCGCGCCCGCAGCGTCGCCGACATCGACGCCGCCCTCGACGGCTGGGCCGAACCCGTCAACGTGGTCCACGCCGCCGACACCGAGGGCGGCCTGCTGCACCGCGTCGCCGGCGCCGTCCCGCTGCGCCACCCCGCCAACCGCCTGCACCCGGTGCCCGCCTGGGACCCGCGGTACGCCTGGCAGGGCTGGGCCGAGACCCCCGCCGAGCCCGTGCAGGGCTTCGCCGTCATGGCCAACGCCCGCGGGATCGCCTCGCCGCTCGGCGTCGAGTTCGCGCCCCCGCACCGCGCCAACCGCATCCGCGAGCTGCTCTCCGGCTCGGCGGACTGGTCCCCGAAGGCGATGGCCGACGTACACCGGGACACCTACCTGGCCTCGGCCGCGCCGCTGCTCGCCCTGCTGCCCGCGCCCGAGGGCCTCACCCCGGCGGCGCGCACGCTGCGTGCCCGACTGCTCGCCTGGGACCGGCACATGGACGCCGACAGCACCGACGCCACCGTCTTCTCCGCCTTCCGGACCGCGACCGTACGACGCTTCGCCGCCGACCCGGTCTTCGCGGAGCTGGTCGGCGCCCCCGCCGGGCCGGAGGTGTTCCACCCCTGGCTGTACCTGGTCCCTCGCATCGGCTACGCCCTGGAGGGCCTGATCACCACCTCCCTCCTGCCCGAGCTGGACCGCGCCGCGCACGTGCGCGCCGCCCTGGAGGCGACGGCCGCCGCGCAGACCCCCGACACCCCCTGGTCGGAGGTCCACCGCCTGACCCCCTGGCAGGCGGTGCCGGACCCGGACGCCACCTGGCCGGGCCTGGGCGGCGACCACGACTGCGTGAACGCCACGTCCTCCGTCCCCGGCTTCACCGACCTCACCGCCCGCGCGTCGGCGGCCCGTTACGTATGGGACCTGGCCCGCCGCGAGGACAGCCTCTGGGCGGTCCCGCTCGGCGCGGACGGCGTCACCGGTGCCCCCCACCACCGCGATCAGCTCCCGCTCTGGGCGCGCTGCGAACTCGTCCCCGTCGTCACCGACTGGTCCCGCCTCACCAAGGAATCCGCATGATCTCCACCAGACAGCCCGTGCACAGCCACCTCATCGAGGGGTTCGGCACGGTCACCATCACCCCCGTCGACCCCGCCGCCGACTCCGCCCTGATCCACAGCTGGGTCACCGAGGAGCGGGCCCGCTTCTGGGGCATGGGGGAGGCGAGCCGCGAACTGGTCCAGGAGATCTACGAGGACGTCGACCGCCGCACCACCCACCACGCGTTCATGATCGGCCGCGACGGCGAGCCGGTGGCGCTCTTCCAGACGTACGACTGCGCCGAGGACCGCGTCAGCGAGTGCTACGAGGTCGAGCCCGGGGACATCGGCGTACACCTGCTGATCGGCCCGACCGGGGCCGCGGCCGAGCACGGCTTCACCTCGAACCTGCTGATCGCCTTCATGGCGTTCGTGTTCGCCGACCCCACCGTCCGCCGCGTCATCGCCGAGCCGGACGCCCGCAACACCAAGGCCATCGCCCGCCTGGAGCGCACCGGCTTCACCCTCGGCCCGGAGGTCGAGCTCCCCGAGATCGACCTGCCCGAGGTCTTCATCCCGGCGAAGCAGGCCCGTCTCCTCTTCTTCAACGTGCCGGGATCCCAGCAAGAAACTCCGTGATCAGCGAGGCCCATTCGGCCGGGCGCTCGGCGAAGGGGAGGTGCCCGGTGGGCAGTTCCACCAGCCGTGCGCCCGGCAGGGTGTCGGCGAGCTCCCGCTGGAGGGCGAGCGGGACGAGCTGGTCCTCGGTGGTCGCCACGACGAGGGCCGGTACGTCGAGCCGCGCGAGTTCCGCGCGCAGATCGGCCCCCTGGAGCAGGTCGACGTGGTCCCCGGACCCGGGCGGAATCGATCCCGCGGTCTCCATCACCACCTGCTCGACCTGCTCGGGGGTGAGGCCCTCCAGCGCCGCCGGACTGAAGGCGAGCGGCACCAGCAGCCTGGCCAGCAGTTCGCTCTCGCCGCGCGCGGCGAGGGCGGACCACAGGTCGGCGATCAGCTCCAGCCGGTTCCCGGCCCGGGCGAAGGTCCCGGTGAGGACGAGCGCGGCGACCCGCTCCGGGTACCGCGCTGCGATCCGCACGGCGACGTTCCCGCCGAGCGAGTACCCGAGCACGGCGAACCGTTCCAGCCCCTCGGCGTCGGCCGCGGCGACCAACTGGTCCGCCAGCTCGTCCAGTTCCAGCGGCTTCTCGGCGCGCGGGGTGCCGCCGGTGCCGGGGTAGTCGACGCCGACGACGCTGTACTCGGCGGCGAGCTTGTCCAGGACCGTCCCGAAGTTGGTCTCGACGGACCCGCCCCCGCCGTGAGCGAGCAGCAGCCCGGGTCCGCCGCTCTCGGTGCGGACGGTGCGGGCGTAGGTGGTGGTGGTCATGGGTCCCCCTCTGAATTGCGTAACGGTCGCTACAGAAAGAACCGTACCCGATTAAACTAGTGCTCGCTACAGAAACCTCTTTTGTACGGGTGGCGTACGGGTCGACGGCGCGTCAGCCCAGACGCCCCGGGGGATGTGTCCGGCATGACGCACACCAACAAGCCCCTCCGGAACGCCTCTTGGGTGGTGCTCGGCACCCTGGCCGGGCATTTCCGCAGGCAGGCGGGGTACACCCAGGCGAGCCTGGCCGAACTCCTGCACACCGACCCCGAGACGATCGCCTCGATGGAGCAGGGCCGCCGGCTGCTCCAGCCGAAGATGGCGGCGAAGCTCGACGAACTGTTCGAGACGGGGGGCGCGCTGAGCGCCGCCCTGGCCAAGGTCCCGAAGCGGGAGCGGTACCCGGCCTTCGCGATCGACTTCATCGCCCACGAGCGGGATGCGGAGAGCCTGTTCTCGTACGAGAACTCGGTCATCCCCGGACTGCTCCAGACCCCCGAGTACGCGGCCGCCGTCTTCGGCTGCCTCTACCCGCCGCTCACGGCGGAGGAGGTCGAGATGCAGACGGCCACGCGGCTGGCCCGCCAGGCCGTGCTCGAACGCAAGCCGTGGCCGCCGATGATGCACCACATCGTGGAGCAGGCCGTCCTCGAACGCCCCGTCGGCGGCGCGGCGGTGCTCCGCGCCCAGCTGCGCCACCTGCGCGAGCTGGCCGACGTCCCCTACCTCGGGCTCCAGATCATGCCGACGAAACAGGGGAGCCACGCGGGCCTCGCCGGGCCGATGGTGCTGCTGGAGACCGACGACCACGACCAGCTCGCCTACCTCGAAGGCCAGCGCGTCAGCTTCCTGCTGGACGACCCCGAGGAGGTCCATCCGCTCAGCCTCAAGTATGGGATGCTGCGGAACCAGGCCCTGTCCATGGAGGACAGCAAGGGCCTGCTGGACGACCTGCTAGGAGAGTCATGATCCACGCCTTGGCCTGGTTCAAGTCGAGCTACAGCGGCGACGAGGGCGGCAACTGCCTCGAAGTCGCCTACCACTGGCGGAAGTCGAGCCGCAGCAGCGACGAGGGCGGCAATTGCGTCGAGGTCGCCGCGCACCCCGCCGCCGTGCACGTCCGGGACTCCAAGGTCAGCGACGGGCCCGTCCTGACCGTGGCGCCCGCCACCTGGACCGCCTTCCTGGGCGGCACGGTTTCCCATTGACCCCGCCCGCCCCGGCCAGCGAAGCTGATCTCCAATCAACTCACTGGCCATGGGGGCGCTTTGAGCAGCCAACGGCTGTGCATCGGACCTGACTCCGCACCCGACCGGTACCGCTTGCTGCGGTCCATCGGGCGCGGCGGCGAGGCCGTGATCCACCTCGCGGAGATCGACCTGGCCGGCGGGGTCGAGCCCGTCGTCGTCAAGGTCCTGGACTCCCGGCAGACGATCACCGCCGAGGAGTTCGGCCGGATCAGCCAGAAGTGGAACGAGCAGGCCGAGCTGCTGCGCTTCGTCCACCGCCCGGGGGTCGTGGGCGTACGGGAGCACTTCGAGGGCGCTCCGATCCACCGGCCCGGCGAGGCCGCCACCGCGACCGGCCGGTCCCTGGTGCTCGTCATGAACCACGTGGACGGGCTGGACCTGCGCGACTGGCGGGCCGAGCGGGACCTCTCCACACCCGCCGAGCGGCGCGAGGTGATGCGCACGCTGGAGCAGCTGGCCGACGTACTGGACTGGCTGCACTCCGGCAGGGCCACCCCGTCCGGACGCCAGGTCGTCCACGGCGACCTCTCCCCCGGCAACGTCATGGTCGACGTCCACGGCCAGGCCACGCTCGTGGACTTCGGCCTCAGCAAGCTCACCGCCGAGCACCAGACGGCCGAGGTGTGGTTCACCCCCGGCTACGCGGCTCCCGAGGTCTTCGACGGCAAGCGCACCCCGGGCACCGACCGGTACGCCTTCGGGGCCATCGCCTACTTCCTGCTGAGCGGGCAGTCCCCGCCCGCCACGCCGGGGCTGCTGGCCGACGCGATGGCCGAGCTGCCGCAGATCGCCGCGCTGGACCCAGAGCGGCGGGCGCGGGTCGCCGCGCTCTGCGCGGCCGACCCCGGGCAGCGGCCGCTGAGCCTGGCCGCCTGGGTACGGGACGTCCGCGCGGCCGTGGTCTCCGTACAGCGGGACGTCCAGGACGCCGTCCCGGGCCCGTTCCCGGCGCCGGACCGGCGGCGGCCCCGCCAGGTGATCGGCGCGGTGGCGGGGGTGCTGGTCCTGGCGGCGCTCGCGGTGGCCGGCGTACAGCTGCTCGGCGACAAGGACGACGACAAGGACAAGGGCAAGAACAACGGCGTTGCGGGGAGCGCGGAGAGCCCGAGCCCCACGCCCTCCCGGTCCCCGGAGGACGCCCCGTCCGGCCCCGGCGGGGTCTCGCTCACCACCCTGCCGGTCGACAAGAGCGAGATGGGGTGGCTCGACACGGGCCGGGGCACGCTCGCGAACCAGGAGTACGACACCGCGCTGGTCTCCTCCGGCCCGTACAAGATCTGCGACGGCTCGGCGGAGTACGACCTGGGCGGCGGCTGGAAGACCCTGACCATGGTCGCGGGCGTCGACGACTCCTCGACGTACGCGTCGGCCCGGATCAACGTGACGGTGGACGGCTCGCCCCTGTGGGCCGGCGACGTCCGGGTCGGATCGCCGAAGCCCCTGTCCCTCGACGTCACCAACGGCCGACGCCTGAAGATCTCCTACCTGGACCCCGCACGCAACTGCGGACTGGGCCCGATCGTCCTGGCCGCTCCCACCCTCAAGCGCTGACCCCGCACACACGCCAGCGGCCCCGCACCGGAGAACCGGTGCGGGGCCGCTCTTGCGTTCGGCAGCGACTACTCGGAGACGCCCAGGCGCTCCAGGATGAGCTCCTTGACGCGCGCCGCGTCGGCCTGGCCGCGGGTGGTCTTCATGACCGCACCCACCAGCGCGCCGACGGCCGCGATCTTGCCGCCGCGGATCTTGTCGGCGATGCCCGCGTTGCCCGCGATGGCCTCGTCGACGGCCGCGCCGAGCGCGCCCTCGTCCGAGACGACCTTGAGGCCGCGCTTCTCGACGACCTCGTCCGGGGTGCCCTCGCCGGCGAGGACGCCTTCGAGGACCTGGCGGGCCAGCTTGTCGTTCAGCTCGCCGGCCGCGACCAGGGCCGCGACGCGCGCGACCTGGACCGGGGTGATCGGCAGCTCGTCGACGACGACGCCCTGCTCGTTGGCGTTGCGGGCCAGCTCGCCCATCCACCACTTGCGGGCGGCGGTCGAGTCGGCGCCGGCCTCGATCGTGGCGACGATGGAGTCCACCGCGCCCGCGTTGAGGATCGACTGCATGTCGTGCTCGGTGACGCCCCACTCCTGGAGGAGGCGGTTGCGGCGCACGCGCGGCATCTCGGGCAGACCGCCGCGCAGCTCCTCGACCCAGTCGCGGGCCGGGGCCACGGGGACCAGGTCGGGCTCCGGGAAGTACCGGTAGTCCTCGGCGTTGTCCTTGATGCGGCCGGCCGTGGTGGAGCCGTCCTCCTCGTGGAAGTGCCGGGTCTCCTGCACGATCGAGCCGCCCGACGAGAGCACCGCCGCGTGGCGCTGGATCTCGAAGCGGGCCGCGCGCTCGACGGAGCGCAGCGAGTTGACGTTCTTCGTCTCGCTGCGGGTGCCGAACTCGGACTCGGGGGTCGGGCGCAGCGACAGGTTCACGTCGCAGCGCATCTGGCCCTTGTCCATGCGGGCCTCGGAGACGCCGAGCGCCTTGATGACCTCGCGCAGCTCGGCGACGTACGCCTTGGCGACCTCGGGGGCCCGTACGCCCGCGCCCTCGATCGGCTTGGTGACGATCTCGATGAGGGGGATGCCGGCGCGGTTGTAGTCCAGCAGGGAGTGGGACGCGCCGTGGATACGGCCGGTGGCGCCGCCGACGTGCAGCGACTTGCCGGTGTCCTCCTCCATGTGGGCGCGCTCGATCTCCACGCGGAAGATCTCGCCGTCCTCCAGCTGGACGTCCAGGTAGCCGTTGAAGGCGATGGGCTCGTCGTACTGGGAGGTCTGGAAGTTCTTCGGCATGTCCGGATAGAAGTAGTTCTTCCGGGCGAAGCGGCACCACTCGGCGATCTCGCAGTTCAGCGCGAGACCGATCTTGATGGCGGACTCCACGCCGATCGCGTTGACGACCGGGAGGGAGCCGGGCAGACCGAGGCAGGTGGGGCAGGTCTGCGAGTTGGGCTCGGCGCCCAGCTCGGTGGAACAGCCGCAGAACATCTTGGTCTTGGTGCCGAGCTCGACATGGACCTCAAGGCCCATGACGGGGTCGTACGACGCGAGGGCGTCTTCGTACGACATCAGTTCGGTGTAGGTGCTCACGGTGAAACTTTTCCCTCTCAGCCCAGCAGGACGTCGTCGTCGCCCAGGCGCTTCAGCTCGCGGTACAGGATCGCGAGACCGGTGACGATGGCGGCGGCGGACACGACGGCGTCGACCAGCTTCAGCGTGTCGTGCTCGGTGCGGGCCTTACGGGCCTGCTTGATCACGCTGAAGGCGCCGAAGGCGGTGGTGCCGATCGACAGGTAGGTACCGGACTTGGACTTCTTGAAGCCCTTGGCCTTGGACAGTGCACTGGTGCTCACAGCGACGGTGCCTCCTCAAGCAGCGGGTGACCCCAGCGCTCGACGAAGGCCGCCTCGATGGCGGCGCCGACCTTGTACAGCCGGTCGTCCTTCATCGCCGGGGCGATGATCTGCAGCCCGACCGGGAGGCCGTCCTCCGGAGCCAGGCCGCAGGGCAGCGACATGGCGGAGTTGCCGGCCAGGTTGGTCGGGATCGTGCACAGGTCCGCGAGGTACATCGCCAGCGGGTCGTCGGTGCGCTCACCGATCGCGAAGGCGGTGGTCGGGGTCGTCGGGGAGACGATCACGTCGACCTGCTCGAAGGACTTCTCGAAGTCCTGCGTGATGAGCGTGCGGACCTTCTGGGCGGAGCCGTAGTACGCGTCGTAGTAGCCGGAGCTGAGCGCGTACGTACCGAGGATGATGCGGCGCTTGACCTCGTCGCCGAAGCCGGCTTCGCGGGTCAGGGCGGTGACGTCCTCGGCGGACTTGGTGCCGTCGTCGCCGACGCGCAGGCCGTAGCGCATGGCGTCGAAGCGGGCCAGGTTGGAGGAGCACTCGGACGGCGCGATCAGGTAGTACGCGGCCATCGCGAGGTCGAAGGACGGGCAGTCCAGCTCGACGATCTCGGCGCCGAGCTCCTTGAGGAGCTCCACCGACTCGTTGAAGCGCTGGACGACGCCGGCCTGGTAGCCCTCGCCGGCGAACTGCTTGACGACGCCGACGCGCATGCCGGCGACGGAGCCGTTGCGGGCAGCCTCGACGACCGGCGGGACCGGGGCGTCGATGGAGGTGGAGTCCATCGGGTCGTGCCCGGCGATGACCTCGTGCAGGAGGGCCGCGTCCAGGACCGTACGGGCGCAGGGCCCGCCCTGGTCGAGGGAGGAGGAGAAGGCGACCATGCCGTAGCGGGAGACACCGCCGTACGTGGGCTTCACGCCGACCGTGCCGGTGACGGCGGCGGGCTGGCGGATGGAACCGCCGGTGTCCGTGCCGATGGCGAGCGGGGCCTGGAAGGCGGCCAGCGCGGCCGCGGAGCCGCCGCCGGAGCCGCCGGGGATGCGGGTGAGGTCCCAGGGGTTGCCGGTGGGGCCGTAGGCGCTGTTCTCGGTCGAGGACCCCATGGCGAACTCGTCCATGTTGGTCTTGCCGAGGATGACGACGTCGGCTTCCTTCAGCTTGCGCGTCAGGGTGGCGTCGTAGGGCGGGATCCAGCCTTCGAGGATCTTCGAACCGACGGTGGTCGGGATCCCGACGGTGGTGAAGATGTCCTTGAGGGCGAGCGGGACGCCGGCCAGCGGGCCGAGCTTCTCGCCGGCGGCGCGCTTGGCGTCGACGGCCGCCGCCTGGGCAAGGGCGCCTTCGCGGTCGACGTGCAGGAAGGCGTGGACCTTCTCGTCGGTCGCGTCGATGCGGGCCAGGTGGGCCTCGGTGACCTCGACGGCCGTGAGCTCGCCGGAGGCGATCTTCTCGGCGGTCTGGGCGGCCGTGAGCTTGATGATCTGGTCAGTCATGGTTGTTAGTCCTCCCCCAGGATCTGCGGCACCTTGAAACGCTGCTGCTCCTGGGCGGGAGCGCCGGAAAGCGCCTGCTCGGGGGTGAGCGACGGACGGACCTCGTCCGCGCGCATGACGTTGGTCAGCGGCAGCGGGTGGGAGGTCGGCGGGACGTCTTGGTCGGCGACCTCGGAAACGCGGGCGACCGCGCCGATGATGTCGCCGAGCTGTCCGGCGAAGTGATCCAGCTCGTTGCTGGACAGCTCAAGGCGCGCCAGCCGAGCGAGGTGGACGACCTCCTCGCGCGTAATGCCAGGCATGCAGCGATCCTCTGGGGGTGGGTGGATGTTGGTTTCGGGCCCAATCCTATGGGGCCGGGCCCGCTCACCACGAAACGGTTTGCCGCCACCCGGCCGGACCGCTGGACGGCGGGGCCTATTCCGGCCCCGCCGGGGGGCACCCCCGGCGGGTCAGACGGCGTCGGCCTCGGCGGCGGCGGAGAGTTCCGCCGTGATGTCGGCCGGGCGGCGCCAGCCGCGCTCGCCGCGGGCCAGCAGCCAGGCCGTGGCCTCCTGCGGGGGCATCGCGGCGGCCACCAGCCAGCCCTGGACGGCGTCGCAGCCCAGGTCCCGCAGGCGCTCCCACGTCTCGTCGTCCTCGACGCCCTCGGCGACGACCAGGAGGCCGAGCGAGTGCGCGAGGTCCACCGTGCAGCGGACGATCTCCGCGTCCTGCGCGTCCACCGCGAGCCGGGCCACGAAGGACCGGTCGATCTTCAGTTCGCTGACCGGGAGCCGCCGCAGGTGCACCAGGGAGGAGTAGCCCGTACCGAAGTCGTCCAGGGACATCTTCACGCCGTGGCCGGTCAGGCCCGCCATGGTGTCCGCCGCCCGCTGGGGGTCCTCCAGCAGGACGTGTTCCGTTATCTCCAGCTGGAGGCCGCTCGCCGGGACCCCGTGCCGGGCCAGCCGTGCGGCGACCGCTCCGGCGAAGCCGGGGGTGTGGACGTCGCGCGGCGAGACGTTGACGGCCACCGGGACCTTCAGGCCCTGGGCGCGCCAGCGGGCCACCTGGGCCAGCGCCGTCTCCAGGACGTACTCCGTCAGGTGCGGCATCAGCCCCGAGGTCTCGGCGATGGCGATGAACTCGTCCGGCGAGACCCGCCCCCGCTCGGGGTGCACCCACCGTACGAGCGCCTCCAGGCCGGCCACCTGGCCGTCGAACCGCACCTTCGGCTGGTAGTGCAGCTCCACCTCGCCCGCGTCCAGTGCCCGGCGCAGGTCGCCGAGGAGGCCGAGGCGGTCGGGGGTGTTGCTGTCGCGCTTGGACTCGTAGACCTCGACGCCCGTGCGGTCCCGCTTCGCCTGGTACATCGCCACGTCGGCCCGCCGCAGCAGCCCCTCCGCGTCGAGCGCGTGGTCGGGGAAGACGGCGAGCCCGGCGCTGGCCTCCAGGACCAGCGTGAGGCCGTCCAGGTCCAGCGGTGAGCTCAGCTCCGCCACCAGGTTCCGGGCGACCCGCTGGGCGCTGGTGGTGGAGTCGGCCACGGGCAGCAGTACGGCGAACTCGTCGCCGCCGAGGCGGGCGGCCTCCGCGTCCTCGGGGAGGGCGGCGCGCAGCCGGTCCGCGATCTGCAGGAGCAGCCGGTCCCCGGCGAGGTGGCCCAGGGTGTCGTTGACCGCACGGAAGCGGTCCAGGTCGATCAGCACAAGAGCTGACCGGGTGCCCAAACGTTCAGCCTGGTCCAGAGCGGTCCAGGCCCGCTCCAGCAGCCACTGCCGGTTCGGCAGCCCGGTCAGCGGGTCCCGCAGCTGTTCCTCGGCGCGCGCCCGGGCGATCCACAGGGTGGAGTCCAGGGCGATCAGCGGTACGGCGAACAGCGGCAGCAGCACCGGCTGCGTGACGGCGACGACGCAGATCAGCGGGGCGATCCCGAGCAGGGCGATGGCCACCAGGGCCTGGCGGACCAGCGCGGTACGGGCCACGGTGGGCAGCCCGCCGCCGCGCGGGGCCAGCGCCATCCACAGCAGCACACGGGTGACGAGCAGGTAGGAGACGGCGACGAGGATGACCTCGGGCACCGCGTCCAGCTCCCAGGTGGTGGGGTTCCACGGGGTCTCGACGCTCGGCGCCTCACCGAAGGCGGTGAGGACCAGAGCCCCCGCACCGATGCCGAGGATGTCGGTGGAGCCGTGCAGCAGCCCCTGGCGCCAGCGGTGCCGGCGGGCGGCGCCGACCAGGGTGACCACCGCGAGCGAGACGAGCCCGGCGGGGATCCAGCCGTAGAGGACGAGCACGCCGAGGGTGAGCGCGGCGCCCGATCCGGTGCCGCCCCACCAGCGGTCGCGGCCGAGCGCGACGAGGTGGCCGACGATGATGCCGGTGAGGAGCGCGAGCGCCCAGCCGACCGTGCCTCCGGGGAACAGGGCGTGACGGTTGCTCAGGGCCGTGACGACACCGACGGCGAGCACCACGACGGACAGGGCCACGACGGCGACGGGCAGCACGGTGCGCTGGCCCGGTCCGCCCGCGCCCACCGCGGTGTCGAGCGGTCGGGTGTCCGGCGTCCTGGAACCCAGGACACCGAGCCGGCCCGTCCTCATGGACGGGATCTCCCCGCCGAAATCTGGTGACGGGTCGGCGCTTTCGGTGGGTTTCATGCCCGTCCCTCTCACAGCCGGCGGTGCCGATGCCACGCGATGGCACCGATGTCATGCCATCACGGCCGGAATCGCGTCCCGCTGCCGTGCACGACTGGCGCACCCCTCAACAGTAGGACGCGGGAGGCTCCCAAGGGCAGCGGTCGGCGGTGGTTGCCCGAATGCGACCCAGCCATCCTCATCAGTACGGTATCCGCCGAACGGGTGAGTTTGGACCAACACCCCGCCGTCACCCGTCCGATGATCCGACAGGTCACCGCCCTGCCGACAGCTTTCTACCAGCCGTTTACCACCGCTGCTCGCGCCAGGCGTGCGCCCGCCCGTACGGCCGCACGCCACGCATCCGTTCGCCTTCGCTACTCCCCCGGGGCGAGTCCCTCTACCGGTATTACTCCGCCGCGGCGTCGCCGTCCACCGGGAGCGCCGCCTCGCGCGCCGCGTCCGGGCCCTGTTCGAGCAGGACCGCGAAGCCCGCGTCATCGAGGATGGAGAGCTTCAACTGCACGGCCTTGTCGTACTTGGAGCCGGGGTTGTCACCGACGACGACGAAGGAGGTCTTCTTCGAGACGGAGCCGGTCACCTTGGCGCCGCGGCTCTGCAGGGCCTCCTTCGCGCCGTCCCGGGTGTGGCTCTGCAAAGTGCCGGTGACGACGACGGTCAGGCCCTCCAGCGGGCGCGGTCCCTGCTCCTCGCCGGAACCTTCCTCCTCCATCCGGACACCGGCCGCCCGCCACTTGCGCAGGATTTCCTGGTGCCAGTCGACGGCGAACCATTCCTTGAGCGAGGCCGCGATGATCGCGCCGACCCCCTCGGTCGCCGTCAGCTCCTCCTCGGTGGCCTGCTCGATCCGCTCGATGGAGCGGAACTCGCGCGCGAGGGCCTCGGCCGCGACCGGGCCGACGTGACGGATCGACAGGCCGTTGATGATGCGGGCCAGCGGGCGCTCCTTGGCGGCCGCGATGTTCTCCAGCATGGCCAGGGCGTTCTTCTTCGGCTCGCCCTTCTGGTTGGCGAAGACCGTGGCGATCTTCTCCTCGCCCGTCTTCGGGTCCCGCTTGGGCAGCCCGCTGTCCGGGTCCAGGACGTACGCCTTGATGGGCAGCAGCTGCTCGATGGTGAGGTCGAAGAGGTCGCCCTCGTCGAGCAGGGGCGGCTGGGCCGGCTCCAGCGGGCCGGTCAGCGCGGCCGCCGCGACCATGCCGAAGTTCTCGATGTCCAGGGACTGCCGGCCGCCGAGGTAGAAGAGCCGCTCGCGCAACTGGGCCGGGCAGGTCTGGCCGTTGGGGCACCGGACGTCGATGTCCCCCTCCTTCATGGGCCGCAGCGCCGTCCCGCACTCGGGGCACTCGGCGGGCATGACGAACTCCCGCTCGCTGCCGTCGCGCAGGTCCGCGACCGGGCCGAGGATCTCGGGGATCACGTCGCCCGCCTTGCGCAGCACGACCGTGTCCCCGATGAGCACGCCCTTGGCCTTGACGACCTCCTGGTTGTGCAGGGTCGCGAACTCGACCTCCGAGCCCGCCACCGTCACCGGCTCCACCTGCGCGTACGGGGTCACGCGCCCGGTACGGCCGACCCCGACCCTGATGTTGATCAGCTTGGTGTTGACCTCCTCGGGGGCGTACTTCCAGGCGATGGCCCAGCGCGGGGCGCGCGCCGTGGAGCCGAGCCGGCCCTGGAGCGGGATCTCGTCGAGCTTGACGACGACGCCGTCGATCTCGTGCTCGACGGAGTGCCGGTTCTCGCCGAAGTACGCGATGAACTCCCGGACCTCGGCGAGCGAGGACACCGCCTTGTTGTGCCTGGCGGTGGGCAGGCCCCACTCGCGCAGCAGCTCGTAGGCGTGGCTGAGCTTGTCGATCTCGAAGCCCTCGCGGGCGCCGAGGCCGTGCACCACCATGTGCAGCGGGCGCGTGGCGGTGACCTTCGGGTCCTTCTGGCGCAGCGAACCGGCCGCCGCGTTGCGCGGGTTGGCGAAGGGCTTGTCGCCCGCCTCGACCAGGCGGGCGTTGAGCTCCTCGAACTTCTCCATCGGGAAGAAGACCTCGCCGCGGATCTCGACCAGGGCCGGGATCCGGTCGCCCTTGAGGCGGTCGGGGATCTCCGCGATGGTGCGGACGTTGGGCGTGATGTCCTCACCGGAGCGGCCGTCGCCGCGGGTGGCCGCGCGGGTCAGGCGGCCGTTCTCGTAGGTGAGGTTGACGGCGAGGCCGTCCACCTTCAGCTCGCAGAGGTAGTGGTAGTCGGAGGTGTTCGCGTCCCGGGCCACGCGCTCGGCCCAGGCGGCCAGTTCCTCGTCGTCGAAGGCGTTGTCGAGGGAGAGCATCCGCTCGCGGTGCTCGACGGAGGCGAAGTCCGTCTCATACGCCCCGGCCACCTTCTGGGTGGGCGAGTCGGGCGTGCGCAGCTCGGGGTACTGCTCCTCCAGCGCCTCCAGCGAGCGCAGCAGCTTGTCGAACTCGGCGTCACTGACGACCGGCTGGTCGTTCACGTAGTACCGGAAGCGGTGCTCCTCGATCTGCTCGGCGAGCAGCGCGTGCTGCTCGCGCACCGCCACCGGTACGGCCGTGTCCTGCTGTTCGGCTGCCATGCCGTGTCCTCCCGTGACCCGTCTCGACCATCACTCAGGGTTGTCGGCGAGCGACCTCGCCGCCCTGACGCAGTGCGCCTGCACCGCGCGGGCATAAGCGGGCGAAGCGCCCGCCAGACCGCACGACGGAGTGACCACGACGGACTCCGCCAGACTCCCCGGAGTCAGTCCCAGCCTGCGCCAAAGCTTCCTGACACCCATGACGCTACCGGCAGGGTCTGACAATGGACCGTCGGTGCCCGCCACCACTCCGGCGAAGAGCTTCACCCCGTCCTCGACGGCTTCCCCGATGGCGTCATCCTCGCGCTCGGTGAGCAAGGAGAAATCGAACGACACGCCCGTGGCGCCGGCCCGGCGCAGCAGCCCGAAGGGCACCTCGGGGGCGCAGGAGTGGACGACGACGTCCCCGTCGTGGACGGCGAACAGCTCGCGCAGGGTGCCCTCGACGACCTGCCGGTCGACGGCCCGGTACGTGCGGTACCCGCTCGCGGAGCGCACCCGGCCGAGCAGTACGGCCGTGAGCGAGGGCTCGTCGAACTGCAGCACGACCTCGGCGCCGGGGATCCGCTTGCGTACGTCGGCCAGGTGCTCGCGCAGGCCTTCTGCGAGGGAGCCGGCCAGGTCCCGGCAGGCGCCGGCGTCCTGGAGCACGGCCTCGCCGCCGCGCAGTTCGAGGGCGGCGGCCAGGGTCCACGGGCCGACGGCCTGGACCTTGAGCCTGCCGGTGTAGCCCTGGGTGAACTCCTCCAGCGCGTCGAGGTCCTCGCCGAGCCAGGACCGGGCCCGCCGGGTGTCCCGTCCGGGCCGGTCGCTGATGCGCCAGCCGCTGGGCTCGACGTGCGCGTACATGTCGACGAGCAGTCCGAGCGAGCGGCCGATCATGTCCGCGCCGGGACCCCGGGCGGGCAGCTCGGCGAGGTACGGGAACTCCTCGAAGGAGCCGGTGACGGTCTTGGCGGCCTCGCGGGCGTCGCCGCCCGGGAGGGAGCCGACGCCGGTCGCGCTCGCGGTCACCGGCCGGGCCTGACGGACAGGTCGTTGACCTCGGCGTCTCGGGGCAGGTCGACGGCCATGACGATGGTCGTCGCGACGGACTCGGCGTCGATCCAGGCGGCGGGGTCGTACTCCTTGCCCTCCTGGGAGTGGACCTTGGCCTGCATGGGGCTGGCGGTGCGGCCGGGGTACACGGAGGTCACACGGATGCCGTTGGGCTTCTCCTCCTCCCGGAGGGAGTCGGCGAGGGCCTTGAGCCCGTGCTTGGAGGCCGCGTAGGCGCTCCAGTCGGCGTGGGCGTGCAGCCCCGCGCCGGAGTTCACGAAGACGACGGTGGCGTGCGAGGCCCGCAGGGTGGGCAGCAGCAGCCGGGTCACCTCGGCCGGGGCGATCAGGTTGACGTTGAGCTGCTGGTGCCAGGTCTTGGGGCGCAGCTCGCCGACGGAGCCGAGGTCGACGATCCCGGCGATGTGCAGGAGCGAGTCGATCCGCTCCGGGACGGCCTGCTTGGAGAAGGCCCACGAGAGCCGGTCGGGGTCGGCGAGGTCCCCGACGAGCGCGCGGGCGCCGGGGTAGCGCTCGACGAGCTGCTTGCCGCGGGCGGCGTCGCGGGCGAGGAGCACGAGGTCGTCGCCGCGGGCGTGCAGGCGGGCCGCGACGGCCGCGCCGATGCCGGATCCGGCACCGGTGATCAGGTGAGTAGCCATACCGCCCATGCTCGCACCCGCCGGCTCCCGCGGGCCCCCCGGGCATGGGCGGCGCGAGACGTCAGAGTCCGGCGGCTTCGCGGAGGCGGGCGGCCGTCTTCGAGGCGTCGTAGTCGGCCGGGACGCCGTCGACGAGGATGGCCTCGCCCGCGATGTGGTCCGTGCGCAGCGGGAGGATCGCCTGGTAGGCGGGCGAGTCGTACCAGGCGCGGGCCCGCTCGATGTCCGGGAAGCCGATCAGGACGATCGTGCCGGGCCAGGGGCCCTCCTTGACCTCCACCTCGCGGCCGTGGACGAGGAAGCGGCCCTCGTAGGGGTCCATCGTGGCCTGGATCTCCTCGATGTACTGGAGGATGTCCTCGTTCATCGTCTCGGGTCGTATGTGGGCGATGGCGTACGCGGTCATGTCGGCCCCTTCTTCCCTGTGGGATCGGCTTGTTGCCGTCCCCATCGTGTCCCGCCGATGCCCCGGAGGCGATTACCTCCGGGGTCATCGGCGGGCGCACGGGGTCAGCCCGCGAGGTAGGCGCGGATGACGGTCACCTCCGACTTGTTGCCGGCCGGGTCGGTGACGGTGGCGCGCAGGGAGACCGCGGCGCCCTTCGCCGGGGTCTTCACGCTGACCTTGCCGCCCTTCACGGCGAGCGGCTGCCAGGTGTAGCCCTCGTCGTAGGAGACCTGCGCCCGGAGGGAGGCCGGGGCCGCGGCCGCCGGGCCCTGGACGGTCAGCGGGAAGGTGGCCGTCCGCCCCGCCGGCAGGGTGCCGTCGGCGGCCGGGCGGGCGTCGAAGCGGACCACCGAGACCGGGAGGGCCGTCGGCGCTGCCGTCTCCTTCGAGCGGAACCACCAGGTCGCCGTCACCTTGGACGAGGTGCCGGAGAGCTCGGGGCGCAGCAGCGCGGTCGTGGTCAGCTTGTACGCGGCGTCGCCGGCCGGGACCGTGAACGGCCCGCTCCTCGCCAGCGGGGCCTGGCTGCGGCCCGCGACGACCCCGTCGCGGTAGAGGACCGTACTTCCGGTGGCCCCGGCGTAGTCACCGACGTGGTTCGCGCCGTCCGCCAGCAGCGGTACGGAGCCCACGAGCGTGTTGCCCTCGCGCACGACCCCGTACCCGGCGCCCGCGCGGGGTGCGAGCACCGCCGTGTTGAAGCGCTCGGCATAGGTGCGGCCGCCCGTGTAGCTGCGGCGTTCCGCTTCGTACGACGCCTCCTGGACCGGGAAGCCGCTCTCGTCCACGCCGCCGCTCTGGGCGTAGGAGAGGTCCCACTTCGCCTGGTCGACGGTCGACACGTAGACCGTCGTCACGGTCGGCAGCGGCCGCCAGCGCGACATCCCGCTCGCGGAAGTGCTGCCCGGCAGGAAGCCCACAGCGAGGAGCGAGCCCTGCTTGCCGGGGATCGAGGCGCCCTGCTCGACCTTGAGGGCCGCCAGGTCGCGCGGCTTCAGGTGCCGGGTGTAGCCGGTGGCGAACGCGCTCACCGGCCCGCCGAGCACGGCGTGGTACTCCGTCGCGTCGCCGTCCCCCCAGTGCACGTCCCACTGCTGGCTGAGGGTGCCGGCCGCGGGCGGCGGGCCCAGGTGGCGGGTGCGGAGCTCGGCGAGCGAGTCGAGCCAGAGGCCGAAGCCGTAGTCCTCGCCGCCTGTGAGCAGGGTGTACGAGGGAGTCGCGAACAGGGACACCGCCGACTTGGACGGGACGGTGATGTCGACCGGCTCGGTGGTGCGCGCGTCGAGCGTCACCGTGGTGTCACCGGTGATGTCGAGCCGGGGTTGGACGAGCCAGTCGGCGCCCTTGTTGAAGTCGCGCGGGTCGACGATGACGTACGTGTTGAGCAGGTAACCGCCCTTGGGGACGCGCACGGTGACCGTGCCGGAGGGGTCGTACGGCTCGAAGCGGCGGGCGCCGCGGCCGTTGCCGATCCCCTCGACCGTGCTGAAGTAGTTCGCGGCCGGCTTCCCGTCCCGCGCGATATGACGGAGCGTCAGCTGGTAGGACTCCGGCTCGCGTTCGGCGACGACGGCCGTGCGGACGCTCTGGCCCCGGCCGCCGTCGCCCGCGGCCGCCGTCGCCACGGCGTACGCGGTGTACGTGCCGTCCAGCGCGCCGCCGAGGCGGGTGTCGGCGGTCAGCGCGGTCTCGGCCGTGCCGCCCGGCGGGACGGTGAGCTGCCGGGCGCCGAGGGTGAAGAAGCCCTCGGGCGCGGGCTTGCCGTCGGGGCCGCTGCCGGTGACGGCGAGGTCGAGGGTGACGGGCGTGGCGCCGAGGTTGCGGTACGTGATCTTCCGCGACTGCGGGGTGTCGTCCGCGTGCGGCCAGGGCTGCGTGCCGAAGGTCAGCGCCCCCTCCTGGGCGATCACGCTCTGGCCCAGCGCGCCGTCGACGGCGATCCGGCCGGAGCCCTGCTGGTACGGGGCGTACGCGCCGCCCTTGGCGGAGGCGATCAGCGCGCGCTTGAGCTCGGCGCCCTTCCACGCCGGATGCTGCTGCTTGAGCAGGGCGGCGGCTCCCGCGGCGTGCGGGGTCGCCATGGAGGTGCCGGAGATGCTCAGGTAGCCGGCGGGGTTCTGCCCGACTTCCCGCTCGATGACGCTGCCGGGGGCGGCGGCCGCGGTGATGTCGACGCCGGGAGCGGTGACGTCCGGCTTGACGGCCGCGTCGGCGGCGCGCGGGCCGGCGCTGGAGAACTCGGCGAGGGCGTCCGCGTCGTCGACGGCGCCGACGGTGAGCGCGGCGTCCGCGCTGCCCGGGGAGTTGATGCTGCCCGGGCGGCCGCTGTTGCCGGCCGCGATGGCGAACAGCACGCCCTTGTCGGCACTGAGTCTGTCGACGGCCGCTTCGAGGGGGTCGAGCTCGGGGCCGTCGTAGCCGCCGAGGCTGAGGTTGACGATGTCGGCGCCCTGGGCGACGGCCCACTCCATGCCGGCGAGGATGCCGGAGTCGTCGCCGAAGCCGTTGTCGTCGAGGACCTTGCCGTTCAGGAGCTTCGCGCCGGGCGCGACGCCCTTGAGGGCGCCGCCCGAGCGGGAGCCCGTACCGGCGGCGGTGGAGGCGACGTGGGTGCCGTGGCCGTAGCGGTCCTTGGCGTCCGCGGCCGTGGTGAAGTTCTGCTCGGCGACGACCTGGCCGGCGAGGTCGGCGTGGGTGGCGTCGACTCCGGTGTCGAGGACGGCGATCTTGACGCCGGCGCCGTCGTACCCGGCGGCCCAGGCCTTGTCGGCGCCGATCTGCCGGGTGCTCCTGTCGAGGGTGGCGGTGCGTACGGCGTCGAGCCAGACGGTGGCGATGCCGGGGGCGGCGGCGCGGCGGCCGGTGTCCCGCCGGGGGTCGGTGAGCGCCTCCCAGAGGGCTGCGGCGTCCTGGGGTTCGGCGGTGACGGCCTCGGCGCCGAGGGTGGCGTACGTACGGGTGACCCGGGGGCCGTCGGTGGCGCGCAGGGCGGTCCGGGCGGCGGGGGCGGAGCCGCCCTCGTAGCCGACGATCAGCTGGAGGCGGCCGGAGCGGCGGTCCTGGTACTCGGGGCGGCTCAGCTCGGTGACGTCGAACAGCCGGGGGTCGAGCTTTCCGGCGCGGATCAGGGGCTCGGCGTCGTACGGCAGGACGCTGGTGTGGCCGCCCGCGCGGCGCAGCGAGACGGGTATGTGCTCGCGGCCCTTGGCGCGTTCGAGGCCGATCGGCTTGCGGTCGGCGTCGAGGACCACGCGGTCGCCGGTGACGAGGGTGACTCGGGTGCTCTGGGAGCCGGCGGCGGCCGCCGATGTCGCGGCCGGGGAGGCTAAGGAGCGCGGCGCGGCCGTGGCCGGGCTGGTCAGCCCGGCCACGAGCGCGAGAGCGGCGAGTGCGGCGGCCGAAGCCGCCGCACCCGCCCTGCCGTGGTGGTTGCGCACGTGGTTCCCCCTGAGAGAAGTGTGCAGGAACCACGCAGTATGCCCATGGTGTGACGGTCCATCAATGGTGCGTCAGGGGTGCGGAGTTGGGCTGGAAGGTGCGTCGGTAGGCGATCGGGGAGACACCGAGGGCGGTCCGCATGTGCTGGCGCAGGGAGCCCGCGGAGCCGAAGCCGGCCCGGTGGGCGACCAGGTCGACGGGGAGGTCGCTGGACTCCAGCAGGTGGCGGGCGACCTCCAGGCGCTGGACGGTCAGCCACTGCACGGGGGTCATGCCCACCTCGTCGCGGAAGCGCCGGGTGAAGGTGCGCAGGCTCATCCGGGCGTGGGCGGCCAGCTCGGCGAGCGTGACCGGCTCGGCGAGGCGCTCCAGGGCCCAGGCGCGGGTGGCGGTGGTGGTGGCGACGGTGGGTTCGGGGACGGGCCGGTCGATGTACTGGGCCTGCCCGCCGTCCCGCCACGGCGGTACGACGCACAGCCGCGCGGCCCGGTTGGCGACGGCGCTGCCGTGGTCCTGGCGGATCAGGTACAGGCACAGGTCGACGCCGGCGGCCACGCCCGCCGAGGTCAGGATGTCGCCGTCGTCGACGAAGAGGACCTCCTCGTCGAGCCGGACCCGCGGGAAGCCGCGCTGGAACTCGGGCGCGTGCAGCCAGTGCGTGGTGGCGGGCCTGCCGTCGAGCAGTCCGGCGGCGGCGAGGACGTAGGAGCCGGTGCACAGGGAGACCAGCCGGGTGCCGGGCCTGATCGCGGCGAGGGCGTCGGTCAGCGCCCGGGGCAGCGGCGCGCCGTGCGCGAGCTCGTCCATGGAGTGCGTGGGCGTGATGATCACGGTATCGGCGGCGGCGAGGGCCTCGGGGCCCGCCGTGACGCCGACGGTGAAGCCCGCGTCACTGGTGACGGGCTGCCCGTCGGCGGTGCAGACGGTGAGCTCGTAGAGCCGGTTCCCGGCCTCGTCCAGGGCATTGCCGAAGACCCGGGAGGGGATTCCGAGCTCGAACGGGGGAACGCCTTCGAGGGCGAGTACGGCAATTCTGTGCATGGCCAGATCCTGACACATGGTGGCCGTCCGGCCAATACCACGGCTTCGTCCCGACGCCGAAGCTGGTTGCACAGCAGCAGACACACCTGAGGAGAAACACATGCGCGCCATCGTCGTCAGCCAGTGGGGCGGACCCGAGGTACTGACCGAGACCGAGCTGGACCGCCCCGAGCCCGGCATGGGCGAGATCCTGGTCCGGGTCCACGCGGCCGGGGTCAACCCGGTGGACTGGAAGACCCGCGCTTCCGGCGCCCTCATCCCCTGGGGCCCGGTCCCGGCCGTCGGCTGGGACGTGTCCGGCACCGTCGAGGCCGTCGGCCCCGGCGTGACGATGTTCCTGCCGGGCGACGAGGTCTTCGGCATGCCGCGCTTCCCGGCCCAGGCCGGCGGCTACGCCGAGTACGTCACGGCCACCGCGCGGCACTTCGCCCGCAAGCCCGCCGGCGTCGACCACGTCCAGGCGGCCGCGCTCCCCCTGGCCGCGCTCACCGCGTGGCAGGCGCTGACCGACACCGCGGGCCTCCGGGCGGGCCAGCGGGTGCTCGTCCATGCGGCCGCCGGCGGCGTCGGGCACTTCGCCGTCCAGATCGCCAAGGCGCTCGGCGCGTACGTGATCGGCACCGCCAGCGCCGGCAAGCACGAGCTGGTCCGCTCGCTCGGCGCCGACGAGGTGATCGACTACCGGACCACCGACTTCGAGGACGCGGTCTCCGGGGTCGACGTCGTGATCGACGCCATCGGCGGCGACTACGGGACGCGCTCGCTGAAGGTGCTGCGCCCCGGCGGGCACCTGATCACCCTGAACGGCCCCGACGACGTGCCCGCCGGCGCCGAGGGCTTCCGCACCGGCTGGACGCTGGTCGAGCCCGACCACGCGGGCCTGAAGGCCATCGCGGCCCTCGTCGCGGACGGCAGGCTCCGCCCGGTCATCGACACGGTCCTGCCGCTGGAGCAGGCCGCCGAGGCCCACGAGATCGGCGAGCGCGGCCGGACCAGCGGCAAGATCGTCCTGACGGTCGCCTAGGAAGTGTCGTCAAAGTGGCGTCGGCCGCCCGAAGGCCAGGCCCCGCCGGCCAGACGGGACTTCGACGACACGACCTAGGCCGAGGCGGGGGTGGCTGCCTCGGAACGGGTGGTCGAGGCGATGGTGGCGGAGCCGACCACGCGCGTGCCGTCGTAGAGCACGATCGCCTGGCCGGGGGCCACGCCGCGGACCGGCTCGGTGAAGGAGACGCGCAGCTCGCCGTCCACGACCTCGGCGAAGACCTCGGTCTCGCCGCCGTGGGCGCGCAGCTGCGCGGTGTACGTACCCGGCGCGGCGGGCGTGGAGCCGCACCAGCGGGGGCGGATCGCGGTGAGGGCGGTGACGTCGAGGGCCTCGACGGGGCCCACGGTGACGGTGTTGTTCACCGGGGAGATGTCCAGGACGTAGCGCGGCTTGCCGTCGGCGGCGGGGTGGCCGATCCGCAGGCCCTTGCGCTGGCCGATGGTGAAGCCGAAGGCGCCCTCGTGGGTCCCGATCTTCTCGCCGGTCTCGTCGACGATGTCGCCCTCGGCCTTGCCCAGGCGGTTCGCGAGGAAGCCCTGGGTGTCGCCGTCGGCGATGAAGCAGATGTCGTGGCTGTCGGGCTTCTTCGCGACGGCCAGGCCCCGCTCCTCGGCCTCGGCGCGGATCTCGTCCTTGGTGGTGAGGGTGTCGCCGAGCGGGAAGAGCGCGTGGGCGAGCTGCTTCTCGTCGAGGACGCCGAGGACGTACGACTGGTCCTTGGCCATGTCGGAAGCGCGGTGCAGCTCGCGGGAGCCGTCCTCGTTCAGGACGACGGTGGCGTAGTGGCCGGTGCAGACGGCGTCGAAGCCGAGGGCGAGGGCCTTGTCGAGCAGCGCCGCGAATTTGATCTTCTCGTTGCAGCGCAGGCACGGGTTCGGGGTGCGCCCGGCCTCGTACTCGGCGATGAAGTCCTCGACGACGTCCTCGCGGAAGCGCTCGGCGAGGTCCCAGACGTAGAAGGGGATGCCGATGACGTCCGCGGCGCGGCGGGCGTCGCGGGAGTCCTCGATGGTGCAGCAGCCGCGGGCGCCGGTCCTGAAGGACTGCGGGTTCGCGGAGAGCGCGAGGTGGACGCCGGTCACGTCGTGCCCGGCTTCGACCGCGCGGGCGGCGGCGACGGCGGAGTCCACGCCGCCGGACATGGCGGCCAGGACGCGAAGGGGGCGGGGGGTGCGCGGCAGGTTCTCAGTCATAGCACCGTCCAGGGTACGGGGAACCGCGCGAGGTCACAGCGCGTTATCGCGTACAGGGGGTGGATCACATGGGCAACACGGGGAACGCGGCGAAGAAGGACAAGGGGAAACCGGGGAGGAGCCGCAGGGCGTTCCTGTTCGGGGGCCTCGGCGTCCTCGGGGTCGCGGCCGTCGCCGG
Organism: Streptomyces sp. NPDC037242; assembly: GCF_055604165.1. Lineage (NCBI taxonomy): Bacteria > Bacillati > Actinomycetota > Actinomycetes > Kitasatosporales > Streptomycetaceae > Streptomyces > Streptomyces sp. NPDC037242. The sequence goes on from NZ_JBVJUY010000032.1 coordinate 74,854, forward strand.
CCGGGAGGAACTGGTGCGCGCCTGGTGGCTCGTACCGGGGGTGTCCAAGCGGCGCGAGGACGGGGCCCTGGACCACGCGGGCGCGAGCTGGACTGCGGCCTCGCCGGCGAACTGGCGGCTGGCGGACCGGCCCGACGACTACCGCGTGGACCGGATCGTCGTACATGTCACACAGGGCAGCTTCGCCTCGTCGGTGGACGCCTTCAGGAATCCCTGGCACAAGGCGTCGGCGCACTACATAGTCCGCCAGGACGGCCACATCGAGCAGATGGTGCGCGAGCTGGACGTCGCCTTCCACTCGGGCAACCGCTCCATGAACGAGCGCAGCGTCGGCATAGAGCACGTGGGGTTCGTCGACCGGCCGAAGGACTTCACGGACGCGATGTACGAGGCTTCGGCGCGGCTGGCGGCCGATGTCTGCCAGCGCTACCGCATACCGGTGGACCGCAAGCACATCGTCGGCCACTCGGAGGTCCGCGGCGCCGACCACACGGACCCGGGCCGCCACTGGGACTGGGACCGGTACATCCGCATGATCGGCGAGGCCATGCCGTCGTGACGGTGGACCTTGCCGGTCACAGCACTAGCTGAGGCCGGCGGTGCGGGCGCGTTCGACGGCGGGGCCGATCGCCGCGGCCACGGCGGCGACGTCCTCCTTGGTGGAGGTGTGGCCGAGCGAGAAGCGCAGGGTGCCGCGGGCCAGCTGCGGATCGGTGCCGGTGGCCAGCAGGACGTGGCTGGGCTGGGCGACACCGGCCGTGCAGGCGGAGCCGGTGGAGCACTCGATGCCCTGGGCGTCCAGCAGGAGCAGCAGGGAGTCGCCCTCGCAGCCGGGGAAGCTGAAGTGGGCGTTGGCGGGGAGCCGGTCGAGGGGGTCTCCCCCGAGGACGGCGTCGGGAACCGCGGCGAGGACGGCGGCGATCAGCTCGTCGCGCAGCGCACCGACCTCGGCGGCGAAGCGCTCGCGCCGCTCGGCGGCGAGGACGGCGGCCACCGCGAAGGCCGCGATGGCCGGGACGTCGAGGGTCCCGGAGCGGACGTGCCGCTCCTGGCCGCCGCCGTGCAGGACGGGTACGGGGGTCTGGTCACGGCCCAGGAGCAGCGCGCCGATGCCGTACGGACCGCCGATCTTGTGGCCGCTGACGGTCATGGCGGCGAGGCCGCTGTCGCCGAACCGGACATCGAGCTGCCCGAAGGCCTGGACGGCGTCCGAGTGCAGCGGGATCGCGAACTCGCGGGCGATGGCGGCGAGTTCACGGACCGGCATGACGGTGCCGATCTCGTTGTTGGCCCACATGACGGTGGCGAGGGCCACGTCGTCGGGGTTGCGCGCGACGGCCTCGCGGAAGGCCTCGGGGTGCACGCGGCCGAAGCGGTCGACGGGCAGGTACTCGACCTGCGCGCCCTCGTGCTCCGCGAGCCAGTGGACGGCGTCGAGCACCGCGTGGTGCTCGACGGGGCTGGCGAGGACCCGCGTGCGGGCCGGGTCCTGGTCGCGGCGGGCCCAGTAGAGGCCCTTGACGGCGAGGTTGTCGGCCTCCGTGCCGCCAGCGGTGAAGACCACCTCGCTCGGGCGGGCGCCGATCGCCTCGGCGAGGGCCTCGCGGGCCTCCTCCACGGTACGGCGGGCGCGGCGGCCGGCGGCGTGCAGGGAGGATGCGTTGCCCGTTGCGGCGAACTGCGCGGTCATCGCCGCAGCGGCCTCCGGAAGCATCGGGGTGGTGGCGGCGTGGTCGAGGTAGGCCATGATCCCCCGATTCTACGAGTCCCCCGGACGGGTCCCGCGCGGACCCTTGCCTTCGCCGGCGGGATCGGGGCGTGCGTGTGCCGTGGCGCCGCCGAGGTCCGCGGCGCGGCCGAAAGATCGGGGCTCCACCCCGGACCCCGCGCCTCAATCGCCGGCGGGGCTGGATTTTGGCTGATGCCGCCTGCACCATTCCAGCCCCGCCGGCGTTTGAGGCGCGGGGTCCGGGCAGAGCCCGCAGCACCGCTGCACCGATTCAGCCCGTCCGGCGTTTGAGGACCGGGTCCGGGCAGAGCCCGGGGAACGGTGGAAGGGCGGGTAGGGGACCAGCCCCGCGCAGCGGCAACCCGCACCCCCGGCCCCGCACCCGCAGCGGGCCGAGGCCGGCGCAGCGGCGCGAGGCGGGCGTCAAGAAGGCTGGCGCGGGGCGCGAGCCAGTTGGCGGGACTGCGCCACCAGGCGATCCGCGGAGTCCCAGACCTCCGCGTCCTCCTCCAGGAAGCCACCGGCCAGGTTGCGGGTGGTGATCGAGACCCGCAGCGGGCCCGGCGCCGGCCGGTGACGGACGTGCGTGGTGAGCTCCACCGTCGGGGTCCAGCCCACCAGGCCCAGGTCGAAGGAGGTCGGCGGCAGCGCGTCCACCGCGAGCAGCAAGGACAGCGGGTCCGCGTCCCGCCCGTCGGCGAGCTCGAACCAGGCCCGCATCTCGCCCTTGCCCGAGGGCGCGCCGACGGCCCAGCCCGCCGTCGCCGGGTCCAGCCGCAGCCGGAGCCGGTCCACGATCGCGGAGCTGCCGGGGATCGGGGCCGGGCCGGCCTCGGGGCCGAGGCAGTCCAAGTACGGGGGAATGGCCGGGGGCAGCGCCGTCGTGCGGACGTCGTCCGGCAGGGAGGCGAGGTCGCCGTAGGAGGCGAGGACGCGGATCCGCTCGACCTCGGCGCCGTTCTCGTCGAACTGGAACAGCGAGGCCTGGCCGGTGGAGAGGGTGCGGCCCACCCGTACGACCTGCGTGCGGATGACGGCGGGGCCGGGCACGGAGGAGGTCAGGTAGTGCGCCGAGACCGTGAAGGGGTCCGGGTGCGGCAGGGCCGCGGACAGGGCCCGGCCGACCAGGGCCAGCAGGTATCCGCCGTTGACGGCGGCGATGATCGTCCAGCCCGCGGAGAGCTCCGCGTCGTACACGCCGGGCTCGCCCGCACGGGCGGTGACCGTGGTGTCGCGGTCGAACTCGCTGTCGCCGACGGATGACTGGGTCGCTGCGTATGACATGGAACGAACGTACACCCAGAGATTACTAAGCGGTAGCTTTGCTTTGCTACGTCCTCGTTACGGCTCTTCGGCCACCGCCGAGCGGCGGTTCCAGGCCAGCGGCGCCCGCCAGTGGTAGCGCATCGCCAGCAGCCTCAGCACGAAGGTGGTCACGATCGCGACGCTGGTCGTGAGGGCGTTGAGGACGTCGAAGCCGATGAAGACGGCGACCAGCGAGGCCCCGACGATGGCGGGCACGGCGTACATCTCCCGGTCGCGCAGCAGCGAGGGCACCTCGTTGACGAGCACGTCGCGCAGTACGCCCCCGCCGACGGCCGTGGCCAGGCCCAGCGCGGCGGACGCGGTGAGGCCGAGGCCGTACTCGTACGCCTTGGTCGTGCCCGTCACGCAGAACAGCCCGAGGCCGGCCGCGTCGAAGACGTTGATCGCGCGGTTGATCCGCTGGACCTCGGGATGCAGGAAGAAGACGATCGCGGCGGCGATCAGCGGCGTGACGAAGAAGCTGAGGTCGCCGAAGGCCGACGGCGGGACGGCTCCGATGACGAGGTCGCGGAAGAGGCCGCCGCCGAGGGCGGTGACGAGGGCGAGGACGGCGATGCCGAAGACGTCGAAGTTCTTGCGGACGGCCAGCAGCGCGCCGGCGGTTGCGAAGACGAAGATGCCCGCGAGGTCCAGGGCGTGCTGGATGCCGGGCGGGAAGAGATCGTGGAGCACGGCCCCCATTCTGCCGGGCGCCTGCCGCGGGCTCGCGCGGGCCGGGCCGGGCGGCGGTCCCGGGCGGGCGTGCATGCCCGTGCGGGCAGGCGGGCGTGCATGCCCGTGCGGGCAGGCGGGCGTGCATGCCCGTGCGGGCAGGGGCGGGCGTGCGGGCCGGTGCAGCGTGCGGGCCTGGCGGCGAACCGGGGCGTGCCCGTGCGGGCATGCGGGCCGGGGCGGGCCCGCGTGTGCCCGTGCGGGCCGGGCCGGGCGGCGGGCCCGTACGGACGTGCGGGCCGGCGCGGGGCCCATGCGGGCATGCGGGCCGACGCGGGGCCCATGCGGGCATGCGGGCCGACGCGGGGCCCATGCGGGCATGCGGGCCGACGCGGGGCCCATGCGGGCATGCGGGCCGGCGCGGGGCCCATGCGGGCGTGCGGGCCGGGGCGGGCGTGCCTGGCGACCCGGCTCGCGCGGGCCGGGCCGGGTGGCGGGCCCGTGCGGGGCTGCCGGCGGGGCTGGGGGTTGCCCGGCCCCGCCGGTTTTTTCGGCCGCTACTCCGAAATCGTGGCCGCCGCGTCGTCCGGGGCCTGGTCGGGGGCGTTCTCCGGGTGGTGGCAGGCCACCTGGTGCCCGGTCTTCAGCGCGACCAGCGGCGGCTCCTGCGTGGTGCAGACCTGCGTCGCCTTCCAGCAGCGCGTGTGGAACCGGCACCCGCTCGGCGGCGAGATCGGCGACGGCACGTCGCCCTTGAGCAGGATGCGGCCGCTCTTCGCACCGCGCCGACGCGGGTCCGGCACCGGCACGGCCGACATCAGGGCCGTCGTGTACGGGTGCATCGGCGCCTCGTACAGCGACTTGCGGTCGGCCAGCTCGACGATCTTGCCGAGGTACATGACCGCGATGCGGTCCGAGACGTGCCGGATGACCGACAGGTCGTGCGCGATGATCACGTACGTGAGGCCGAGCTCCTCCTGGAGGTCGTCCAGCAGGTTGACCACCTGGGCCTGGATCGACACGTCCAGCGCCGAGACCGGCTCGTCGGCGACGACCAGCTTCGGCTTGAGGGCCAGCGCCCGGGCGATGCCGATGCGCTGCCGCTGGCCGCCCGAGAACTCGTGCGGGTAGCGGTTGTAGTGCTCCGGGTTGAGGCCCACCAGCGACAGCAGCCGCTGGACCTCCGCCTTGATGCCGCCCTCGGGGGTGACCTTCTGGAGCTTGAACGGGGCGCCGACGATGGTGCCCACCGTGTGGCGCGGGTTCAGGGAGCCGTACGGGTCCTGGAAGATCATCTGCACGTCGCGGCGCATCGGCCGCATGCCGGCCACACCGAGGTGCGTGATGTCCTTGCCCTCGAACTCCACCGTGCCGCCGGTCGGTTCGAGCAGGCGCGTGATCAGCCGGCCCATGGTCGACTTGCCGCAGCCGGACTCGCCGACGATGCCGAGGGTCTCACCGCGGCGGACGTCGAAGTCGATGCCGTCCACGGCCTTGACCGCACCGGCCTGGCGGCGCAGCAGGCCCTTGGTGATCGGGAAGTGCTTGGTCAGGCCGGTGACCTTGAGCAGCACCTCGCGGGAATCGTCCGAGGGCGAGTCCGAGGCCTGTGCGGGGATGACGGCTGTTTCCGTCTTCTTGATGTCGTCGCTCACAGCTTCGGCGCAATCTCTTCGGTCCAGATCCGGGTCCGCTCCTCCTGCGACATGTGGCAGGCGGACCAGTGGCGGCTGTCGTCCTCCGTGAGCTCGGGCCGCACCGTGCGCGTCACGTTGTCCTTGGGCACGTCGGCGTACGGGCAGCGCGGGTTGAAGGCGCAGCCGCTCGGGATGTTGATGAGGCTGGGCGGCGAGCCCTTGACCGGGATGAGGCGCTCGGTCTGGTCGCGGTCGATGCGCGGCATCGAGCCCAGCAGGCCCCAGGTGTAGGGGTGGCGGGGCTCGTAGAAGACCTTCTCGGCGGTGCCCCGCTCGACGCACCGGCCGCCGTACATCACGAGGAGTTCGTCGGCCATCTCGGCGACCACGCCGAGGTCGTGCGTGATCATGATGACCGCGGAGCCGAACTCCTGCTGGAGGTCGCGGATGAGGTCGAGGATCTGCGCCTGGACGGTGACGTCCAGTGCGGTCGTCGGCTCGTCCGCGATGAGCAGCTCCGGGTTGTTGACCAGCGCCATCGCGATCATCGCGCGCTGGCGCATGCCGCCGGAGAACTCGTGCGGGTAGCTGTCGACCCGCTTGTGGGGCTCGGGGATGCCGACGCGGTCGAGGAGTTCGACGGCCCGCTTGAGGGCCACCTTCTTGTCGACCTTGTGGTGGACCCGGTAGGCCTCTGCGATCTGCTTGCCGATGGTGAAGTACGGGTGCATCGCGGACAGCGGGTCCTGGAAGATCATCGCGATCTCCCGGCCGCGCAGCTTGCGGACCTCGTCCTCGGGGGCGGAGAGCAGTTCCTTGCCGTTGAGCCAGATCTCGCCGGAGATCTGCGCCCGCTGGCGGCCGTACTGGCCCACGCGGTGCAGGCCCATGATGCCCAGCGAGGTGACCGACTTGCCGGAGCCGGACTCGCCGACGATGCCGAGGGTCTTGCCCTTCTCCAGCGTGAAGGAGAGGCCGTCGACGGACTTGACCAGGCCGTCCTCGGTCGGGAAGTGCACCTTGAGGTCGCGGACTTCGAGGAAGGCGCTGGAGGGCCGGCTCGCGGCGACGGGCTCGTTGAGAGCTCCGGTCTTGGTCAGATCGGTCATGACAGCCTCACTCGGGGGTCGATCACCGCGTACATGAGGTCAACGATGAGGTTCGCCGCGACGACGAAGAAGGCGGAGATCAGGGTGATGCCGAGGATGACCGGCAGATCGTGCTCGCTGATCGCGCGGACGGCGCTGTAGCCGAGGCCGTGCAGCGAGAACGTGTACTCGGTCAGCACCGCGCCGCCCATCAGGGCGCCGAGGTCCAGGCCGAGGACGGTCAGGATGGGGGTCATCGTGGAGCGCATGGCGTGCTTGCCGATGACGACGGGTTCCGTCAGCCCCTTGGCGCGGGCGGTGCGGATGTAGTCCTCGTTGAGGACCTCCAGCATGGTCGCCCGGGTGAGCCGCGCGTACATCGCCGCGTAGAGGAAGGCGAGCGAGACCCACGGCAGGATCATGCCGTTGAACCACTTGCCCGGGTCGTCGGCGAAGGTCGCCTCGGGGCGCCCGAACCAGCCGAGCTGGTCGGAGAAGAGGGCGATGGCGAGCATGCCCGTGAAGTAGATGGGGAGGGAGACGCCGGCGAGGGCGATGCCCATGGCCGAACGGTCCAGGACCGTACCGCGCTTGAGGGCGGAGATGACGCCGGTGGCGACACCGCCGATGACCCAGAGCACGACGGCTCCCGCGGCGAGCGAGAGGGTGACCGGCAGCCAGTCCAGCAGCAGCGGCCAGACCTCCTGCTCGGTCTTGAAGGAGTAGCCGAAGCAGGGCGCGGCGCATTGCGTGACGTCGGAGCCGTTGGCGTACGTGCGACCCGCCACCAGCCCGACGACGAACTTGCCGAACTGGACGAGGATCGGGTCGTCGAGACCCATCTTCTGCCGGATGCCCTCGATCGCGGCGGGGTCGGACTGCTTGCCGACGAAGTACAGGGCCGGATCCGTCCCGATCATCTTCGGGAAGAGGAAGAAGATTCCGAAGGTCACCAACGAGATGACCAACAGCATGACGATGACGGCGAAGATCCGTCGGGTGAGATATGCAAGCACTGCGCTCGGCCTGGCTGCGGCCCGGGGGCGCCCTCTTCTGGAGAGCGCCCCCAGGCCGTAACCGCGGCCATCACCTGCCCTTCGTGCCTAGCGGGTGTGGCACCGGAACACTGGAAACCGGAACTGGACCTTGTCTGACGGGTGTTACTTGGTGACGCCGAGGGACGCGTAGTCGTAGCGGCCGTTGTAGGCGTCGGAGGTGTAGGCGTTCGTCAGACGGCTGGAGCGCCAGGTGATCGTCTTGTCGTAGACGAAGGGAAGGTAGACCGCGGCCTCGGAGACCTTCTGGTTCATCTTCTTGTAGATCTCGCCGGCCTTGGCCGGGTCGGTCTCCGCGATGGCGTCGTCGAAGAGCTTGTTGATCGCCGGGTCGTTCAGCTCGGAGAAGTTGTTGTTGCCGCTCTGCAGGATGAAGCGACCGTCGACCAGCGGCTGGGAGAAGCCCTGACCGGTCGGGAAGTCGGCACCCCAGCCCATGATGATGATGCCGTAGTTCTTCTCCTTGACGACCTTCGGCGAACCGATGATGCCGGAGGTCTGGGCGCCGTCGAACTGGTCGACGTCAGCCTCGATGCCGACCTGCTTCAGGGCGTTCTGGAGCGAGACCGCGGTGGCGACCTCGACCGGCTTGTTGTTGCGGACCGCGATGGTGGTCTTGAAGCCGCTCTCCTTGCCACAGGCCTTCAGGGCGGCCTTGGCCTTCTCGAGGTTCGGCTTGCCGTCGTTCGTCAGGACCTCGTACGGGTCGTACGCGCCGTCGGAGCCCTTGATCCCGAGCGGGAGCATGTTGGGGGCGATGTCGCCACCGGCCTGCGGGCCGCCGCGGGCGGTCTGCAGGGACTTGTGGTCGGCCGCGTAGATGACGGCCTTGCGGCAGTCGATGTTGTCGAACGGCGCGACGGTCTGCGGCATGACGGCGTACCGGATGAAGCCGGTCTGGCCGTTGTCCAGGTTGCCCTTGTGGTCCTTCAGCGCGGTGGCGCGGGCCGCCTGGCCGATGCCGGTCGCGTTGATGTCCAGGTCGAACTCGCCGTTCATCAGACGCTTGTCCATGTCGTCCGCGTTCGCCATGAACGTGACCGAGATGGTGTCCGGGAGCGCCTTGCGGATGGTGTCCGACTCGGGCTTGTAGTTCGTGTTGCGCGAGAGCTTCATGCTCTTGTTGGGCTCGTACGAGTCGATCTTGTACGGGCCGTTGGAGAAGGGCTTCAGGCCGTACTTGGCCGCGGTGTCCTTCTCCTGCTTGACCGGGCTCGCCGCCGGCATGGCCAGCATCTGCTCGAAGTCGCCGTTGGGCTGCGGAAGCTTGAAGATGATGGTCTTCGCGTCCGGGGTCTCGATCGCCTTGAGGCCGAGCTTGTCCGGGGCGGTGTCCTTGTACGGGCCCGGGTACTCGGTCTTCGGGTCGAGGACCTGCATCAGGTAGACCGGGCCGCCGGAGATGACGTCCTGGGCCCAGGTGCGCTCGATGCCGTACTTCACGTCCTGGGCGGTGACGGGGGTGCCGTCCTCCCAGGTCACGTTGTCCTTGAGGGTGTACTTGTAGGTCTTGCCGCCGTCGCTGATCTCGGCCTTGGCGGTGGCGAGGTCGGGAACGAGGTCCGTGCTCTGCTCACCGGGGGCGGCCTTGTAGCTGACCAGCTGGCGCGCGTAGTAGCGGGAGAAGTCCCACATGAAGCCGTAGTAGCCGCGCTGCGGGTCCCACGAGTCGGCTTCCTGGGTACCGACGAACTTGAGCTCGCCACCCTTCGTGTCCGACGCGTTGGCGACCTTGCCGATACCGGCGTTGAAGCCGGACGCGCCGGCGGGCTTCGCGTCCTTCTTGTCTTCGCCTCCGCCACAGGCGGTCGCGGTCAGCATGGCGGCGAGCACGACGGCCGTGCCAGCGGCAAGCCTGCGCTTCGACGTGCGATGGGTAGTCACGATGCTCGCAACCCTCCGTTGTAGTTCCGGTGAACTGGTGTACTCACGGCTCGAAGCGCGAAGCTCGATACCGGGATCTGGGGTGACCTGCAAGGCTGCTAGCGGGAACCCTTCGGGTCGAGGGCGTCGCGGACGCCGTCGCCGAAGAGGTTGAAGGCCAGCACGGTGATGAAGATCGCCACGCCGGGGAAGATCATGAAGAGCGGATCGTCCTCGTAGGTCCGCACCGCCGTGGAGAGGGTCTCTCCCCAGGACGGCGTGGGCGGCTTGACGCCGACTCCGAGGAAGCTCAGGGCGGCCTCGGTCAGCACGTTGGTGGGGATCATCAGCGTCGAGTAGACGGTGATGGGCGCCACCAGGTTCGGAAGCAGTTCGCGGAAGAGGATGTACGCGCGGCCGGCACCGAGGCTGCGGGCGGCTTCGACGTATTCGCGCTCGCGCAGTGACAGGGTCTGCCCGCGGACGATGCGGCCGATGTACGGCCAGCCGAAGAAGCCGATGACCAGCACCAGCACGGCGATGCGCAGGCCCGACCCCTCGAAGCCCCACAGCTTGCTGGGGATCACGGAGATCAGCGCGATGATGAACAGCAGCTGCGGGAAGGCCAGCAGCAGGTCCATGACGCGGCTGATGGCCGCGTCGACCCAGCCGCCGAAGTAGCCGGCGATGATGCCGAAGATGGTGCCCAGCGAGACCGCCACGAAGGCGGACAGGAAGGCCACCAGGAGCGAGATCCGGGCGCCGTAGACGATCCGGCTGAAGACGTCGCGGCCGTTGACCGGCTCGATGCCCAGCAGGAAGTCGCCGCTCATGCCGCCGCGGGGGCCGGCCGGCAGGCCGAGCAGCGGGTCCAGCAGGTCCTCGTGCAGCTCCTCCGGCGGGTGCCCGAGGAGTTTGACGATCAACGGCGCGAAGACCGCGACGAGGATCAGCAGGAGCACGATGACACCGCCGGCCAGGGCGACCTTGTCACGCTTGAGCCGGAGCCAGGCGATCTTCCACGGTGAGCGCCCCTCGATCGCCTTCTGCGGCAGTTCGGGGGCGGCCACGGCCGCGGGCTCGGCCGCGCTGGTGTCGTGCAGTGGTGCCGTCATCGTGGTGGGGACCCCTCTCGGCCGACGGTGGCCGGCCAATGCCCGCCGCTGTGGCGGCTTGGTTCTTTCGGCGTCGCGGATGGTGCGATTGACGCGAATTGCGCCTGAAGTGCACGTGAAGAGCCAGTGCTTGTGGGATTGACCGGCCTTCGGTGGGGGGAGTCTTCAACGGCCTCACGAGCAGCCGCCAGACCTGCCGGGGATGTGATGCGCAACCGTGATCTGCGCCTGCACCTTCCGTTATCCGAACGGCTGGTTCTGGTCAGCGGTGAAAGACGGTCCGTACCGCGCGGAACGGACATCGTGCCCAAGTGCCATTTCGGGGCCTCTACTTGGGCGGATTCCCTGGATAACGCCGAAGGCCGCACCGGAGGGGACCGGTACGGCCTTCGGACGAGATGTCTCAATATGCGGTCATGCCGCCGCGCAGTCAGTACGACGGGGCCTGGCCCTCGCGGTCGTAGAACGGCCGGGTCTGCGCGCGCAGCCACATCGCCACGGGGTCGTGCTCGTCCGCCAGCGCCACCGTGCACACCGGCACCCCCTCCGGCACCGCGCCGACCGACTGGCGCATCATCTCGCGTACGGACTCCAGCGCGGGCGCGGAGGCGTCGTACAGGTCGAGCCCCACCGCGAGGTACGGGGAGCCCAGCGCGGGCTGCACCCAGGCGCGCCGCAGCGAGCGCACGGCGGGGGTGCGGTGCGCGTGCTGGGTGAGCAGCCCGTAGAACTGCGGGAGCTCGATGGCGGGTTCGGACAGCCGCAGCGGTCCGGCCGGCATCCGGTCCAGGCCGGTCGCGATCCGGCGCAGGTCGGCCCACGGAATGCCGACGCCGCCGCCCTGGGCGTGCGGATTGAGCCACAGCCCCCAGCGGTCGGGGTACAGGGCGCGGGCGATGTCCCGGCCGGTGACCACTTCGTAGCCGCGGTTCCAGCCGCTGGCGGCCAGTTCCTGCGGGGAGGTGACGCAGGGCGCGTAGCCCAGGCCCTCCACCTCCATGCCCGCGTACTGGGCGTCCGGGGAACCCGGCTGCCCCTGCCAGAGCAGCATCCACAGCCGGCCCTCGGCGAGGGCGTGCAGGAGTGACTCGTAGCTCTCATAGCGCCCGGGAGTCACCTGGCGCAGCATGTGCTCGACCTGCCCGGCCGCGGCCGTGCCTGACGCACTCACCCGGTACCCCTCTTCGTCCGCCCGTCGTCCACGCGTGCCCAGGCCACGCGTGCGGCCAGGAGATGTAACCAGCTTAATCGGGTCTACGGCAGGTAGAAGGGGCGTACGCGCGTAACGATGAAGTCCGTCACCGGGTCCTGGACCGCGTCCAGGAGGATCAACTGCACGGGCCAGGGCGCCGGGACACGGGCCAGGGCCCGGCCCAGGGCGTCCATCGGGGCGTTTCGCATCTCGGGCTCCCATCCCACCAGCTGGACACCGATGTAGAGCTCCGGCGCCCCGCCCTCGACGCTGGCGAAGCAGCGCGAGGCGGAGGCGACCACGCCGGTGGCCCGGAACTCCTCGGCGGCGGCGGCCAGGAAGTCGACCGGGTCGTCCTGCCAGTCGGGCTCGTAGAGCCGCACCCGGCCGCCGGAGGCGGTCCCGTCGAGCGGGGTCCGTCCGATGCGGCAGAGCTCCGCGACGGCGGGCGGGGGCAGCGGGACGCCGACCGCGCCCTCGGGGTTCACCGCGATGCCGAGCTGCGGGGGCAGGCCGCGGGCGAACTCGACGGCGGGGGCGACGGCGAAGTCCATGGCGGGGCCGACGCAGACGCGGAACTGCGCCTCGGAGCTGTAGACCGGGACGTACGCCGCGCCGGCGATCTCCATGGTGGGCAGGGAGAGGGAGGCGCGGTCGGGTCCGCCGCCGGCGGGCAGCGGAACCCATACGCGGCTGCGTCCGAGCACCTCCAGGATCCGCGCCCCGGCGTCCGCCTGGCCCAGCGCCGCCCCGAGCACCTGCTCCAGCTCATTGTCCGGCCAGCCGCCGCTGTGCATGTGCCCTGCCTCCGTGTGGGTCGCTGTGTGTCGCCCCGAGGCTATCGGCCGCGGCCGCCCCGCCGCGTCCCGGACCCCGGGCGGCGGTCAGCCGTGGAAGCCGATGCGGGTCACCGCGGCGGCCGAGCGGCGGTCCAGGAGGACCACCGAGGCGCAGCCCGCGGGAGGGCGGCCCGCCTCGGCCTCGCGCAGCAGCCGCGACACGGCGCCGCGGTGCCGGGCGAAGGCGTACGCCGATACGCCCCGGCCCCGCGCGGCCTGGCCGGACAGCGCCTCCTCGGGGGTGGTGTCCAGCAGCAGCAGGTGCAGCGCCCGGCCCCGGCGGCGCGCGGCCGCGGCGAGCAGGCCCCGTACCCAGCTCTGGGTACCGCAGTCGTGGACGACCACGGACGCGCCGGAGCTCAGGGCCCGCCACAGCCCCCAGTAGTGCGCGGCGCGCACCAGCGGCCGGTACACCGCGTACGGCAGCGCCCGCGGCATGCGCAGCTCCCACCGCTCGCGGGCGTCCTGGGAGTCGATGCCGCCGCCCTCCGCGGCCCGCTTGATCAGCGTGCTCTTGCCGCCGCCGGGCAGGCCGGAGACCACCACGATGTCGCCCGCGGCGAAGCCGAGCCGCTGCGGCCCGCGCACCCCGGGGCCGCGCAGGTCCCGTACCGGCCCGGCCGCCTCGCACGCGTCGCGCACCCGGCCGCGCTGCGCCGGAACCCCCGCCACGGCCCCGGTCGCCGCCAGTGCTCCGAATCTCCGCACAGTGATCGCCTCCCCCGAATCGGGCTCCTGGGGAGCCCCATGCCCACTGAGTGTAAAGAGACGGTAATCCGGCGGCCCCGGTTCCGGTCCGTACGCTCTTTCGACCCCCCAGCGCCAATCGGCGCCGCACCGTGCAATGATGTGCGCCATCTGGACACCAACTGCATACCGGCCGCTTGAATCCGCGCGGGAGAGTCCCGGCACGCCGCAAGGCCGTGTCCGGGCGCCGAAGGAGCAAGTACCTCCCTTGAATCTCTCAGGCCCCGTACCGCGTGGATGAGGCAGATCTGAAAAGCGAGCCGCGCCTTTCGTCCCCGTGACACCGGCGTGCGCTCCACCCAAGGTGCAAGCCGACGAATCCCCGTGAACGGGGGAACTCTCGGCGAACCTCTCAGGTTCCGATGACAGATGGGGAGGATCCTCCTCGTCATGTCATGCCCTGGGACCCGGGAGCCACACCCATGAGCACTGCCCCCCGTCTGACCGCCCTCGATGCTCTGCACCGCTCGCTCGGTGCGACCATGACCGACTTCGCGGGCTGGGACATGCCCCTGCGGTACGCCAGCGAGCGCGACGAGCACAACGCGGTCCGCACGAAGGCCGGCCTGTTCGACCTCTCCCACATGGGCGAGATCACCCTGACCGGCCCGGAGGCCGTCAAGGTCCTCGACTACGCGCTGGTCGGCAACATCTCCACCGTCGGCGTGGGACGCGCCCGGTACACGCACATCTGCCAGGAGGACGGCGGGATCGTCGACGACCTGATCGTCTACCGCCTGGGCGAGACCGAGTACATGGTCGTCGCCAACGCATCGAACGCCCAGGTCGTGCTGGACGCGATCACCGAGCGCGCCGCCGGCTTCGACGCCGAGGTCCGCGACGACCGCGACGCGTACGCCCTGATCGCCGTCCAGGGCCCCGAGTCCCCCGGCATCCTGGCCTCGCTGACCGACGCCGACCTGGACGGTCTGAAGTACTACGCCGGCCTGCCCGGCACGGTGGCCGGGGTGCCCGCGCTGATCGCGCGTACGGGCTACACCGGCGAGGACGGCTTCGAGCTGTTCGTCTCCCCCGAGCACGCCGTGGAGCTGTGGCAGGCCCTGACCAAGGCCGGCGAGGGCGTCGGCCTGGTCCCGGCCGGCCTGTCCTGCCGCGACACCCTGCGCCTGGAAGCGGGCATGCCGCTGTACGGGCACGAGCTGACCACCTCCCTCACCCCGTTCGACGCGGGTCTGGGCCGGGTCGTGAAGTTCGAGAAGGAGGGCGACTTCGTGGGCCGCGCCGCCCTGGAGGCCGCCGCCGAGCGCGCCGAGTCCAACCCGCCGCGCAAGCTGGTCGGCCTGATCGCCGAGGGCCGCCGCGTCCCGCGCGCCGGCTTCCCCGTCGTGGCCGACGGCCAGGTCATCGGCGAGGTCACCTCGGGCGCCCCGTCCCCGACGCTGGGCAAGCCGATCGCGATGGCGTACGTCGACGCGGCGCACGCCGCGCCCGGCACCTCCGGCGTCGGCGTGGACATTCGCGGTACGCATGAGGCGTACGAGGTCGTGGCCCTGCCGTTCTACAAGCGGCAGAAGTAGCGCCCGTACGCCGTACCGGCCGTCTCACTCCGCAAGACCACCGTTCGTATCCACTCCCCCGCATCCAGGAGAATCAGGTCATGAGCAACCCCCAGCAGCTGCGTTACACCAAGGAGCACGAGTGGCTGTCGGACGCCGTGGACGGCGTCGCGACGGTCGGCATCACGGAGTTCGCGGCCAACGCGCTCGGTGACGTCGTCTACGCCCAGCTCCCCGCGGTCGGCGACACCGTGACCGAGGGCGAGACCTGTGGCGAGCTGGAGTCGACCAAGTCGGTCAGCGACCTGTACTCCCCCGTCTCCGGTGAGATCGTCGAGTTCAACCAGGACGTCGTGGACGACCCGGCCCTGGTGAACTCCGCCCCGTTCGAGGGTGGCTGGCTGTTCAAGGTGCGTCTCTCGGAGGAGCCGAAGGACGTGCTGACGGCCGACGAGTACGCCGCGCTCACCCACTCCGACAACTGAGTCCCAGGGGAACCTGATGTCCGTTCTGAACACCCCCCTCCACGAGCTCGACCCCGATGTCGCCGCCGCCGTCGACGCCGAGCTCGTGCGCCAGCAGTCGACCCTGGAAATGATCGCGTCGGAGAACTTCGCTCCGGTCGCCGTCATGGAGGCCCAGGGCTCGGTCCTGACCAACAAGTACGCCGAGGGCTACCCCGGCCGCCGCTACTACGGCGGCTGCGAGCACGTCGACGTGGTCGAGCAGATCGCGATCGACCGCATCAAGGCGCTGTTCGGCGCCGAGGCCGCGAACGTCCAGCCGCACTCCGGTGCGCAGGCCAACGCCGCCGCGATGTTCGCACTGCTGAAGCCGGGCGACACGATCATGGGCCTGAACCTGGCCCACGGCGGTCACCTGACCCACGGCATGAAGATCAACTTCTCCGGCAAGCTCTACAACGTGGTCCCGTACCACGTCGACGAGACCGGCGAGGTCGACATGGCCGAGGTCGAGCGCCTCGCCAAGGAGTCCAAGCCGCAGCTGATCGTCGCCGGCTGGTCCGCCTACCCGCGCCAGCTGGACTTCGCCGCCTTCCGCCGCATCGCGGACGAGGTCGGCGCGTACCTGATGGTCGACATGGCGCACTTCGCCGGCCTGGTCGCCGCGGGCCTGCACCCGAACCCGGTGCCGCACGCCCACGTCGTCACCACCACCACGCACAAGACCCTCGGCGGTCCGCGCGGCGGTGTCATCCTGTCGACGCAGGAACTGGCCAAGAAGATCAACTCCGCGGTCTTCCCGGGCCAGCAGGGCGGTCCGCTGGAGCACGTGATCGCAGCCAAGGCGGTCTCCTTCAAGGTGGCGGCCTCGCCCGAGTTCAAGGAGCGCCAGGAGCGCACCCTGGAGGGCGCGAAGATCCTCGCCGCCCGCCTGGTCCAGGACGACGTCAAGGCCGTGGGCGTGGACGTCCTCACCGGCGGCACCGACGTACACCTGGTCCTGGTCGACCTGCGCAACTCCGAGCTGGACGGCCAGCAGGCCGAGGACCGCCTCCACGAGGTCGGGATCACGGTCAACCGCAACGCCATCCCGAACGACCCGCGGCCGCCGATGGTCACCTCGGGTCTGCGGATCGGTACGCCGGCGCTGGCCACCCGCGGTTTCGACGCCGAGGCCTTCACCGAGGTCGCCGAGATCATCGCGGCGGCCCTGAAGCCCGCGTACGACGGCGAGGCCCTGAAGGCGCGCGTCTCCGCGCTCGCCGCGAAGTTCCCGCTGTACCCGACGCTCTAGGCGCCGGCCTGGAAGGGCCCGGCCTTGTTCTGCAGGCCGGGCCCTTCTCATGACCAAAGCCCCAGGCGGATGCGGCCCATTGCCACTGATTCGACCAAAAAATGGCAAATAGGCTCCGAATAAGAGCATGACGGCATCCCCCTGGCAGGACGGACACGCACCCATGGACATGAGCGCAGCCAACAAGAAGGGACTCAGTCTCTTCGCGTTGATCATGATCGGCATCGGTTCGATCTTCGGTTCGGGATGGCTCTTCGGAGCCGGCACGGCCGCGCAGGTCGCCGGTCCGGCGGCGCTCGTCGCCTGGGTCATCGGCGCCGTGTTCATCGGCATGATCGCCATGTCCTACGCCGAGGTCGGCGCGGCCTACCCGATCCCGGGCGGCATGGCCCGGTACGGCACCATCTCGCACGGCCCGGTGCTCGGCTTCATCACCGGCTGGGCGGTGTGGATCGCCGTGGCCTCGCTGATCCCGATCGAGTCGATCGCGGCGACCCAGTACATGTCCTCATGGAGCTTCGGCTGGGCCAAGGACCTGGTGGACGCCCAGTCCCACCAGCTGACCACCTTCGGCATGTTCGTGGCCCTGGCGCTCACCATCCTGCTGTGGCTGTCCTGCTACTGGTCGGTCCAGCTCCTGGCGAAGATCAACGCGGCCCTGACCCTGGTCAAGTTCGCCATCCCGGTGCTCGCCGTCGCCGCGCTGATCGCCTCCGGCTTCCACACCGACAACTTCACCGCCCACGGCGGCTTCGCACCCAACGGCTGGACCGCCGTCCTGACCGCCGTCACCACCTCCGGCGTCGTCTTCGCCTTCAACGGCTTCCAGGCCGTCGTCAACCTCGGCGGCGCCGCCAAGAACCCGGGCCGGGCCATCCCCATCGCCCTGGTCGGCGCGCTCTCCCTGGGCCTGGTCATCTACCTCGCCCTGCAGACGGCCTTCCTGGGCGCCGTGCCTCCGGAGCACCTGGCGCAGGCCGGCGGCTGGGCGGGTGTGAACTTCAACTCGCCGTTCGCCGAGCTCGCCAAGCTGCTGATGATCCACTGGGTCGTGGTGATGCTCCAGTTCGGCGCCTTCATCTCCCCCGCCGGCTCCAACATCGCCAACGTCGCCTCGGCCGCGTACATGGTCCAGAACCTGTCCGAGACCGGCTTCTTCCCCAAGCGGCTCAAGGAGACCCACCCCTTGTACGGGACCGCGCGCCCGGCCATGTGGATGAACCTCGGCTTCTCCGTGCTGCTCCTGGTCACCGTCGGCCACAGCTGGAAGACCCTGGCCCCGATCATCTCGGCCGCCATGGTCATCTCGTACCTGATCGGCCCCATCGCGGTGGGCGTCTTCCGCCGGACCAAGCCCGGCCTGCCCCGCCCCTTCCGGCTGCCCGCCGCGAAGGTCCTCTGCCCGCTGACCTTCGTCTTCGCCGCCTGTGCGCTGTACTGGTCGAAGTGGCCGAACACCGGCATCGTCACCGCCCTGACGCTGCTGGCCGCACCGATCGCCGCGCTCGTGCTCTCCCGCAAGGGTGAGAGGAACCTCTCGAAGCAGTTCGCCCCGGCCTGGTGGATCGTCTTCTTCCTCGGCGCCCTGTCCCTGCTGTCCTGGCTCGGCTCCACCGACTTCGGCGGCCGCGGCACCATCCCGGGCGGCTACGACATCGCGCTGGTGGCCGCCATGGCCCTCGGCACCTATTTCTGGGCCGTCGAGGCGGGCGTCAGGGCCCACCACGCGGGCCTGCCGGGCCCCGACCCGGTCCTGGACGGCTCCGCGGAGCCGCAGGCCCAGGGCGAGGCGCCGGAGCGAGAGCTGACCCACGCCTGAACGAAACCCCTCCTACCCGTCCGGCAGCCGAGCTGTTCACCTCACCGAGTTAAGCTCGTCTGCCGGACAAAATCCGCAGATCACCCACCCCGCTTCTCCTGCCCCCTCCCACCCCACGAGCAGACAAGGGAGTCCGCCAGTGGCCATCTCCGTCTTCGATCTCTTCTCCATCGGCATCGGTCCGTCCTCCTCCCACACGGTCGGTCCGATGCGGGCGGCACGCATGTTCGTGACCCGCCTGAAGAAGGACGGTGTCCTTGCGCAGACCGCCTCCGTGCGCGCTGAGCTCTTCGGCTCCCTCGGCGCGACCGGCCACGGCCACGGCACCCCCAAGGCGGTCCTGCTGGGCCTGGAGGGCCACTCCCCCCGCACCGTGAACGTGGAGACGGCCGACGCCGAGGTCGAGCGGATCCGCCAGAGCGGCCGCCTGCGCCTGCTCGGCGCCGAGATAGGCGATGTGCACGAGATCGCCTTCGACGAGCCGAACCAGCTGATCCTGCACCGCCGCCGGTCCCTGCCGTACCACGCGAACGGCATGACCCTCTTCGCGTACGACGAGGCCGGCGCCCCGCTGCTGGAGAAGACGTACTACTCGGTCGGCGGCGGGTTCGTCGTGGACGAGGACGCGGTCGGCGAGGACCGGATCAAGCTGGACGACACCGAGCTGAAGTACCCCTTCCGCTCCGGCGACGAGATGCTCCGCCTGGCGAACGAGACCGGCCTGTCGATCTCCTCCCTGATGCTGGAGAACGAGAAGGCCTGGCGCACCGAGGAGGAGATCCGCGAGGGCCTCCTGGAGATCTGGCGCGTCATGCAGTCCTGCGTCTCGCGCGGCATGTCCCGCGAGGGCATCCTCCCGGGCGGCCTGCGGGTCAAGCGCCGGGCCGCCTCGACGGCGCGCCAGCTGCGCACCGAGGGCGACCCGATGATGCACCGCAGCGAGTGGACGACGATCTACGCGATGGCGGTCAACGAGGAGAACGCGGCGGGCGGCCGCGTCGTCACCGCGCCCACGAACGGCGCGGCGGGCGTCCTGCCGGCCGTCCTGCACTACTACGTCAACTTCGTGCCGGGCGCGGACGAGGACGGCGTGGTCCGCTTCCTCCTCGCGGCGGGCGCGATCGGCATGCTCTTCAAGGAGAACGCCTCGATCTCCGGCGCCGAGGTCGGCTGCCAGGGCGAGGTCGGCTCGGCCTGCTCCATGGCGGCCGGCGCCCTCGCCGAGGTCCTGGGCGGCACCCCGGAGCAGGTCGAGAACGCGGCCGAGATCGGTATGGAGCACAACCTCGGCCTGACCTGCGACCCCGTCGGCGGCCTGGTGCAGATCCCGTGCATCGAGCGCAACGGCATGGCGGCGGTCAAGGCCGTCACGGCGGCCAAGATGGCGATGCGCGGCGACGGCACCCACAAGGTCTCCCTCGACAAGGTCATCAAGACCATGAAGGAGACCGGCGCCGACATGAAGGTCAAGTACAAGGAGACCGCCCGCGGCGGCCTCGCGGTCAACGTCATCGAGTGCTGATCCGCCACGACTGACGAGGAGGGGCCCGGCGTCCGCGCCGGGCCCCTCCTCGTTTCCGGTGCCGGGCCGGGCGCCGTGCACCCGTCCGCCCCCGTGCGCCCCCGCCGTCCTGGCGGAAAAAGGTCGAGGGACCCGCCCTCACGGGACCTTTGGCACGGGGGCGCCGCCGGGGCGTGGGCTAACTTGCCCGAGTGGGCGGGAAATCCCCCACGCCGAGAGAGAGGCGGGCCGCATGTCCTGCACCGAACACCGCGTCCTGCCGCTCCGGCTGGAGGCCACTCCCGTATCCGTCCCGCTGCGGGGCGTGTTCGCGTACCGCTCCGAGCGGCCCTACGAGGTCACCCTCGACTTCGAGGGCGCCGGGACGCATCTGGCGCGCTGGGTGTTCTCCCGGGAGCTGCTGCTCGACGGGCAGGTCTGCGCCACCGGCGAGGGCGACATCCAGGTCTGGCCGCGCTGGGAGGGCAGCGAGCCGCGGATCTTCCTCGCCTTCAGCAACGGCGCGCAGAGCTGCGTGGTGTCCGCCCGGGCCAAGGACGTGCGGGAGCTGTGCCGGCGGATGACGCAGCTGGTGCCGCGCGGGCACGAGCAGCGCCACTACGACCTCGACGCCGAGCTGAGCGCCCTGCTGCTGCGCTGAGGGCCGGCAGGTCGGCGGGGCGGCGGGGCGGCGGGGCCTGGAACCGGGGGCGCCGCGGCGGTGTCCTCATGAGTGACACCCGTTTGTCCCGTCTGAGGAGATTCGGAGGGACGCCATGAACCGCCTACGTCGCCGCCAGGTCACCGCCCTGATCACGGGCGCCCTGCTCACCGCGGGCATCGGCCTGGCCGCACCGGCCTCCGCCGCCACCCGCACCCAGACCCCGCTCGTCGTCAACGCCCGCTGGGGCGGGCACTGCACCTACGACCGGCTCGTCATCGACCTCCAGGGGTACGTGCCCCCGGTCACGGTCGAGGCCGTACCCGAGCTGGTCTACGACGGGTCCGGCAAGCCCGTACCGCTGGCCGGGAACCACTTCCTGTCGATCCGCCTGCACCCCGCCGCCGGTCACGACGACGCGGGGAACAACGTCTACCAGGGCCCCGAGCTCCAGAAGATCTACCTGAGCAAGCTCAAGGGGATCGCCCTGACCGGCGACTTCGAGGGGTACGTCACCTTCGGTGCCGCCTTCGACACCAAGCCCACCTACACCACCTCGGTCCTGCACTCGCCGGAGCGGCTCGTCGTCGACTTCCCGCATCCCTCCGTGTGCTGAGCGCCCGGTGCCCGGGGCGCCGCCGCGCGCCCCGGGCGGCTCAGCGGTGCTCGGGGTTGGGGAAGTCGAAGCGGCAGCCGGCGTCCCACTCGGAGCGCTGGTTGCCGTGCGCCGGCATGCCGCCGGCCCGCTTGAGGAGGGCGGCCAGGTGCATCAGGTTCCACGACATGAAGGCGGTGTTGCGGTTGGTGAAGTCGTTCTCCGGGCCGCCCGATCCGGGGTCGAGGTACGAGGGTCCGGGCCCGGCCTCGCCGATCCAGCCGGCGTCGCCCTGCGGGGGGATCGCGTAGCCGAGGTGCTGGAGGCTGTAGAGGATGTTCATGGCGCAGTGCTTGACGCCGTCCTCGTTCCCGGTGATCAGCGCCCCGCCGACGCGCCCGTAGTACGCGTACTGGCCCCGCTCGTTCAGGATCGAGGAGCAGGCGTAGAGCCGCTCGATCACCTGCTTCATCACGGAGCTGTTGTCGCCGAGCCAGATCGGGCCGCAGAGCACGAGGATGTCGGCGTCCATGATCTGGCTGTACAGGACCGGCCACTGGTCGCTCTCCCAGCCGTGCTCGGTCATGTCCGGCCAGACACCGGTGGCGATGTCGTGGTCCACGGCGCGGATCAGCGAGGTCCGGACGCCGGCCGCCGCCATGACGGCGCGGCTCCTGTCGATCAGGCCCTCGGTGTTGCTGGTCTCGGGCGAGCGTTTGAGCGTGCAGTTCACGTAGACGGCGGTCAGGTCCGAGTAGTCGAAGTCAGAGGCCACTCCCCCACCCTCCCCGGGGCCGCGCGGGCCCGCCACCGGACCGCGGCCGTACGAATCGGTGCAAGTTGTTACCGGTCCGTCCGGGCGACTAGGGTCAGCGGGCCTTGGTGTTCGGGAAGCCGGTGGGAAACCGGCGCGGCCCTCGCCACTGTGAACGGGAAGTCCGGCTCCACTCCTGCGGGAAAGCCACTGGGCTGTGCGGGAGGTTCCGCGCCGCCCGGGAAGGCGGAGACAGGGCATCACCACCCGTGAGCCAGGAGACCGGCCGGGGTGCGTTGTCCATCCACGAGGTGCTGGAGAGGTCTCCCTACTCATGCATATAGCCGAGGGGTTCCTGCCCCCTTTGCACGCGGTCGCCTGGGGCGCCGCGTCCGCTCCCTTCGTCGTACACGGTGTCCGGGCCCTCACCCGTGAGGTGAAGGCCAACCCCGAGAGCACGCTGCTGCTCGGCGCGTCCGGAGCGTTCACGTTCGTCCTTTCCGCCCTGAAGATCCCTTCGGTGACGGGCAGTTGCTCGCACCCCACCGGGACCGGGCTCGGAGCGATCCTGTTCCGGCCGCCGATCATGGCCGTGCTCGGCACGATCACCCTGCTGTTCCAGGCGCTGCTGCTGGCGCACGGCGGGCTGACCACGCTCGGCGCCAACGTCTTCTCCATGGCCATCGCAGGCCCTTGGGCGGGCTACGGGGTCTACCGGCTGCTGCGCCGCTTCGACCTCCCCCTGATGGTGACCGTCTTCTTCGGCGCCTTCTTCGCCGACCTGGTCACCTACTGCGTCACCAGCGTGCAGTTGGCGCTGGCCTTCCCGGACCCGGGTACGGGCTTTGCCGGTGCGCTCGCGAAGTTCGGCGGGATCTTCGCGGTCACCCAGATCCCGCTCGCGGTGAGCGAGGGCCTGCTGACCGTCCTCGTGATGCGGCTGCTCGTGCAGTCCAGCAAGTCGGACCTGGTCCGCCTGGGCGTCGCGAAGCTCACCGGGGACAAGCAGCAGGGAGCGGCGGCCTGATGGGCATCAAGATGAGCAAGAACACGAAGGTCAACGCTCTGCTGCTGCTCCTGGTGGCGGCGCTCGCCGTGCTCCCGATCGCGCTGGGGCTGGGCGAGGGCAAGGAGGAGCCGTTCACGGGCGCCGACGCGCAGGCGGAAGCGGCCATCACCCAGCTCAAGCCGGACTACGAGCCGTGGTTCTCCCCCCTGTACGAACCCCCGTCCGGGGAGGTCGAGTCGGCGCTGTTCGCGTTGCAGGCCGCCCTCGGAGCGGGCGTGCTCGCGTACTACTTCGGCGTGCGCAAGGGCCGCCGCCAGGGTGCGGCCGCCGCGCGCGAGGCCGCCGCCGAAGCCGCCCCGGAGTCCTAGGCGGTGCTGCCCATCGACGTAGCGGCCCACAGCAGCCGCTGGCGCCGCCGCCATCCGCTGGAGAAGGCGCTGCTCGGCCTCGGACTGACGGTCACCGCCGTGTCCCTCCCGCCCTGGCCCGGCGGGCCGTTGGTCGGCGCGGCGACCCTCGCCCTGCTGCTCGGCCCCGCCGGGGTGGGCGGACGGCAGCTGTGGCGTGCCTTCCGGATCCCGCTCGGCTTCTGCTTCACCGGCGCGCTGCCGCTGCTGTTCGCCGTCGGCGGTCCGGCCGGGCCGCTCTCGCTCGCCCCCGACGGGCCGCGCCATGCGGCGGAGCTGCTGCTGCGCACCTCGGCCGCCTCGCTCGGCGTGCTGCTGTTCGCCTTCACCACCCCGGTCTCGGACGTGCTGCCGCGGCTGGTGCGGGCGGGGGTGCCGGCCCCGGTGGTGGACGTGGCCCTGGTCATGTACCGGATCGGGTTCCTGCTGCTGGACTCGATGGCCCAGGTCCGCCGGGCCCAGGCGGCCCGGCTCGGGCACACCGGCCGGGCCGCGGTGTGGCGCTCCCTGGCGGGGCTCGCCGCGACCTCGTTCGTACGGGCCTTCGACCGCGCGGCCCGGCTCCAGGTGGGGCTGGCCGGGCGCGGCTACGACGGCGCGCTGCGGGTCCTCGTACCGGAGGCGGCGCTGTCGTGGCGGTTCCTGGCGGGGACCGCGGCCCTGCTGGCCGCACTGATCACCCTGACTCTCCTGCTGAAGGGGCTTTACCTGTGAGGCCGTTGGTGGAACTGGTGGGCGCGGGCTACGCGTACGAGGACGGCCCGGCCGTCCTGTCCGGCGTGGACTTCGCCATCGCGCAGGGACGGGCGCTGGTGCTGCTGGGCCGCAACGGCAGCGGGAAGACCACGCTGATGCGGCTGCTGAGCGGGGGCCTGCGGCCGGGTACGGGCGAGCTGCGGCTCGACGGCGCGGAGGTCGGCCACGACCGCAAGGGGCTGACGCGCCTGCGCACGGCGGTCCAGCTGGTGGTCCAGGACCCGGACGACCAGCTCTTCGCCGCCTCGGTGGAGCAGGACGTGTCCTTCGGCCCGATGAACATGGGCCTGGCGCCGCAGGAGGTACGGTCCCGCGTGGACTCGGCGCTGGCGGCCCTGGACATCACGGCCCTGCGGGACCGCCCGACGCACCTGCTCTCGTACGGGCAGCGCAAGCGCGCGGCCATCGCGGGCGCGGTGGCTATGGCGCCGCGCGTGCTGATCCTGGACGAGCCGACGGCGGGCCTCGACCCGGACGGGCAGGAGCGGCTGCTGGACGCCCTGGCGGGCCTGCGTGCGCAGGGCACCACGGTGGTCATGGCCACGCACGACGTGGACCTGGCGGTCCGCTGGGCCGACGACGCGGCGGTCCTGACCCCGTCGGGCATCCGCTTCGGCCCGGCCGCGACCCTCCTGTCGGACCCGGCCCTGCTGGCCTCGGCGGGCCTGCGCCAGGCCTGGTCCCCGGCGGTGACGGCCTTCCTGCGCGCCCACGGCCTCCTGCCCCCGCAGGTCCCGGGCCCCCGCACGCCGGAGGCCCTCGCGGCCTTGCGGTGACGCGGGCGCCGCAAACCTAGGATGGCCGCATGTCGCTGCCGCACGCCATCCTCACCGCCCTGCTGGAGAAGCCCTCGTCGGGGCTGGAGCTGACCCGGCGGTTCGACAAGTCGATCGCGTACTTCTGGTCGGCCACGCACCAGCAGATCTACCGCGAGCTCGGCCGGCTGGAGGAGGCCGGGCTGATCCGCGCGCTGCCGAGCGAGGTGCCCGTACGGGGACAGAAGAAGGAGTACGAGGTCCTCCCCGACGGCAGCGCGGAGCTGGCCCGGTGGGTCGGCGAGAGCCAGGACCCGAAGCCGATGCGCGACCCGCTGCTGCTGCGGATCCGCGCGGCGGGCGTGGTGGGGCCGCAGGGGCTGGGCGCCGAGCTGCGCCGGCACCTGGAGCTGCACCGGGACCAGCTGGCGAAGTACGAGGCCATCGAGGCGAAGGACTTCCCCCCGGGGCGGGACGCCGTCGAGGACCGGCTGCGCCGGCTCGTGCTGCACGGCGGGATCGCCCTGGAGAGCTTCTGGCTGGCCTGGCTGGAGGAGGCCCTCGGCGAGGTCGAGGACATGGGCTGACGCGCATGGCCTGACGCGCCCCCGCTGCGGCAGGCGGGCGGGGGCGGGGCCTGTTCGGTGCGGGGCCTACTTGTTGAGGGAGGCCCAGAACTCGTCGAAGCTGAGGAGCTTGTCGCCGTCGGTGTCCTTGGCGGCTATGACGGCGTCCGCGACCGCGCCGGTGACGAAGGCGTCACCCATGGCCTTCATGGCCGCGCTGTACTCGTCGGCCGTGATGAAGCCGTCGCCGTCCGCGTCGAACTTGCCGAACGTCGCCCGTGCGCTCTCGATGTCCGCCACTGGGTCCACCCCTTCTTGGTGCTTGTTGACCGGCTCAGGGTAGCGGCCTCACGCCCCCGTCCGTCCCGCGGGTCCCGTTCGAGCGGCAGATAGAAATTCGATTACCCTTCCGTAATGCGGAAGCGATAATTCCAGCCAACAAATGAGACCCCCACTTGTCACGCTCCGGGGCCACGGCATAACGTACCGACATTGCCGCCACACCAGGAGCGCAGGGCTCCCAGGGACAAGCGGCAACAAGGGCGATCACACAGGTGACGATCACAGCCGACGCATCATTCGAAGTTCTGCCCTTCACCCGCACCTGCCGCCATATCTGGGAAGACGGCGACCATGTGCTCATCGGAGTCAGTCCTGGAAACAGCTACTTCAGTTCCGAGCGCATCACCAGCCTCGCCCGATGGGCCACGACCCGCTTCGCGCAGGTCGACTTCGTCTACGCAGACCTTCACGTCGACCGGATGTTCGCCGCTTTCGGCTACACCCGGGAACACGCCGAGAAGCGCGCGACCAAGGAAATCAAGGCGGTCCGGCGAAGGATTCTCAAGGGCGTGGAGGAATCAGGGACCTCGCACGCCGAGATCCGAGTGAGGGCACTTTCGGAGTTCCAGGCGAACCCCGTGTACCAACTACTGCACCGGCGCGTGCTGCATTTCCTGGAGAACGACGACGAATTCCGCAAGGGCTGCGAGGAAATGGCCCTCCACTTTGTCGGCTCCAAGTTGCCGGAAGGTGAATCCATCACGGACAGCCAGTTGCAGGTCTGTTTCGATTACATGGCAGCCGAGCTGCCGTTCTTCGTGGACACCCCGAGCATTCTCGACGTGCCGTCCTCGGTGGCGGCCTACCACGTCAAGATGCCGATGACCGATGTCCTGTTCGCGCGGGGCGGGGGCCTGCGCGCGACCCGGAACCAGGCGTACGCCGTCGTCCGGCCCGAACCGGCCGAGGCCGCGGCCGCCGTACCCACCACGAACCACGCACCAACCGAAAGGAACGTCGATGAGCGTCGAGCAGCTTGAGGGCCGGGAGATCCAGGAGCAGCCGCTCCTCGACTTCCCGCTCTCGCGGCGCGGTGACGTGCTCCCCGAGGAGTGCACCTGGCTGCGCGAGAAGGCACCCGTCGCCAAGGTCCGCACCCTCACCGGGGACCCGGCCTGGCTGGTGAGCAGCTACGCGCTGGCCAAGCAGGTGCTGGAGGACGAGCGCTTCAGCCTCAAGGACACGGCGAACGCCGGGGTCCCCCGCCAGTACGCGCTGACGATCCCGCCCGAGGTCGTCAACAACATGGGCAACATCAACAGCGCCGGCCTGCGCAACGCGGTCATGAAGGCGCTCAACCCGCGCCAGAAGGGGCTCCAGGACTGGCTGCGCGCCAAGGCCGGGGAGCTCATCGACCAGCTGGTCGCCGAGGGCGGTCCTGCAGACCTCCGGGCGGGGTTCGCCGACCCCTTCTCGGCGGCCATGCACTGCCAGGTGCTGGGGGTGCCGTTCGAGGACTGGCGGCGCCTGATGTCGGGGCTGGACGTCGCGTTCATGACCGCGCGCGAGCCGTTCGCCGACTCGGCGCTCAACTGGTACAAGGACGTCGGCTACTTCGAGGACCGGCTGAGGGCGCAGCTCGCGCTGCCCGCCGAGGAGCGTACGGGGCTCCTCGGCAAGTTCGCCGAGCTGAAGGAGGCGGACCCGGAGTCGGCGCACCTGACCGACGACATGTTCGCGACCGTCGCCGTCTCCCTCTTCGGCGCCGGCGCGGTCTCCACCTCGGCCTTCCTCACCCTCGCGGTCCTGGCGCTGCTCCAGAAGCCCGAGCTGATCGGGTACCTGCGCAAGCACCCGGAGCGCATGGGCAAGGCGGTCGACGAGCTGCTGCGCTGGAACCTGTCGGTCGGTGACGGCCTGCCGCGCATCGCGATGGCGGACGTCCAGGTCGGGGACGTGCTGGTGAAGGAGGGCGAGCTGGTCCTCGTCCTCCTGGAGGGCGCCAACTTCGACCCGGAGGCCTTCGAGAACCCGGACGAGCTGGACCTGGAGCGCGAGGGCTCCAACGCCAACCTGGCCTTCGGCGCCGGCCGGCACTTCTGCCCGGCGTCCGCGCTGGGCCGGGCGCACGCCGAGATCGCGCTGGAGGTGCTGGTCGAGCGGCTGCCCGAGCTGCGGCTCGCGGTGCCCGCGGAGAACCTCGTATGGCGCACCGGCTTCATCAAGCGGCTGCCGGAACGACTGCCCGTCGCCTGGTAGTCGGGCGTCCCCATGACGCGGGGGGGGGGGGGGGGGGGGGGGGGGGGGGGGGGGGGGGGGGGGGGGGGGGGGGGGGGGGGGGGGGGGGGGGGGGGGGGGGGGGGGGGGG
>NZ_JBVJUY010000033.1:0-33760 GCF_055604165.1 Streptomyces sp. NPDC037242
CCACCCCCCCCCCCTCTCTCTCCCCCCCCCCCCCCCCCCCCACCCCCCCCCCCCTCCCCCCCCCCCCCCCCCCCCCCCCCCCCCCCCCCCCCCCCCCCCCCCCCCCCCCCCCCCCCCCCCCCCCCGCCGGACTGGGAACCTCAGAGGTTGCCGCGCTTCTCCTGCTCGCGCTCGATCGCCTCGAACAGGGCCTTGAAGTTGCCCTTGCCGAAGCCCATCGAGCCGTGGCGCTCGATCATCTCGAAGAAGACCGTCGGCCGGTCCTGGACCGGCTTCGTGAAGATCTGCAGCAGGTAGCCGTCCTCGTCGCGGTCGACGAGGATCTTCAGCTCGCGCAGGGTCTCGACGGGCACCCGGGTCTCGCCGGCCCACTCGCCGAGGGTGTCGTAGTAGGAGTCCGGGGTGTCCAGGAAGGTCACGCCGGCGGCGCGCATCGCGCGCACCGTGGCGACGATGTCGTTCGTGGCCAGCGCGATGTGCTGGACGCCCGCGCCGCCGTAGAACTCCAGGTACTCGTCGATCTGCGACTTCTTCTTCGCGATCGCCGGCTCGTTGATCGGGAACTTCACCTTCAGGGTGCCGTCCGCGACGACCTTGGACATCAGCGCCGAGTACTCGGTCGCGATGTCGTCGCCCACGAACTCCTTCATGTTCGTGAAGCCCATGACCTTGTTGTAGAACGCGACCCACTCGTTCATCCGGCCGAGCTCGACGTTGCCCACGCAGTGGTCGATGGCCTGGAAGGTGCGCTTGGCCGGGGGCTCGACCATCGGGTCGACGGCGACGAAGCCGGGCAGGTACGGGCCGGTGTAGTCGCGGCGCTCGACCAGCGTGTGGCGGGTCTGGCCGTAGGTGGCGATGGCGGCCATCACGACCGTGCCGTGCTCGTCCTTGACCTCGTACGGCTCGTCCAGGCCGCGGGCACCGTGCTCCACGGCGTACGCGTACGCCGCCCGCGCGTCCGGGACCTCGATCGCGAGGTCGATGACGCCGTCGCCGTGCTCGGCGACGTGCTCGGCGAGGAAGCGGCCGTGGTCGGTCGCCACCTTGATGACCGAGGTCAGCACGAAGCGCGCGGCGCCGTTGGTCAGGACGTAGCTCGCCGTCTCGCGGACGCCGTTCTCCGGTCCGGAGTACGCCACGAGCTTCATGCCGAAGGCGGTGGAGTAGAAGTGCGCGGCCTGCTTGGCATTGCCCACGGCGAAGACGACGGCGTCCATGCCCTTCACCGGGAAGGGGTCCGCCTCACGCGCGGTGTGCGGAGTGGTTTCGAGGTTCGCCAGAGACTCAGTCATGAGCGCAGAGTCCCGCCGATCCACAAGCTGCGCAATAGTTTCCATTTCTCCTGTACAGAATGCCCAGTGTCACCGGAGGATGGCTGAAACATCTGTGCACTATGACCACCCCCGAGCCCGGGAGGCACCCATGGGCATCGACGATCTCGACGGCCGGCTCATCGTCCTGCTCGCGCGCGAGCCCCGGATCGGCGTCCTGGAGGCCTCGCGCCGGCTCGGGGTGGCCCGCGGCACCGTGCAGGCCCGGCTGGACCGGCTTCAGTCGAATGGAGTCATCCGCGGATTCGGCCCGCAGGTCGACCCGGCCGCCCTCGGGTACCCGGTGACCGCCTTCGCCACGCTGGAGATCAAACAGGGGCAAGGGGCGGACGTACGGGCGCACTTGGACGGGGTGCCCGAGGTGCTGGAGCTGCACACCACCACCGGGCACGGGGACATGCTGTGCCGGCTCGTGGCGCGCTCCAACGCCGACCTCCAGCGGGTGATCGACCGCGTTGTCGCATTTGATGGGATCGTGCGGGCTTCGACAGCGATTGTCATGGAGAATCCCGTACCCTTGCGGATCATCCCGCTGGTCGAACAGGCGGCCGAGGACGACAGCCGCTGACCCGAGGCGGCCCGGCACAGGACGAGGTGACCAGACGTGAGCTTCTGGACGTACCTGTCCAACCGCCACCAGCAGCTCCTGACCGACGCCTTCCAGCACGCCAGCGCCGTCTTCCAGTGCATGGTCATCGCGACCGTGCTCGGCATCGCCATCGGCGTCCTCACCTACCGCAGCGGCTGGGCCGGGAACCTCGCCGTCACCGCCACCTCCACGGTGCTGACCGTCCCCTCCCTCGCCTTGATCGGCCTGCTGATCCCGCTGGTCGGGCTCGGCGTCGCACCGACCGTGATCGCCCTGACGCTGTACGGGCTGCTGCCGGTGGTCCGGAACTCGATCGTGGGCCTGCGCGGGGTGGACCCGGCCCTGGTCGACGCGGCCAAGGGCATCGGGATGTCGCGCACCGCCCGGCTGCTCAGGGTCGAGCTGCCGCTCGCCTGGCCGCCGATCCTGACCGGCATCCGGGTCTCCACCCAGATGCTGATGGGCATCGCCGCCATCGCCGCCTACGCCTCCGGGCCCGGCCTCGGCAACGAGATCTTCCGCGGGATCGCCTCGCTGGGCAGCGCCAACGCCATCAACCAGGTCCTGGCGGGCACGCTCGGCATCGTCGTCCTCGCCCTGCTCTTCGACGCCGCGTACGTCCTGCTCGGCCGTCTCACCATCCCGAGGGGGATCCGTGCCTGAGCCCGCCGCTGGCAGTCCGGGGAGCGCCTCCGGCGCGACCATCGAGCTGGAGAACCTCACCAAGCGCTACCCCGGCAACCCCAACCCCTCCGTCGACGACGTCTCGATGGAGATCAAGGCGGGCGAGACGGTCGTCTTCGTCGGCCCCTCCGGCTGCGGGAAGTCCACCACCCTGAAGATGATCAACCGGCTGATCGAGCCCACCTCCGGCCGGATCCGCATCGGCGACGAGGACGTCACCGACATGGACCCGGTCAAGCTGCGGCGCAAGATCGGATACGCGATCCAGTCCTCCGGGCTCTTCCCCCACATGACGGTCGCCGAGAACATCGCCCTCGTCCCGAAGATGACCGGCTGGTCGAAGTCGGGGGTGAAGGACCGGGTCGAGGAGATGCTCGACCTGGTCGGGCTGGACCCGCGCGAGTTCCACGGCCGCTACCCGCGCCAGCTCTCCGGCGGCCAGCAGCAGCGCGTGGGCGTGGCCCGGGCGCTGGCCGCCGACCCGCCCGTCCTGCTGATGGACGAGCCGTTCGGCGCCGTGGACCCGATCACCCGCGACCACCTCCAGGACGAGCTGATCCGGCTCCAGCACGAGCTGCACAAGACGATCGTCTTCGTCACCCACGACTTCGACGAGGCCATCAAGCTCGGCGACCGCATCGCTGTGCTGCGCGAGCGCTCGCACATCGCGCAGTTCGACACCCCCGAGGCGATCCTCACCAACCCCACCGACGACTTCGTCTCCGGCTTCGTCGGCGCGGGCGCGGCCCTCAAGCGGCTCAACCTCACCCGCGTACGGGACGTGGAGATCGCCGAGTTCCCGACCGTGTCGGTGGACGACCCGCTCCAGCAGATCTTCAACACCCTGCGCGACGGCGCGACCAACGAGCTGCTGATGCTGGACCGGCGGGGCCGCCCGTACAAGTGGCTGCGCCGCGGCGACCTGATGCGCGCCAAGGGCTCGCTCGCCCGCGCCGGACAGCTCGTACACGACACGGTGACCCGGGACGCGACCCTGCACGACGCCCTGGAGGCCGTCCTGACCGACAGCGGCGGCCGGGTCGCCGTCACCGGCCGGCGCGGCGAGTACATCGGCGTCGTGGACATGGAGACCCTCATGAACTCGGTGCACGAGATGCTGGAGGCGGACCGGCTGACGGCCGCCGAGCACCAGCACGACCTGGAGGAACTGCGCCACCACCGCACCGAACAGGAGCTGGAGGGCGGTGCGGGCACCCCGTGAACACCGACAAGCCCGCCACCCCCGCCTTCCGGGACCTCGCCTTCCGCGACGACGAGCTGGTCGAGGCCGAGGAGGCGCCCGCCCCTCCCCCGCCCCCGCGCCGGATCACCTGGCGCAAGCTGGCCGTACTGCCCTGCGTACTGGCGCTGGTGCTGCTGGCCACGTACCTCTGGATCGAGAACACCGCCCTCGACACGATCGCCGAGAACTCCCTCGCCGACGGCAACGTGCAGCTGCGGCTGTGGCAGCACGTCCGGCTCACCGCCATCTCCACCTTCTGGGTGCTGGTCATCGCGATCCCGCTGGGCATCGCCCTCACCCGCGGGGCGCTGCGCAGGGCCGCCCCGCTGGTCACGGCGGTCGCCAACATCGGCCAGGCCACGCCCGCCATCGGGCTGCTGGCCCTGCTCGTCATCTGGCTCGGCATCGGCCCCTCGACCGCGATCATCGGCATGGTCGCGTACGCCGTGCTGCCCGTGCTGTCCAACACGGTCGCGGGGCTCAGGGCCATCGACCCCCAGCTGGTGGAGGCGGCGCGCGGGATCGGCATGTCGTCCCTGGGGACGCTGCTCAAGGTGGAACTGCCGCTGGCCGTCCCGCTGATCCTGGCGGGCGTACGGACGGCCCTGGTGCTCAACGTCGGCACCGCGGCCCTGGCCACCTTCGGCGGCGGCGGGGGCCTGGGCGACCTGATCACCTCCGGGATCCAGACGCAGCGGATGCCGGTGCTGGTGCTGGGCTCGGTGCTGACGGTGGCGCTCGCCCTGTTCGTGGACTGGCTGGCCTCGCTGGCCGAGACGGTCCTGACGCCGCGCGGGCTGGAGGCGTAGATGCGCACCTTCCCGCTGCGGGCGGCCCTGGGGGGCTCGGTGGCACTGCTGGCGCTGCCGGCGCTCGCGGGCTGCGGGCTAAAGAGCGGGTCCCCGCTGGTGGACGACGTCGCGCCGGGCTCCGTGGGCCAGGGGCGGCCGCTCAAGGGCGCCTCCCTCACGGTCACCTCGAAGAACTTCAGCGAGAACATCGTGCTGGGCCAGATGATCGGCCTGATCTTCAAGGCCGCCGGCGCGGAGGTCCTCGACCGCACCAACCTGCCCGGCTCGATCAGCGCGCGCGAGGCGATCGTCCAGGGCGACGCGGACGCCATGTACGAGTACACCGGAACGGCCTGGATCACCTACCAGGGCAACGCGGAGCCGGTCGACGACCCGGTGGCGCAGTGGAAGGCGGTGCGCGAGGGGGACGTGAGGAACGGGGTCGCCTGGCTGCCGCAGTCCGCGCTCAACAACACCTACACCCTCGCCATCAGCAAGAAGAACAACGCGAAGTACGGCCTGAGGACCATGTCGGACGTGGCGAAGCTGGCGCGGGAGGACCCGGGGGCGGTGACGCTCTGCGTGGAGAACGAGTTCGCCTCGCGCGAGGACGGACTGCCGGGCATGGAGAAGGCGTACGGGATGAAGATCCCGCCGGGCAACGTCAGGAAGATGGACGCCGGGATCATCTACACGCAGGTGTCCAAGTCCGACTCCTGCCTGCTGGGCGAGGCCTTCACCACCGACGGCCGGATCAAGGCCATGGACCTGGACACGCTCACCGACGACCTGCACTTCTTCCCCAACTACAACGCGGCGCCCGAGATCAACGCGAAGGCGCTGGCGAAGTACCCGGTGATCGCAGAGCTGTTGGCCCCGCTGACCGAGCGGCTCACGACCGAGGTGGCGCAGCAGCTCAACGCGGAGGTGGACGTGGAGGGGCACGATCCGCACGAGGTGGCGAAGGAGTGGCTGATCGGGGAGGGCCTCATCAAGGCGGGCTGACCGGGCTGACCGGGCTGACCGGGCTGACCGATCCAGGACGACAGAGTTCCAAAGAAGACGTTGCAAAGAAATCCTTGCAGAGAACTCTTTGCAACTCTACTGTGGAGGCATGCCCGAGAAGAACGCCGAAAACCCGAGCCCCGAGGTCCGGACACTGGACGCGCGCTCCCTGCGCGGCCTCGCCCACCCCCTGCGCATCCGGCTCCTCGCCGCCCTGCGCCGCGACGGCCCGGCCACCGCCTCGCAGCTCGGGGAGCGGTTCGGCGAGTCCAGCGGGTCCACCAGCTACCACCTGCGCCAGCTCGCCGCCCACGGATTCGTCGAGGACGCCCCCGAGCACGGCAAGGGCCGCGAGCGGTGGTGGAAGGCCACCCACGACGGCACGCGGTTCGACGAGTCGCTGATGTACGACGACAACCCCGAGACGCGCGGGGCCGCCGACGTCTTCCTCCAGGAGATCGCGACGATCCACGCACAGGAGACGAACACCTGGCTCGGCGACGCCGTCAACTGGCCCAAGGAGTGGCGGCGTTCCATCGACATGAGCGACTTCACGCTGCGCCTGTCGGCCGAGCAGAGCCGTGAACTGGTCCACAGGATGCACGAGTTGATCAACAGCTACCGCGATCTGCCGCCCGCCGAAGGCGCGGAGACGGTACGCGTCCACACCCACGCCTTCCCCCGCCGCAACGGCGAGTAGCGCTCGCCCTTTCCCAGTTCCCCGTCCCCAGAAGGAGTCCTGCCATGCACGCCTTCACCCACACCCGCATACACGCCGCCCGCACCGCGGAACTCGCCGCCGAGGCCGCCGACTGGCACCTCGCGCACGAGAACGCCCCCACCGCCCCCACCGCCCCCGCCCTGCGCGACCGGCTCGGCGAAGCCCTGGTCGCCGCCGGGATCCGCCTGATGCAGCCGGCCCACGTCCACGCCCGGATCCAGCAGCGCACGACATGAGCAGGCGCCCCTTCACCGCGGTCCTGGCCGCCAACACCATCTCGATAGCCGGGAGTTCGCTCACCCTCATCGGCGTCCCGTGGTTCGTGCTCCAGACCACGGGCAGCGCCGGACGGGCCGGGATCGTCGCCTTCTGCGCCACCCTGCCCGTCATCGTGGCCGCGCTCGCCGGCGGGCCGGTCATCGACCGGATCGGCCGCCGCCGGGTCTCGGCGGCCTCCGACCTGATCTGCGGCCTGGCGGTCGCCGCGATCCCCCTGCTGCACTACGCGGGCCTGCTGGAGTTCTGGATGCTGTGCGCACTGATGGCCGCCGGCGGCCTCGTGCACACCCCCGGCCTGACCGCCCGCTACGTCCTGCTGCCCGACCTCGCCGAGCACGCCGGCACCACCGTCGCCCGCGCCGCCAGCCTGTACGACGCGGTCTCGCGCGGGGCCCGCATGCTCGGGGCCGCGCTGGCCGGCGTACTGATCGCGGCGTTCGGTTCCGAGGTGGTGCTGCTGCTGGACGCGGCCTCCTTCGGCGTCTCGGCGCTACTGGTCACCGCCTTCCTGCGCGGGGTGCCCGCCGCCGAGCCCCAACGGGCCTCCGGGAAGGCGTCGTTCGCGGGCTACCGGGCCGAACTGGCCGAGGGCTGGGCCTTCCTGGCCCGTCAGCGCCTGCTGCTGGGCATCACCCTGATGGTGATGGTGACCAACGGCCTGGACCAGGGCTGGTCCTCGGTCCTGCTGCCCGTCCACGGCCGGGAGGCCCTCGGGGGGCCCGCGGCCCTGGGGCTGATGATCTCGCTGTTCGGCGGCTTCGCCCTGCTGGGGGCCCTGCTCTACGGAGCGTGGGGCGAGCGGCTGCCCCGTAGGACGGTCTTCGCGGCGGCCTTCCTGGTGTGCGGGGCCCCGCGGTTCGCCGTGGCCGCCTTCACCGACACCCCGCTGCCGCTGGCCGTCACCATGGCGCTCTCCGGGCTCGGCGCGGGCGTGCTCAACCCGATCCTGACCACCGTGGTCTACGAGCGGGTGCCGGACTCCCTGCGCAGCCGCGTCTCCGGCGTGAGCACCGCGGGCTGCGAGCTGACCATGCCGCTGGGCGGGCTCGCGGCGGGCCTGCTGGTCGACGGGTACGGGGCCGGGCCGGCGCTGCTGCTGTTCGGCGGCGCGTACCTGCTGGCCACGCTCACCCCGCTGGTGTTCCCGGCCTGGCGCTCGATGGAGGCCCAACCCGGACCGGCGGGCGCCGCACCCGTCAGCAGGACGGAACCGGCTCGCCCTTCTGCAGCGCCCGAAGAGCGTTCACCGCACCCGACAGCGTCGTGACGGGGATCAGCCGCAGACCCTCGGGGAGTTCGGACTGCGCGTCCGAGCACTCCGCCTGCGGTACGAGGAACACGCTCGCCCCGTCGCGCTGCGCGGCCTGGGTCTTCAGGGCCACGCCGCCGACCGCGCCGACCTTGCCGTCCGCGGTGATGGTGCCCGTACCGGCGATGCTGCGGCCGCCGGTGAGGTCGCCGCCGCTGCCGTTGCCGTCGAGCTTGTCGACGATGCCGAGGGAGAAGAGGAGCCCGGCGCTGGGGCCTCCGACGTCGGCGAGGTTGAGCTCGACCTTGACGTCCTTCGGGTCCTTGTGGAGGTATCCGAGCGCGGCCGCGGCGGCCGTCGACTGGGACTTGGTCATCTCCTCCAGGTTGTGCTTCTCGATCTCCTCGTCGCTTCCGCCCGAGGGGTACACGGCCTCCCGGGGCATGACGGCCCGGGTCGTGTCGAACCACTTGCCGACGAGTTCGCTCAGGCGCACCGAGGTGGAGGGGCCCGTGGCCTGGATCGTGGTCATCCGGAGCTGGCCCGTGGTCGGCCGGGTGGGCGCGCCGCTGACGACGATGACCTCCTTGCCGTCACGGGAGCCCAGTACGTCGGCCGTGAGGCCCGGCTGGGCGATCACGAACGGCAGCGGCGCGAAGGCGGCGGCGGCGAGCAGCCCGGCCACGGGAACGGCGCAGACGGCCAGGGCGGCGGGACGCGGCAGACGTGTGAGGCGAGAGAGCACCCGGCCAATCTATCGGGCCGGGCCACTACCATGCCGTGTCGGCACCCACGCGCCGATCCCGGCCCCGCAGGCCGAACCCGGCCGCGCGAACCGAACCCGGCCGCGCAGGGCCGAAGTCAGCCCCGCCGGCGTTTGAGGCGCGGGAGCCCGGGGGCGGAGCCCCCGCAGCGGTGCCGCGCCCGGCAGCGCACCCGCACCGCGGTGACACCACCGGCCCCGCGGCTAGCGCAGGGCGTCGGCGACCTCGCGCGCCGCGTCCACGACCCTCGGGCCCACCCGCTCCGGCACGGCGTCGGCCAGCATGACGACGCCGACGCTGCCCTCCAGGCCGGTGATGCCCACGAGCGGCGCGGCGGCGCCGCTGGCGCCGGCCTCCAGCTCCCCGTGGGTGAGCGTGTACCCGGGCTCGATCAGCGCGCCCGAGCGGGCGGCCAGGATGGCGCGGCCGGCCGCCCCGCGGTCCAGCGGGTGGCGGAAGCCGGCCCGGTAGGCGACGTGGTAGTCCGTCCAGGTCGGCTCCACGACCGCCACGGCCAGTGCCTCGGTGCCGTCCACGAGGGTCAGGTGCGCGGTGGCGCCTATGTCCTCGGCGAGGGAGCGCAGCGCCGGCAGTGCCGCCTCGCGGACCAGCGGGTGCACCTGGCGGCCCAGGCGCAGCACGCCGAGGCCGACGCGGGCCCGGCCGCCGAGGTCACGGCGGACCAGGGCGTGCTGTTCGAGGGTGGCCAGCAGGCGGTAGACCACGGTGCGGTTCACACCGAGGCGGTTGGAGAGCTCGGTGACGGTCAGACCGTGGTCGGTGTCGGCGAGCAGTTTGAGGACCCTGAGTCCTCTGTCGAGAGTCTGGGAGGTTTCCGCGGTCACGACGCCTCTCCCTCTTTCGGTGGGCGGCGGTGACTCTCTGGGTGGAACGCCGCCGGTCCCTCGGCGACGCACGGAGAGGCCGCCGGTAGCGGCCATGGCACCGGCTGCGCTCCCGCGGCGGCGCTGCCACGGTGCGTTCAATGCGGGGACAGTAGCGAGCGGGTCCGCTCAGCGGAAGAGCTCGTCCAGAATCCGGGCGCCTGCTGCCGGTTTATGCGGGTTCGGCGCTCCCAGTGGTGTCAATTCGTGACCTCTCCGGTCCCATCGGCATCACAACGCTGCCCTAGTCTGATCACGTTCAAAAATGAACCACTGGGGGGTGGCCCACGCGCGCGAACCGCGCACCGGCCGCATGAACGAAAGAACCACATGAAGCTCAAGCGCATGGCCGTCGTCGCCGCCGCAGCCGTAGTCGGCCCGACGGTCCTGATGGCCACGCCCGCAATGGCCGACGAGGCGAAGAACACGGCGGTCACCACGCCGGACGCGGAGCCGAAGGCGGACGCGGCACCCGAGGCGGACCCGTACAGCGGACCGAAGCTGTCGCTCGACGGCCTGCCGAAGGACGGGTTCGCGGCCGGGGGCGGGTGGACCGAGCTCAGCCTGCGCGTCGACAACAACGGCAAGCCGCAGGTGCCGGGCTACTTCCTCGGCCTGAACTTCTCCGGCACCGAGCGCCCGATCAAGGGCGCCCACATCGAGGTCGAGCAGCGCGTCGCGGGCGTGTGGAAGCCCGCGATACGGGAGCCCGGACCCGGCCCGATGGGCGCGACCTTCAGTCTGGTCGACGTCTCCGTCGAGCATGACAAGGCCGTCGACGTCCCGGTGCGGGTGCGGGTGGCCGCGGACGCGGCCGCCGCCCCGATCCGTATCCGGTTCACCGGCACCAACCACACCTCCGTCGACTCCCTCACCGCGTCCTACGATTCGAAGATCACGCGGGCCGGCGAGGGCGAGCAGACTGCCACGGGGCCGAAGCTCAGCCTCGAAGGGCTGCCCCACCAGGGCTTCCGGGCCGGCGACAACGCCTGGCGCACGCTCACGATGAAGGTGGACAACTCCGGGCGCGCCGGAACCGGCGAGTACCGCGTCGGCGTCGACCTCGTCACGGAGGGCCCGGAGCGCATCCGGGCGGACCAGGTCAAGGTGGAGTTCCTCGCCACCACCACCGACGGCCGGTCCTACTGGCACCCCGTGGAGGTCACCGAGGAGAACGGCAAGCTCCGGATCCTCGACTACGGCGGCGAGTACGCCGCGGGCGAGCAGCGGGACCTGGTCTTCCATGTCTGGTTCAAGGGCGACACCCCCGGTACTCCGTTCAGCCTGAATCTCGTGGGCGCCGGCAACCCGCACCACGGCGGCGCCGTCTCCGACACGGCGACCTACTACTCGCAGGTCATCGGCTCGGACGAGGCCACCCAGGTCGAGGGTCCCCGGA
Source organism: Streptomyces sp. NPDC037242 (assembly GCF_055604165.1). Classification (NCBI taxonomy): domain Bacteria; kingdom Bacillati; phylum Actinomycetota; class Actinomycetes; order Kitasatosporales; family Streptomycetaceae; genus Streptomyces; species Streptomyces sp. NPDC037242. The sequence goes on from NZ_JBVJUY010000033.1 coordinate 10,943, forward strand.
TGGCCTTCGAGGGAATCCCGGCGGCGGGCTTCCAGGCCGGAGCGGACTGGCAGAACCTGACGCTGCACCTCGACAACACCGGGCGCGGCGACGTCGAGAACTTCCTGCTGGCCACCCACATGGGCCGCGGCGAGGGCGAGGGCCCCTGGGTCACCACCTCGCAGATCCAGCTCCAGGCCCGCAGCGCCTACGGTTGGCAGGACGTCGAGCTCGGCGGCTCCGAGGAGGTCATGGGCGGCGACATCGGCCGGGTGTCCCTCAAGTCCGGTGCCAAGACCTCGGTCGACCTGCGCATCCGCTTCACCGGCGACACCGCCCCCGGAGCGTTCCACCTGTCGTTCGACGGGTACGTGCGCAAGGAAGCCGCGAACGAGTTCGTCTCGTCCCGCACGGACACCGCCACGACCAACATCCGCGCGGCGGACGCGGGCAACGGCGGCCAGACCGGGGGCAACACCGGCGGCCAGACCGGCAACGGGAACAACGGCGGCAGCACCGGCGGCACCGGCAACACGGGCAACACCCCGAAGCCCGACGGCGGCTCCCAGCCGATCGTCGACACCGCCGCCCCGGCCACCGGCACGGGCACGACCGCCGCACCCGCCACCGGCGGGCAGCTCGCCGCCACCGGCGCCGACCCGGCCACCACCTGGGCCCTCGGCGGCGCCGCGGTGGCCGTCGCCATGGGCGCGGCCCTGGTCGCGGGCACCGGCCGCCGCCGGCGCCCGACCGCGTAACGGCAGCAACGCGACGGGGTCCGTGCGGCACACCGCACGGACCCCGTCCGCATTCCACCGCACCCCTCGCCGGGAGGCGTCACCGCATCCGGGTGGCCCACTCCTGGACCTTCTTGATCCGCTCGCGCAGCTGCCCGGCCGTCGCCTCCGCGCTCGGCGGTCCCCCGCACACCCGGCGCAGCTCGGTGTGGATCACCCCGTGCGGCTTGCCGCTCTGGTGGACGTACGCGCCCACCATCGTGTTCAGCGACTTCCGCAGTTCCAGCAGCTCCTTGTGCGAGACCACCGGCCGCCGGTCGGCCGGCAGCTCCAGCAGGTCGGCCTCCGAGTCCGGCTTGCGCCGGCTGTGCGCGATCTGCCGCGACTGCCGCTTCTGCAGGAGCATCTGGACCTGGTCCGGCTCCAGCAGGCCCGGGATGCCGAGGTAGTCCTGCTCCTCCTCGCTGCCCGGGTGCGCCTGCATGCCGAACTCGGCGCCGTCGTACAGCACCCGGTCGAAGACGGCGTCGGACTCCAGCGCCTCGAAGGACATCTGCTCGTCCTCGCCGGTGTCCTCGTCCTCCTGCTTGTTCGCCTCGTCCATCTCCTTCTCGGACTCGGCGTACGGGTCTTCCTCGCCCTGCTTCTTCGGCTTGTCGAGCACGTGGTCGCGCTCGACCTCCATCTCGTTCGCGAAGCCGAGCAGGTAGGGGATCGTCGGAAGGAACACCGAGGCGGTCTCGCCGCGCCTGCGCGATCGCACGAAACGTCCGACGGCCTGCGCGAAGAACAGGGGGGTCGAGATCGTCGTGGCGTACACGCCGACCGCGAGGCGCGGTACGTCGACGCCTTCGGACACCATGCGGACGGCGACCATCCAGCGGCTGCCGTCCTGGCTGAACTCGTCGATCCGCTTCGAGGCGCCCGTGTCGTCGGACAGCACGACGGTCGCCTTGGTCCCGGTGATCTCGCGCAGCAGCTTGGCGTACGCGCGCGCCGAGTCCTGGTCGGAGGCGATGACCAGCCCGCCCGCGTCCGGGATGCCCTTGCGCACCTCGGTCAGCCGCTGGTCGGCGGCGCGCAGCACGTTCGGCATCCAGTCGCCGCGCGGGTCCAGCGCGGTGCGCCAGGCCTGCGAGATGGCGTCCTTGGTCATCGGCTCGCCGAGCCGGGCGGCGATCTCGTCGCCCGCCTTGGTGCGCCAGCGCATGTTGCCGCTGTAGGAGAGGAAGATGACCGGCCGCACGACGCCGTCGCCGAGCGCGTTGCCGTAGCCGTAGGTGTAGTCGGCGGAGGACCGCCGGATCCCGTCGTTCCCCTCCTCGTACGCGACGAAGGGGATCGGGTTGGTGTCGGACCGGAAGGGGGTGCCGGTCAGGGCCAAGCGCCGGGTCGCCGGGTCGAAGGCCTCCAGGCAGGCCTCGCCCCACGACTTGGAGTCGCCCGCGTGGTGGATCTCGTCGAGGATCACGAGGGTCTTGCGCTGCTCGCACCGGTTGCGGTGCAGCATCGGCCGTACGCCCACGCCCGCGTACGTGACGGCGACCCCGTGGTAGTCCTTGCTCAGCGGGCCCGCCGAATACTCGGGGTCGAGCCGGATGCCTATCCGGGCGGCGGCTTCCGCCCACTGCTTCTTCAGGTGCTCGGTCGGCGCGACGACGGTCACCTGCTGGACCACGTGGTGGTGCAGCAGCCATGACGCGAGCGTCAGCGCGAAGGTGGTCTTGCCTGCGCCGGGGGTGGCGACGGCGAGGAAGTCGCGCGGCTGGGTCTCCAGGTACCGGTCCAGCGCACCCTGCTGCCAAGCTCGCAGGGCGCTGGCGGTACCCCAGGGCGCACGGCCGGGGAAGGCGGGTGAGAGGTGGTGGGAGGCGGTAGTAGTCACGGTCTCCGGTTCGTCGCTCTCGGCAGTCGTACGTAGGACAACCGGGCCACCTTACCGGCCCGGGCCCGCCCTCCGCGGAGGGACAGGCCCGTGACCTCGGCGGGTGCGGCGAGCGTCACATGGCGCGCAACCGCCGGGCGATCGCGGCCACATCGGCCTCGTGCCCTGACGCGACGTCGATGACCAGGTCGTACGCCGTGTCCTGGTCGGCGTCGGCGAGGTCGATGCCGTTGACGGCGAGGAAGGTCGCGGCGGCCAGCCAGGCGGTCCGCTTGTTCCCGTCGACCAGGGGGTGGTTCGTCGCGATGCCGTGGAGCAGCGCGGCCGCCTGCTCGTACGGGTCCCCGTACGCCGGGGTGCCGAACATCCGGGCCCTCGGCCGGTGCACCGCGGACTCCAGCAGCCCGGGGGCACGCAGCTCGACGGGCTGGTCCTGGGCCAGGCAGGCGTGGCGGGCGAGGTCGAGCACCTCGGCGAGGGTGAGGTGGCGTACCTCGGCGGCGGCCGCGGCTTCGGCCCGGGTCTCGCGCCCGGCCCCGGTGGCGCTCACTGCCCGAGCCGCTTCAGCAGCGCGGCGTGCCGCCGGGCGAGCCGGGCGGCGGCCTCCCCGACGTGTTCGCGCTCCGCGCGCAGGTGGGCCCGTACGGCTTCGAGCGCGTACTCCTCGGGTGTCCGCGCGGTGGCGTCGGCGAGATCGGCGAGTTCCGCCAGCTCGCCGTCAGACAGGGGGATGACCAGGTCGTTCATGGTCGGAAGCTACTGATCCGTCAGGCGTCCCGCACCGGGGTTTCGGCGGGGGCGTTCAGCCGGGTCGCGACCCAGGCCCCGACCAGCGCGACGCACGCCATCGGCAGGAAGACCACCACGAAGGCCGCGGGGTGCGAGGCGCCGCCGTCGGCGGACACCGTGTGCGCGGCCCCCACCGCACCGCCGCCCAGCGCGGCGAACGCCGCACCGCCGGCCGCCAGCAGCACCACGTTGGCCAGCGCGTCCGAGATCTGCAGCGCGGCCGAGTTCGCCCCCGCCTCCTCCGGCGCCGACAGCTTGAGCAGCAGCACGCTCGTGGAGCCGATCACCAGCCCCATCCCGAGGCAGCCGACGGCCCAGGCCACCGCCAGGGTCCACACGGGCACGGACTCGATGAGCACGGCCGGCGCCGCCGCGATGGCGACGGCCACCAGCACCATGCCGGTCACCATCAGCCGCTCGCGGTACGGGGCCATTCGCCCCTTCGACTGCACCCACGACCCGCCGGCCCAGGTCAGCCCGCCCAACGCGAGCGAGAACCCGGCCAGCGTCGGGCTGAGCCCCCGCTGGGTGACCAGCATCAGCGGCACGAAGCTCTCCGCGGCGATGAACGACCCCGCCGCGACCCCGCGCAGCAGCACGACGGACGGCAGCCCGCGCCGGGCCAGGTAGGTACCGCGCGGCAGCAGCCCCAGCACCGCGGGCACCAGCAGGGCCGCGCCCACGGCGCCGGGCAGCAGCGAGAGCCACCGCAGGTCCTGGGCGGCGTACTGGAGCAGCCCCGCGCCCGCCGAGATCCCGAACGCCAGCCGGATCCGCCGCCGGTCGAAGGCGGCGGGAGCGCCGCCGCCCGTGTCCACCGGCCCGGAGGCGGTGCGCCGTATCGCGGGCAGCGCGACGACGAGGGGCACGACGACGAGGGCCGGGATCCCGAGGAACACCCAGCGCCACCCGAGGTGCTCGGTCACGGTCCCGGAGGCCAGCGGGCCGACGATCGAGGGCACCACCCAGCTCGCGGCGAAGGCCGCCATGATCGCGGGGCGCAGCCGCTCCTCGTAGGCCCGGCTGACCACGACGTACAGGGCGACGATGACCAGCCCGCCGCCGAAGCCCTGCACGGCGCGGCCGAGGACGAAGATCCACATGGTGCCGGCGGTCCCGGCGAGCACCAGTCCGGCGGCGAAGGACCCGATCCCGACGGTGAGCGGCCGCAACGGGCCCTGCCGGTCGGCCCACTGGCCGGACAGGACCATGCCGAAGAGGCTGGTGGTGAAGTACGCGGAGAAGGCGAAGGCGTAGAGCCCGATCCCGTCGAGCTCGCGCGCGGCGACGGGCATGGCCGTGCCGACGGCGGTCGCCTCGAAGGCTATGAGGAAGATGACGGAGATGATCCCGATGCTGAGCGTCCGGTACGCGGCCCCGAGGATCCCGGCCTCCGCCGGGGGCGGGGCCTGCGGGGTTCTCTGGGGCACGCGGGGTTCAAGGGCGCTCATCGCCCCAGCGTAAGGTCCGTTCCCGCCCGGCGACCCTGTCAATTCGACGGATCCCGACTGGTCCTCCAGCCCTAGGCCACCGCGGTCGGCCGGCGAAGGGGCGGGGCCGTGCGGGGCAGCGGTGCCGGGCTGCCGTCGGACTCGGTCCGGCATGTGCCGGGCCCGCGCCGGGCGGGGCGGGGACGCGGTGCCGGGACGCCGCCGGACTGGCGCGGGGGCGTGCGGGGCCCGCGCCGGGCGAGGCGGGCAGGGTCGGGCCGGACTGTGAACGCGGCATGGCAGTCGCGTTGCGTCCCCTGCGGATCCCTTCCCCGGCCGCGCTGGGCTCCGTACGGTCTTGCACAGCACCACCACACAGCCGTGTGCCCGAGTGGTTGAGGGACTCGCCTGCAAAGCGAGTTACGCCGGTTCGATTCCGGTCACGGCTTCGCGGCGGGCCGCTCAGGGGCTGGCGCTCCCCTGGGCGGCCTTCGCCTTTCTCCGGCGTTCTTGCCTCTGTCCCCGGCCTGGACTGCCCGGTCCCTGGCCCGGCCCGCTCTTCCCTATCCGGCCCCTGGCCTGACCTGCCCCGTCCCTGGCCTGGCCGGTCCCTGGCCTGACCTGCCCCGTCCCTGGCCCGGCCCGCTCTTCCCTGCCCGGCCCCCCTGGCCTGGCCTGCCCGGTCCCTGGCCCGGCCCGCTCTTCCCTGCCGGGCCCCCCTGGCCTGGCCTGCCCGGTCCCTGGCCCGGCCCGCTCTTCCCTGCCGGGCCCCCCTGGCCTGGCCTGGCCGGTCCCGGGCCTGACCTGGACCGGCCGGTCCCTGGCCGGGCCGGGCCTGCCCCCTGGCCGGTTCCCGGCCTACGGCCTGGCTCCGCCCGGTCCTTGTGGCGGCGCCGCTCAGTCGATCACCGGCGGGACGAGACCCCGCTTGCCCTGCCAGGTCTCCTCGTCCTCGACCAGGTAGTCCGGGCGCGCGCTGCCCTCCGTCTCGGCGCGCTCCCCCGGGTCGGCCGCCGCGCGGCCCGGCGGCCGCGGTGTGCTCGTGCCGGCGGTGGTGCCCGCGGCGCCGGGTGGGCGTACGAGTCCCGACCCGCCCTCCGTGAACGCCCGGCCCCCCGTGCTCGACCGCCCCGCGGCGGGGCCGCGCGCCTGCGCCCCGGGGCGCCCGGCCGCCGACCCGGGGCGCCCTGCCACGGGGCCGCGTACCGCCGGTGCGGCTCCCGCGTGCCCAGCGGGGATGCCCCTGGCCGTGCCGCCCGGGGTGCCACCCGTACCGCCGGCGCTGCCACCCGTGCCGCCGCCGGCGCCTATCACGGTGCCGCGCGGCAGGGCCGTACCGGGCTTCGCGGGCTTGGTGGTGGACACCGGTACCGGCCGGCCTCCGGAGATGACGCCCCCGCCGGGCGGCAGGACCACGGGCCCGGTCGACCCGCCCCCCGCCCCGGGGGGCGCGGCGGGACCCGACGCGGCCGGGGCCGGGGCCGGGGCCGCCGGGGTAGCCGTACCGGCCGACGGCAGCTCGACATGGTCGATCCCGACGCCGACGGGCCCGCCGTCGGGAGCCCCGTCACCGCCGAGGACCTCGCGCCCGCCGGGGGCCGCGCCGGACCCCCCGCCCGGGGCCCCGCCCGCGCTGCCGCCCTCGGCCTCCCCTCCGGCCCTTCCCGCGACCCCGCCCTCGACCTTGCCCCCGCTCCCTTCGGGGAGTACCTGGAGTACCCCTCCCCGCACCCCGGAGCCGCCCACCGCGCCTCCCCCGCCGGTCGGGGAAGACCCTCCGGATCCGCCCTCCTCGCCCGGCACCATCCCCTCCGGCGGCGGTGGGAACGTCGGCACCGGCATGCTGTTGAGCCGGTGCGCCGTGATCTCGTACGCCTGCGCCAGCCGCCGCATCTGCTCGACGGCCTCGCGGTGGTCCCCGTCAAGCCGGGACCGGGCGTCCGCGACCAGGAACGGCCCGAAGCCGAAGCCCTCCGCCTTCTCCGCGGCCCGGGCGGCGGCCTTCGCGTCGAAGACCGGCATCGCGGACTTGGCCACGGCCATGGCCACCGCCGCGTGGGCCATCACCAGGCCGCCGAAGTCACCGAACTCGGCCAGCCGGAGCGTCGCGTTACCCGTCTCGTTGACCCACTCGTGGAACGCGTCCGAAGCCGCCCCCTCCCAGTCCGGGACGCGGTACGTCTTCAGCCCCTCCCCGATCCGCTGGATCAGCTCGGCGGCAGCCTTCAGCTGCGCGGCCCGACCCTCCAGGGACTCGGCATCAACGGTGGAGACCATCGCCAACAACTGCTGGTGCGTGTACCCGTCGAACTCGGTCGCCATCAGCCCTCTCCCCCCTGCAACCCCAGCAGTTTCCCGAGCCCCCGGCGCTCCGAGGCCGGCAGGCCCGCGGAGCTTTCGCGCAACTCCCGTGCGATGGCCGTGAACCTGGCCCGCGTCTCCTCGTCCATGGACTCGTAGCCCTTCTTGGAGAAGACGACGGCGAAGGACAGCGCCATCAACTGCTTGGACAGCACCTGCGACAGCTTCTTCAGCACGCCGACCGTCCGGGACGAGGCGGCGAACAGCACGTCCGCCTCGGCGAAGCCCTGCCCCAGGACCTCCTTGGGCAGCTCGTCGCGCCCGGCCGCGGCGGCCGCGGAGCCCTCCATCTGCACGATCATCTCGTCGACCAGGTTCTGGTAGCCCCGCAGCTCCTCGTACTCCACGGACAGCCGCCCGGCCGCCTCCCCCACCAGCGGTACGGCCTCCCGCAGCGCCCGCCCCAAGCGCGAGTCCTCCCACGCCCCATCCACACCCATTGCCGCGCTCCCCCAACCCGGGCCACACACAACGGAGTTGAACGCATTCAGCCCGTACTCCGAGCGTACCCCGCCCCCACACCCCCGTCTCTACTACGCCCGCGGCAACCCGTCGGCCCGCCCGGGCAGCCCCCCGTCATCGACGCACCGCAGCTCCTTGGCGACGGCCAGGGCGGCGGAGTGCGCGAGGATCTTGTAGTCCCCGACGAGCTCACCCTCTGCGGCTGCGCCCTTGTCGAACTGGTTACGGAAGGTTGCGGTGATCCGCAGCGGGACGTCAGCCGTCGAGCCAACCCGTGGACTGACGCAGTCGAAGGCGACGTTCCACCGACGGACGGCCCCTGAGACCATGACGCCGCTGTCACTCCCACCCGGTTCGTCCTCCGGGATCCCCGCCCTCTTGCTGAAAGCCGTGAACCGCACTTGGGCGGAGGGGTAGCGGCCGTCCCCGTCGATCTGCTGCGCCTTTCCCGAGATGTCGCAGTTGCCGGTCGGCATGTTGCGGACTTCGCTGCCCGCCCGGTAGGCGTCTTCCATGGTCCTGGCCATGGCCGCCGCGCTCTGGTTCCTCTCTTCGTCACGAACGATGAACTCCGAGGACTGCAGAACCCGCCCCAGGGCCGATGCGGCCTCTGCTGTGAACAACGTGCCGCCGCACACCTGCGCCGCGGACAAGGTCTTCGGCTGCTCCGGCGCCGGCTCGGCCGGTTCGGCCGCCGAGCAGCCCGCACCCAACGCGACCAGGCTCAACAGGCCCATGAATGCGAGCCGTCGGGGGCTCCGCTCTCCCATCACCGTCACCTGCCGGTTTCGGAATCGTGCCCCTGCTGGCGGGCCCGGGAGTTACCGGTCTGATAGCCGCCACGCATCGACTCGATGAAGTCATTGCCGAAGTTACTGTTGGGGTCGATGCGGTGGCGCACCAGGAAGTCCTGCATCGGAGCCTCCGCGCTGTGTTCGCCAGCCCGGTACATCGTCTTGTTGCTGTCGTGCGTCTGACCGTCGATCTTGTCCTCGTGCTTCTTCACGGCGCCGTCCGACCACTCGCCGACGACGTGTGACGCGGCTTGCTCCACCACTCCGCTGCCGACGTCCACCGCGAGCGGGACGGCGATCGCCGCCGCACCGGCCACCGCGGCCGTGGCCGGAAGGAAGGCCACACCGGCAGCCAATGCCGCGGTGGTGCCGAATTCGACCCATGCTGCCCGCTGCTCATGGGCCTTCTCGTACTTCTCGTGCAGTTCCTCGCCCTCAGCCTTGACCTGCTCGGCCCGGGACTCGTCAAGCATGCCCTGCACCTCGGCGGTGGTCCGGATCGTCGCGCGGGCCCGCCCCTCGTCGACCTGCCCGTGGTGGATGCCCTGGGCCTCCAGCACGCTGGAGGAGTAGATGCGCTCGGCCGTGGACAACGTGGCGTACGCATCCGGGTGCTGTCCCAGGGCGCTGAGGAGGTCCCGGGCCCCTTCGCGGTCGAACGACGCGTGTGCTTGGTGGTCGTTGGGTCCGGGAGCAAAGACGCTCTGCAGCTCCTTGCCGTCGATCGCGACATTCAGGTCGTCGATGTATCCGGCGGCCATGTTGCCGAGGCTGTCCGCGAGCGCCTCCTGCTCCTTGAGCAGGCCAGCATCCCCGCCGTATTTCGCAACAACGCCTTGCATGATCCTGGCTCCCTCCTCGCTTCGGGCCAGGACGGGCTTCGGGTCGTCCCAGGCGTGGCCCAGTGTGGCTGCTTCCAAGGCGTGGCCCAGGGCGTTTGGGGTGTAGGTGCGGGCCTTGGTGGAGTTGTCGGGGTTGGTGCCCTCGGTGTCGGGGGTGAAGTGGTACTTCTCGTGGGCGAAGAAGTCGAGGTAGCCGGTGATCGGCTGCTTGTCGGGGCCCCGGCCCAGGTCGGGCGGGCCCGGGCGCTCCGTGCCGTCGTGGGCGTAGGCGTGCGGCGGGCGCTGGGGGTCGAAGAACTGCCTTGCCGCGTCCGGGCTGTGGCCCAGGGCCTCCAGGAAGCTGACCACCGGGTCGTAGCCGGCGCCGTTGATGCCCGACGGGTTGAGCATGCTCCTGCCGTGGCCGCCGTTCAGGTGCCGGGTCCCGCCGAAGAGGTCCGGGTGCTTCGCGTGGAGCTGGGTGGCGTGTTCGGCGATGGGGAGCAGGAACTTCGGGTCGTAGTTCCCGTAGCGCATGATGCCGCCGAGCAACTGGTAGCCGTACGGCGGGTTCTGGTCGTACCTGGCCAGCGGGATGTGCTGGGTGCCGAGCCTGCGCAGCTCCTGCGCGAAGCTGTCGGGCAGGTGCGGTTCCGCCGCGGACGCGGTGGCGGTGGCGAGGTTGAGGCCGAGGTTCCGCTGGAGCTCCCGGACGTCCTTGAGGCGCTGCCCGTCGAGCTCGGCGTAGTCGTACGTGTCCGTGGACAGGCGGCCGAAGAATTCGAGCGCGCCCCTGGGGCCGAGGGACTCGTAGAACTTCGCGGAGAATTCAGGGACCTTGGCGTTGTCCGCCAGCAATTCGTTGAGCTCGATCAGCTCGCCGTGCGTGAGGAGGCGGCCCTTCCTGGCGAGGCCGCAGGCCCGGGCCGCCTGTTCGGCGTCGAGCCCGGCGTACCTGGGTGCGCCGAAGTTGTGGTCCTCGGTGACGTTCGCGCTGAGGGCGCGGGCCAGGGACTGGTCGGCGTCGGCGCACTCGTCGATGATCTTGTCGACCTTCGCCTGCCACAGCGGCCGGTTGACCCGGATCGACTCCTGGTAGTCGGGGTCGTGGCGCGCCGAGTACCTCTCCTCGTCGGTCGCGAGGGGCGTGGCCGACACGACGCCCTTGCCGTCGACGCGGAAGCCTGCGGCGGGGGCCTCCTGCTCGGTGATCCTGCGGAGCTTCTCGCGGGAGGACTTGAAGGTGGCGTGGCCCTCGGTGAGCACCCGGTGGATGCCCTTGGCTTCCTCGGCCGCGTCCTGGAACTCCTTGGCCGTCTTGTCGACCAACTGCCGTGCCACGCCGGCCGTGACCCCGCTCCACTCGGCCTTGTCGGACTTGGCCTTCATGCCGTTGCGGGCGGCTTCGGCCAGTCCTTCGAGCTTGGCGGCCAGCGCCTGCCAGTCGCTGACGGCGGTCTGGAGCTTGTCCACGGGTGCGTTCATCACGTTGTCGTATGTCAGCACGTCACATCACTTCACTTCACTTCACTTCACTTCAGCAGTGCGTCGATCTTGGAGGCGGCGAACTCCGCGTGAAGTCTCTTCTCTTCCTTCCTGTGGGAGGAGAGGGAGTAGTTCAGGCCGTTGGAGATGTTCGCGCAAGCAGCGACGAGGGTCTTCACCTGGCTCTCCCAGCGGGTGCCGGCCTTGAGCAAAGCGGCGCCGCTGGCGAAGTTCTCCCTGGAGAGTGCGCCCGCGGCCTCGGCGGTGGCGGTGGCGGCGTGCTTGCCGTCGGTGTGCAGCCGCTGGTGGAGCTTGAACGCCTCGCTGCCGATGGCTCCGATGTGGTCCTGGTTGAGCTCCAGGTCTGCGTTCGGCGTGGGGGTGGCGGCCGTGGTCCGTGCGGCGGACCATTCCTCGTCGAAGGACATCGCGTGCGCCTCTCCTTACGTTCCTTACGGGTTCAACGACGGGGAGGGCGACTTGGCTTCGGCCGCCACCGCCAGTCCGTTCCGCTCAGTCGATCACCGGCGGAACAACACGACGGCCGCCCTGCCAGGTCTCTTCGTCCTCGGCCGGACAGCCGGGGCGTTCGCCGCCCCGGAGCTCCTGCCGTCTCCTGGGCGCGTGAGCTCCCGCGCCGCCTCGCCCCATCACCGCCCCGCCCGGATTGCCGCGTACGAGGCCCGAGCCGCCCGGCGTGAACGGTCGGCCGCCAGTGGTCGAGCGACTGCCCGCACCCTGCTGGAGCCCTCCGCCGAACTGCGTGCCTTCGGAGCCGACGACGGTGCCGCGCGGGATTCCCGCACTCGGCACGCCGCCACTCACCACCGGGCGGCCGCCCACGATCCCCGCGTCCCGCAGAGGCGTGCCGCCGCCGGCCCTGCCGCCAGGAGCAGCCGCACCCGGGAATGCACCGCCATGGGTGAAGCCGCCGTCGTTGTTGACGGGAATCGCTGACGGTTGAGAGGTCACAGCCGAAGGCGCGGATGTGCCGGGCAACAACTCCCCGACGCCGGCGAGATAGACACCCGCGTCATCGTGATCCGGGATGTCCCGCGCTCTCACGTGCCCGAGTCCCTTGCTCGGCCCGGGCACGGTGGCGGCCACCGGGTGGGGCTCGACCACCACCCGGCCGGACTCGATCGGCCCGCTACCGCCAGTGCCGCCAGGAGCCGTAGCCCCAGAACCCGTCGGCACGAACACCCCCGGCAGAGGCGGGAACGTGGGGATCTCCGCGCGGCCGAGTTGCTGCGTCGACTGTTCGTACGCCTCCGCGAGCTTCTTCAGGCCCGCAGCCGCGCGCTCGTGGTCGCCCGTCAGCTTCGACCAGGCCTCGCGGCCGCGCCGCTGCGCGTCCGGGTCGTCGTGGAACGCGCGGGCCGCCTCGATGTCGGCCCTGAGCGCCGCCGCCGTCGCGGGGTCGTACGCGGGGACGCCGCCCGCGCCCCTGGCCTCGTACATCACCTGGCCCGCGCGGCTCATCCACTCGCCGCCCGCCGCGCTGTACTCGCCCAGCCGCAGCGTCGCGCTTCCCGCCCGGCCCGCCCAGTCCCGGAAGGCCTGGGCCGCCTCGCCCTCCCAGCCCCGGACCCGGTGGCTCTTGAGGGCCTCGCCGATCTCCTTGAACGTGGCCGCGGCCGTCGTCAACTGCGCGGCCCGCGATTCCACCGTCCCGGGGTCGAGCGCGGCGACCATGTTCCACAGCTGCCGGTGCGAGTACCCGTCGAACTGCGTCACCATCAGAGCCGGCCCCCCGCCGCGCTCCCGCCCGCACGCGCCAGCGGATCACGCTCCTCGACGTAGTCCTCCCGCGCCCGCCTCGCGAGGGCCGCCATCCGCCGCCTGGCCTCGTCGTCCATCGCGGCGAAGCCCCCGTCGGCCGACAGGATCGCGAGTCCCAGGGCCTCGATCTGCCCCGCCAGGGCCTTCGACAGGCCCCGTAATCGCTCCTGGACCGCGTGGTACGCCGTGAACAGCGCGTCCGCCTCCGCGAAGCCCACGCCCAAGGTGCCGGCCGGCAGGGTCACCTGGGCCAGTCGCCGGTCGCTCGCCGGGGATCCGTCGAGCTTCAGCAGCAGGTCGTCGATCGTCGTCCTGTAGTCCGTCAGCGACTCGAACTCGATCTCCAGCGCACGCAGGCGCGTCCCGTCCACTGCCGCTGCCCCTGCCACCATCGACGGCCTCCCCCGCTCGCACCGCTGATCACTCTAGCGAAGGGGACCGACACTCACCGTTACGAGCCGGGCGCCGCGACCGCCGCCGACGGCCGGATCGGGAGCCTGTTGACCGGGCGCCCCGTGGCCGCCCGGACCGCCGAGGCGATGGCCGCCGGGGAGGTCACCACCGGGACGGCGCTCGCCGCCTTGGCGCCGAACGGCGCCACCACGTCGCGCTCCTCCACCAGCTTGACGATGCGCACCGCCGGGGCGTCCAGCGAAGTCGGCAGGGCGTAGCCGGTCAGGTCGGGGTGGCGCACCAGCCCCGAAACCGTACGGAGGTTCTCCGTCAGGGCCGCGCCCACGCCCTGGACGACCCCGGCTTCGATACGGGCCTCCAGCTGGCGGGGGTTGAGCACGCGGCCGACGTCCTGTGCCACCGCCAGCTCGACCACGCGCACCGAGCCGAGCTCGATGTCCACGTCCACCACCGCGCGGATCGCACAGAAGGCCAGGCCCACGAAGGCGTCGCCCTGTCCGTCCCCGTCCAGCGGCTCGGTCGGGTGGGGGCGGCACTGGGCCGTCGCCCAGAGTTCCTTGCCCTCCATGGCCTCGGTCACCGTCATGGAGAAGGCCCCGTCGTACGAGGTGATGCGGCCGTCCGCGATCTGCAGGAGTTCCGTGGACATGCCCAGCTTGTGCGCCATCGGCTGGAGGAGCTGCGTACGGACCATCTTCGCGGCCCGCTCCACCGCACCGCCCGAGACCCACGTGTGGCGGCCGTGCGCCGACGGGCCCGCCGGGGGCTGGTCGGTGTCGACCGGGGCCATGACCACCTCGTCGACACCCAGGGTCTCCTGGACGATCTGGCGGGCCAGCGTGGAGAAGCCCTGGCCGGTGTCGACGGCCGCGCAGATGACCGTCGCCGCCCCGCCCACGACCTTGACCGTCGCCGTCGAGACCTCGTCCGTGCCCTCCGCGCCGAGCATGTGGACCATGCCCACGCCGTAGCCGACCCCGCGCCGCACCGCGCCCGGCTCCCCCGCGCCCTCCGGGCCGCCGGGGAGCAGCCACTCGTCCTCCGGGGTGTCCTTCGGGAGCGAGGGGAGCTCGAAGTCCCGTACCGCGCGCAGGAGTTCGGCGACCGGCGCGGGGCAGGTCACCGTCTGGCCCGTGGGCAGCAGGTCGCCCGTGGCCAGGACGTTTCGCATGCGCAGTTCCGCGCCGTCGAGGCCCAGGGCGGCCGCGAGCTTGTCCATCTGGCCCTCGTACGCGGCGCAGACCTGCATCGCGCCCTCGCCGCGGACGTGGCCCGACGGCGGGTTGTTCGTACGCACCGCCCAGCCCTCGACGAAGGCGTGCGGGACGACGTACGGGCCGCACGCGAACGCCACCGCCGCCGCGAGCGACTCCGAGGAGGCGTCGGCGTACGCGCCGGCGTCCATCAGGATCTGGGCCTCGACCTTGACCAGGCGGCCCTCGCCGTCCGCGTGGTGGCGGTAGCGCAGCAGCGTCGGGTGGCGGTGGGTGTGGCCGAGGAAGGACTCCTCGCGGGTGGCGGCGAGCTTCACCGGGCAGCCGGTACGCAGCGCCAACAGCCCGAGCGGCAGTTGGAACGCCGCGTCCTCGCGGTCGGCCGTCGCACCGGGCACGCCGGTCACGACGACCCGTACCCGGTCGGGCTCCAGCCCGAAGCACGCCGCGGCCAGATCGCGGTCGTTGTGCGGGTCGGTGGAGGCCGTGTAGATCTCCACGCCGCCGTCGGGCCGCGGGACGGCCAGCCCGGCCTCCGCGCCGATGGGCGCGGGATCCTGGCGGCCGATGCGGTAGAGGCCCTCGACGACGACCTCGCCGGTGGCCTCGGGGTCGCCGTAGCGCAGCGGGATGTGCCGGATCAGGTTGCCGTCGGGGTGCAGCGCGGGCGCCCCGAACGACTGCTCGGGGTCGGTCACCGCGTCCAGCAGCTCGTACTCGACCGCGATGGCGGCGGCCGCGAGCCGCGCCGTGTCGGGGTGGTCGGCGGCGACGGCGGCGATGGGCTCGCCGTGGTGGCGGACCACGTCGTGCGCGAACACCGGCCGGTCGGCGATGCGGCGGCCGTGCGTGGTGGCGCCGGGGACGTCGGCGTGGGTGACGACGGCGCGCACGCCGGGCATCTCGGCGGCGGCCGAGGTGTCGATGGACAGGATCCGGGCGTGGGCGTGCGGGGAGCGCAGCACGGCGGCCCACAGGAGGCCCTCGGCCCACAGGTCGGCGGCGTAGGGGAAGGTGCCCTCGGACTTGGCACGGGTGTCCGCGGCCGGGACGGAGACTCCGATCCCGCGCAGCACCTCCTGCTCCGAGGCCTGTGCCGCGGCCGCAGCGGCCGCCGGGGTGGCCACCACCGTGGTGGAGCCCCCTGCCGCGGCCGTCGTCGCCGTCGCGTCCTGCCCGCTCACGCCGTGCCTCCGTTGTGGCTGCCGTGGATGCCGCCCTCACCGGGCGGGGCCTGATGCGGAATGCGCGGTTCGGTCGCTGCTGCCGGCGCGGTCGCGTTCCCGGCGGCGGCCGCCTCGCGCCCGGCCACGACCTCCTGCACCGCATCGATGACGCCCTTGTAGCCGGAGCAGCGGCAGAGGTTCCCGCACAGGGCTTGGCGGGTCTCCAGCTCAGTGGGGGCGTGGTTGCCCTCCAGCAGGTCGTGGATGGTCATGGCCATGCCGGGCACGCAGAATCCGCACTGCACCGCACCCGACCTGCACAACGCCTGCTGCACGTCGGACAGTTCCCCGTCCGTCGCCAGACCCTCGACCGTGCGCACCTCGCTGCCCGCGGCCGTCGCCGCCGGGACGAGGCAGGAGGCGACCAGGCGCCCGTCGACCTGCACGGCGCAGGCGCCGCATTCGCCCTGCGAGCAGCCGTCCTTGGCGCCGGCGAGGCCGAGGCGCTCGCGCAGCACGTAGAGGAGGGACTCGCCGATCCAGGCGCCGGTGACGGGGCGGTCGGCGCCGTTGACGCGCAGCACGTAGGAGGCCAGCGGGTGCTCGTGATGGGCGACGGCCGCGGCTTCCGGTTCTTCTTCGTACGTCGGCCCGGCGTCGGGCGCCCCTTCGCCGGCGTCCCCCTCGCCCGCCGCGACAGCACGGTCGGCGGCGTCCTCACCCGGAGCGGGCTCGGCCTCGGCTCCGACCTCGGCCACCACCACGGCCTCGGCTTCGGCCTCGACCTGGGGCTCGACCCCGGCCACAGCCTCGGCCTCGGCTTCGGCCTCGGCCTCCACGGGCGGCACCACGAAGCCGTGCCCGTCGGTCGCCCCGGGCACCGCCCCGGCCACTGCGTCGGGCCCGGCCTCCGTCCCCGGATGCGGGCGCTCGCCCGTCGCCAGGGGCTCGGCGGGACCGTGGACGGCCTCGATGTCGTGCGGGGCCGGGCGCACCGGCTCCCCCTCCGGCTCCGGTCCGGGCAGCGGGGTGCCCACGCCGGGGCCGCCCAGCACGCGCGGCCCTCGGAACGGGGCGCCGGCCGCGGGAGCCCCGGGCAGCACGCCCGAGCTCAGCTCCGAGCCCTGGCCCCCGTCGAAGTCGGGGTGGCTCGCCCACGGGGCCGCCGCCCCGCCGGGCAGCGTCGCCGGGGCCTGGCTCCAGTCGGCCGCCAGGGCGCCCGTGCGGAACTCACCGGTGCTGAACTCGCCCGTGCGGAACTCACCGGTGTGGAACTCGCCCGTCTGGAACTCACCGGTGCGGAACTCACCCGTGTGGAACTCGCCCGTCGCGGCCTCGGGGAACCGCCACTCGGCGGTCGCCCCCGGGTCGACGTCCAGCGGGAGATCAGCTCCGGTACCCGGGACGGCACCCGCCCCGGACTCCGGCTCGCCGCCCACCGGCGCGTGCTCCACCGGGGCGTGCTCCACCGGCGCCACCTGCTCGGCGAACGCCGCCGCCACCGACGCCGGGATCGGCACCGACGCGGGGATCGGCCCGCGTACCGGAGCCGGAGCAGGAGCCGGCCCGGGCGCAGCCGCGGGCGCCGGGTCCGCGGGCGCCGCGGCCCCGGCCTCCGGCCACTGCACCGGAATCGTCCACGTCCCGGTAGCCGCCGGATCCGTGCTCGCGGAACCCAGCGGCACGATCATCGGCGGCGGCACGTACCCGTGTCCGGGGGCCGCCAGCGGCTCCCCGGTGTCGAGCGCGTCCAGCATGTCCTGCGGCAGCTTCACGAAGGCCGTCGCGTCGGAGTCGTACTCGCCGCCGTGCGGCACCGGCTCCCAGCCCCACGCGGGACCGCTGCCACCACTCACGTTCTCGATCTCGTTCTCACTCATGAGGTCAGCGCCCTCCCCAGGGCCCTCCGTGCCAGCACGGCCACCGTCCGCCGCAGATGCAGTACACCGGGAGCCACCGGTTCCCCCTGGTCGGGCACGCACGCGGCCGCGACGTACTCGCCGAAGGCCTCCAGCGCCTCCGGGGCCAGGCTCCGCTCCCCGTCCCAGTCGATCAACGACGCCACCCACTGCTCCGCTTCCAGCGGCCGCAGCGGCATCGGCGCGACCGCGCCGATCGCACAGCGCACACCCCGGCGCGCGGGATCCAGTACGAGCCCCACGGACGCCACCGCGCGCCCCGGCCCCGTACGCCCCGTGGCCTTCAGGAAGACCTGCGGCGCGTGCAGCAGCGGAACCCGTACGAAGCCGATCAGCTCGCCCGGCCGCAGCATCTCGCGGCCGGCCAGCAGGTGCGACACCGGGATCTCGCGGCTCGAACCGCCCGGCCCGACGATGAGGAGCACGGCCTCCAGCGCGGCCAGCACGGGCAGCGCGTCGCCCGTCGGCGCGGCCGTGGCGATGTTCCCGCCGAGCGTCCCGGCGTTGCGGATCTGCGGCGGCCCGGCGGCGCGCGCGGCGGCCGCCAGGGCCGGGATCAGGGCGGCGAAGTCGGGCCGCCCCATCCGGGCATGGGTGAGGCCCGCGCCGAGCAGTGCGTGCCCGTCCTGGTACTGCCAGCCACGGATCTCGTTGATCCGGCCCAGGCCCACCAGCGCGGCGGGCCGCAGCAGCCCGGCGTTGACGGCGGCCATGAGGTCGGTGCCGCCCGCTACGGGCACGGCGGCGGGCATGGCGGCGAGCGCCGCCACGGCCTCGTCGAGCGAGGCCGGCAGCGTCACGGACTGCGCCGCCTGCGGTGCGTGCGTGGTCAACCCAGCTGCCCCTTCCCGATGTCCCGGTCCCGGCGCTCACGCCTGTCCGCCGTACGGTACGTCCTCACCGCCGGGACGTGGCAACTCTGGCACATCTTCCAGGGCGCCCGGCGCGAGGGTCGGCCGGGGGGTTCCCGCTCCCGGTCCGGCCCCGGTCCGGCTCCCACCCCGGGCCCTCGCGCCGCCTTCGCCGGACCCCTCCCCTATCGCCCGTTTTCCCCCGTACAGGAGGAAAAGTGAACAGAGTTCCGGTTCCCGCCGCCCCGCACGTGTCACACGTTCGGGGGCGCACCCTCGATCGGGCGCCCGAGTACTCCGGGCCGCCGCTGCCACGGCAACGGCCCGCCCGGCGGCCGGTAGTCGACGCCGAGGGCGTCCAGGCGCCGGTAGTGCGCCCCCATCCTCGCCTCGAAGTCCGCGTAGTCGCGCTCCGCGGGCTCGGGCAGCTGTGACCACACGACCTCCGCGAAGGCCGCCAGCCGCGGGAACACCTGGTAGTCGACCCGGCTCTGGTTCTCCATCACCTCGGTCCACACGTTGGCCTGCGCCCCGAGTACGTGGGCCGCGGCCTGCGGCGAGAGCTTCGGCGGCACCGGCTCGAACCGGTACACGTCCTCCAGCGAGCGCACGTACCCGATCGGCATCGGCTCGTCGGCGCCGCCCGCCTGACGGTGGTCCAGGTACACCTGCTGCTCGGGGCACATGACCACGTCGTGGCCGGCCTCGGCGGCGGCGATCCCGCCCGCGTAGCCGCGCCACGACGAGACGGCGGCCCCCTCGGCCAGGCCGCCCTCCAGGATCTCGTCCCAGCCGATGAGCCTGCGCCCGCGCCCGGCCAGCCAGTTGTCGAAGTGCCGGATGAACCAGGACTGCAGTCCGTCCTCGCCGTCCACCCCCAGTTCACCGATGCGCTGCTGGGCGAGCGCCGACGCCTTCCACTGCGCCTTGGGGCACTCGTCGCCGCCGATGTGCACGAAGGGCGAGACCTCGGCCGGGAACAGCTCCAGCAGCTCCTCGAAGACCCCCTCGTAGAACCGCAGGACGGCCTCCGTGGGGGCGAGCACGTTCTCGTTGATCCCCCAGTCCTCCCACACCCCGAGCGCGGACGTGTCGACGACGTCCGTGTTGCCCAGCTCCGGGTACGCGGCGATGGCGGCCTGCGAATGCCCCGGTACGTCGATCTCGGGGACCACCCGCACGTGCCGTTCAGCGGCGTACGCGACGATCTCGCGGATGTCGTCCTGGCTGTAGAAGCCGCCGTGCGGGGTCTCGTTCCAGAGCGGCGAGGCCCGGTGCCCCCAGCGGCTGCGCGCCCGCCAGGCACCGACCTCGGTGAGCCTCGGGTAGCGCTTGATCTCGACCCGCCATCCCTGGTCGTCCGTCAGATGCAGGTGCAGCACGTTCAGCTTGTGCGCGGCGAGCAGGTCGATGTACCGCAGCACACCGTCCTTGGGCGTGAAGTGCCGGGCCACGTCGAGCATCATCCCGCGCCAGCCGAAGCGGGGGCCGTCCAGGAGGTCTCCCACCGGCAGCGTCCATGCGCGGCCCGGGGCCACCGGTGCGCGCCGGTACGCCTCGGGGCCGAGGAGCTGACGCAACGTCTGGGCGGCGTAGAAGAGCCCGGCGGGGTCGGCGCCTTCGAGCAGTACGCCGCCGTGCGTGACGTGCACCTCGTACGACTCCGCACCGACGCTGCCTGCGAGGTCGGGGCGCAGCTCGAGACGGATCACCGTGCGCCCCCCGTCCTCCTGCCCCGGTACCCGTGCGGGCAGTTCCCAGCCGGTGGCCGCGCCGAGCTCCCGGCGCAGCCAGCGCGCGGCGCCCCCGGTGCCGGGGCCGGCGGCGAGCACCGGGTCCTCCAGCGTGCAGACGCCGGCGACGTGGCCGAACCGCGCGTACCGCGGCTCCGGAATCAACTCGGGCATGGCCTCGACCCCTCCAGGTCCCGGCCGTTGCAGCATGCGCAACGGGCGTTTCACATGGCGCTTACGCCGCCGACCCTAGCCCGCCGCCCGGGCACGGCAAAGGCCCTCGGACGCGCACAGCGCATCCGAGGGCCTTGGTCCCGCCGGAGGGGGGCCGAACTACCGGAGGGGGGCCGGACTACTTGTCCTTGCCGCCCTTGTCCTTGTCCCCGCCCGAGCCCATGGACTCGTAGATCTCCTTGCACATGGGGCAGACCGGGTACTTCTTCGGGTCGCGGCCCGGCACCCAGACCTTGCCGCAGAGCGCGACGACGGGGGTTCCCCCGAGCGCGCTCTCCATGATCTTGTCCTTCTGGACGTAGTGGGCGAAGCGCTCGTGGTCGCCGTCGCCGTGGGACACCTGCGGCGTCGGCTCTACGAGGGTCCCCGTACCAGTCCCGCGCTCGGGCTCAAGAGTGCTCATACAGGCCAGGGTACCGATCCCCGGGCGGGTCAGTTCAGCGACGGGTCGTCCGGATAGGTGGCCACCATCGCCAGCTCGCTGCGCTGGCGCCGGAGCACCGCTCGCCACAGCCGCTGCGGGTCGGGGTACGACACGTCCCCGGGCTCGGAGTCCACGACGTACCAGGCTCCGCCGCCGAGCTCCTCCTCCAGCTGCCCCGGGCCCCAGCCGGAGTAGCCCGCGAAGATGCGCAGGCCGCCCAGCGCCGCCGCCAGCAGTTCCGGCGGGGCCTCCAGGTCGACCAGGCCGATCGCCCCGTGCACCCGGCGCCACCCGAGTGGCCCCTCCTCGCCCGGGATGACCGCCACGCCGAGCGCCGAGTCCAGTGCCACCGGGCCGCCCTGGAAGACCACGCCGGGGTCGCCGGCCAGCGGGGCCCACGGCAGCAGGATGTCGCCGACTCCCACGGGGGTGGGCCGGTTGAGGACGACGCCGAGCGAGCCCTGCTCGTCGTGGTCGAGCAGCAGCACCACCGCGCGGTCGAAGTTCGGGTCCGCGAGGGCGGGGGTGGCCACGAGCAGCCGCCCTGTGAGGGAGGACACCTCGGTCATGGCCACATGATCTCGCACATTCGCCCTTCAGGGGGAGTGGCCGGAGATATCGGGTTGTATGCAGCTCAGGGGCGCACGGCAGCAGTACGGAGCGCGCGCGGCCGGTTGCTCCGGCCCTGGGCGGAACGCGACACTCCGCCATGGGGCGGGCACCGAGGGTGTTGTGGCGAATTCATGACAGTCCTACGGCCACGTCAGCCATACAAACAGGGGGGTAGTGCCCCTTACCCTTTTCACTGGTCCCCCTGCCCACCCCTCTCCGGAACGCGAGATTCATGACCGGCATCAGCGACGATGTACTGCTTGTTCACGGCGGAACCCCGCTCGAGGGCGAGATCCGTGTCCGCGGCGCGAAGAACCTCGTACCGAAGGCGATGGTCGCGGCCCTGCTCGGCAGCGAGCCCAGCCGGCTGCGCAACGTTCCCGACATCCGTGACGTCCGGGTCGTGCGCGGGCTGCTCCAGCTGCACGGGGTGACGGTCCGCCCTGGCGACGAGCCGGGCGAGCTGGTCCTCGACCCCTCGCACGTCGAGAGCGCGAACGTCGCGGACATCGACGCCCACGCGGGTTCCTCGCGGATCCCGATCCTCTTCTGCGGCCCGCTGCTGCACCGCCTCGGCCACGCCTTCATCCCGGGCCTGGGCGGCTGCGACATCGGCGGCCGGCCGATCGACTTCCACTTCGAGGTGCTGCGCCAGTTCGGCGCGACCATCGAGAAGCGCGAGGGCGGCCAGTACCTGGAGGCCCCGCAGCGCCTGCGCGGCTGCAAGATCCGCCTGCCCTACCCGTCGGTCGGCTCGACCGAGCAGGTGCTGCTGACGGCCGTCCTGGCCGAGGGCGTCACCGAGCTCAGCAACGCCGCCGTCGAGCCGGAGATCGAGGACCTCATCTGCGTACTGCAGAAGATGGGCGCCATCATCTCCATGGACACCGACCGGACCATCCGGATCACGGGTGTCGACCGGCTGGGCGGCTACAACCACAAGGCGCTCCCGGACCGCCTGGAGGCCGCCTCCTGGGCTTCCGCGGCCCTGGCCACCGGCGGCAACATCTACGTGCGCGGCGCCCAGCAGCGCTCGATGATGACCTTCCTGAACACCTTCCGCCGGGTCGGCGGGGCGTTCGAGATCGACGACAACGGCATCCGCTTCTGGCACCCGGGCGGCCCGCTCAACGCCATCGCGCTGGAGACCGACGTCCACCCCGGCTTCCAGACCGACTGGCAGCAGCCGCTGGTCGTGGCGCTGACCCAGGCCACGGGCCTGTCGATCGTCCACGAGACGGTCTACGAGTCCCGCCTGGGCTTCACCTCCGCGCTCAACCAGATGGGTGCACACATCCAGCTCTACCGGGAGTGCCTGGGCGGCAGCGCCTGCCGCTTCGGGCAGCGCAACTTCCTGCACTCGGCGGTCGTCTCCGGCCCCACCAAGCTGCAGGGCGCCGACCTGGTCATCCCCGACCTGCGCGGCGGCTTCTCGTACCTGATCGCGGCGCTGGCCGCCGAGGGCACCTCGCGGGTCCACGGCATCGACCTGATCAACCGCGGCTACGAGAACTTCATGGAGAAGCTCGTGGAGCTCGGCGCCAAGGTCGAGCTGCCGAACGGCGACCTCGTCTGACATCCCGTCCGGGCCCCTCAGGGGGCCCGGACGCGCCGAAGGGCGGCCACCCCGCGGGGGTGGGGGCCTTTTCCTCTTTTGCTCGTTCCTCTTCCCTCCCCCTGGGGCGGTTGCGTCCCCCCCGCCTCGAGGGGAAGGTCTCCCTCCTTG
>NZ_JBVJUY010000033.1:33770-99900 GCF_055604165.1 Streptomyces sp. NPDC037242
GAGGGGCCACCAAAAACGAACCTGCGCGGACCCCCGTACCAGCCCCCCTGGGGGGCCAGGCACGCCCCGAGGGTGGACCCCCCCGGGGGGGGCCCCCCCTTCGCCGTTCTACGTACTCCTCTGCCGTCCCGGGGGCCTCTGCGGCCCCCGGCACAAGGGCGGGACTACTTGCCCTTGGCGGCTTCCTTGAGCTTGGAGCCCGCGGAGACCTTCACGCTGTAGCCGGCCGGGATCTGGATGGGGTCGCCGGTCTGCGGGTTGCGCGCGGTGCGAGCGGCACGGTGGGTGCGCTCGAAGGTCAGGAAGCCGGGGATGGTGACCTTCTCGTCGCCCTTGGCGACAATCTCGCCGACGGTCTCGGCGAGCGCGGCCAGAACGGCGTCGGCGTCCTTGCGGGTCACCTCGGCGCGCTCGGACAGAGCGGCCACCAGCTCACTGCGGTTCATGTTGTACTCCCGTGTTCAACTTGCCTTAGAGGCGTGAGATCGAAGCCGATGCTGCCAGGGCCCTAGGACAGTCCCCGGACCCGGGTCTGAACGTCAGACCCTCTCGCCCGGTTACGCATCCTGCCCCCACCACCGGCGGGAAAGCCAATCCGGCACCCGCCAGGGTCACACGAAAAGCGCCACAGTCACGCCGCGGTGACGCTCCGTCCGCACCGGAGGGCATCCGGATGGCGGGCCGGAGACGCGGACCGCGGGCCACGCAGGCATCTCCGCAACCCTAGAGGCGGCCCGCCGGGCCCGCATCCCGCGACGCGCCGGGGATCAGGCGGAGGTGCCGCCCGTCGCGGCGGCCGAGGCGGCCCTGCGGACGGCTCCGGCGACGGCGCCGGCGACCTTGTCGTTGAAGACCGACGGGATGATGTAGTTCGCGTTCAGCTCGTCCTCGCCGACCACGTCGGCCAGGGCGCTCGCGGCGGCCAGCATCATGCCGGTGTTCACCGTGCGGGACTGGGCGTCCAGCAGGCCGCGGAAGACGCCCGGGAAGACCAGCACGTTGTTGATCTGGTTCGGGAAGTCCGAGCGGCCGGTGGCCACGACGGCGGCGGTCTGGCGGGCGACGGCCGGGTCCACCTCGGGGTCCGGGTTCGCGAGCGCGAACACAATGGCGCCTTCCGCCATCGCGGCGACATCCTCGCCGGAGAGCACGTTCGGGGCCGAGACGCCGATGAAGACGTCGGCGCCGACCACGGCCTCCTTCAGCGTGCCGGTGTAGCCCTCGGGGTTGGTGTTGTCGGCGATCCAGCGCAGCGGGGAGTCGGCGTCCGCGTCGACCAGGTCGGGGCGGTCCGCGTGCACGACGCCGTGGATGTCGGCGCTGACCGCGTTCTTGACGCCGGCGGCGAGGAGCAGCTTGAGGATCGCGGTACCGGCGGCGCCGGCGCCCGACATGACGACCTTGACGTCGCCAACTGCCTTGCCCACCACGCGCAGTGCGTTGGTGAGGGCGGCGAGGACCACGATCGCGGTGCCGTGCTGGTCGTCGTGGAAGACGGGGATGTCGAGGGCCTCGCGCAGCCGGGCCTCGATCTCGAAGCAGCGCGGCGCGGAGATGTCCTCCAGGTTGATGCCGGCGAAGCCCGGGGCGATGGCCTTGACGATGGCGACGATCTCGTCGGAATCCTGGGTGTCGAGGCAGATCGGCCAGGCGTCGATGCCGGCGAAGCGCTTGAAGAGGGCCGCCTTGCCCTCCATGACGGGCAGCGCGGCCATCGGGCCGATGTTGCCGAGGCCGAGCACGGCCGACCCGTCCGTCACGACTGCGACGGAATTGCGCTTGATGGTCAGGCGACGCGCGTCCTCGGGGTTCTCGGCGATCGCCATGCACACGCGGGCCACGCCCGGGGTGTAGATCATCGAGAGGTCGTCGCGGTTGCGGATGGGGTGCTTGGACGCCATCTCGATCTTGCCGCCGAGGTGCATCAGGAAGGTGCGGTCGGAGACCTTGCCGAGGCTGACGCCCTCGATCCCCCGCAGCTTCTCGACGATCTCGTCCGCGTGCGCCGTGGAGGTCGCGGCGATGGTGACGTCGATACGGAGCTTCTCGTGGCCGGAGGCGGTCACATCGAGGCCGGTGACCGAGCCACCGGACGACTCCACGGCGGTGGTGAGCTGGGAGACCGCGGTTCCGCTCGCGGGCACTTCCAGGCGGACCGTCATCGAGTACGAGACGCTGGGCGCCGTTGCCATGGCCGTGTTCCTCTTCTGTCCCTGGTTTTTCTGTACATACAGGGACCTGTCACACGGCAGGTGTGGCAGGACCTGTTGTCCGATCGTCCCACCTACCAGCCAGTACAAGGTAACCAGCTACAAATTTCGGAAAGACTCTTCCACCATACGAGATTTCCAGGTGTCTCGGAACCCTTTCCGGACACGCGAAACAGGTCTGCCCCCTCCGCTTCCGCAGAGGGGGCAGACCTGTTTTCCACGACTATGACACCGACCCGCCATGCTCGCCTCGCGGCAAGTGGTCGCTCTGAGCGACGAAGGTTGGGCCCGGGGGCTTGGATCGAGTCGGTGCCTTCACCAGGCTAACAAAGGTTCGCCGGAAGTGATCCCCCTCCCGGAAGTTGACCTCGACTCACCAGCCTCATGGCCGCGGGCCATCCGGACGTACGCCCCCGCGGCTACGGCCGCAGCAGCTCCGGGACCCCGTCGGGGCCCGGCCGGTCCCGGCCGGCCGAGACCACCGTCAGCTGCTGCGTCGCACGCGTCAGCGCCACGTACAGCACGCGCAGCCCGGCCGCGGACTCCTCGGCGATCTCCGCCGGCGAGACGACCACGGTGGCGTCGTACTCCAGGCCCTTGGCCTCCAGGCTGCCCAGCGCCACGGCCCGGTCGCCCAGGTCGGCCAGCCAGCCCGCGGCCTCCGCGCGCCGGTCCATGGCCACGACCACGCCGACGGTGCCGTCCACCTGCTCCAGCAGCCTCCGGGTCTCCTCCCGCACCGCAGTGCCCAGATCCCCCTCCGCGGCCGCGAAACGGGGCTCCAGGCCCGTGGAGCGCACCGCCGTGGGCGGCTCCATGCCCGGCATCGCCAGGCGCAGCACCCGGGACGCGACCTCGGCGACCTCCGCCGGGTTGCGGTAGTTCACCGTCAGGGTGAACCGCCGGCGCGGCCGGGACCCCAGGGCCTCGTCGCGGGCCGCGGCCGCCTCGTCCGGATCCGTCCACGAGGACTGCGCCGGGTCGCCGACCACCGTCCAGGTGCCCATCCGGCCCCGGCGGCCCACCATCCGCCACTGCATGGGCGTCAGGTCCTGCGCCTCGTCCACGATGACGTGCGCGTACTCGGTGCGCTCCGCCGCGAGCCGCTCGGCCCGCTCCCACTGGGTCTCCTCGCGGGTCGGCATCAGCTCCTCCAGCCCGCTCAGCTGGTCCAACGGGTCCATCTCCCGCTTCCGCTTGGGCCGGGCCGGGGCGCCGAGCAGCTGGTGGAGCTCGTCCAGCAGCGCCACGTCGTGCACCGACAGGGGGCCCTTGCCGTCCGGGCCCACCCGGCGCAGCGAGCGCGCCAGCTGCCGGGTCTCGCGCGGGTTCAGGTCCCGGCGCGACCAGCGGCCGAGCTTGCGCTCGTCGGCCATCGCGGCGAGCACCGCGCGCGGGGTCAGCTCCGGCCACCAGGCGTTCAGGAAGTCGATGAACGCGTCCTCGGTGGAGATGTCCTCGTCGAACGCGGAGCGCAGCTCGGCGGCCAGCTCCGGGTCGCTGTGCCGGCCGGCCCCGCCGGACTTCGCGTAGAGCGCGTCGAGGAGCAGCTTGCGGGCGCGCGGGCGCAGCAGGTTGACGGGGGCGGTGCCGCCGAGCACGTTCTGGCGGATCCGGTTCAGCTCGTCGGCCTCCAGCTCCTGGCGCCGGCCGAAGGCCACCACCCGGAGCCGGTCCGGGGCGGGGCCGCGGGCGTTGCCGAGCTCCAGGGTGCCCCGTACGGCCTTGCGCAGGACCTTGAGCATCCGGGAGGAGCCCTTGACGCGGGCCACGGACGGATCGTCGTACGTGGTCGCCTCGGCCCCGTCGACGAGCGAGCCGAGCGCGCGGATGGCGACCTGGCCCTCCTCGCCGAGGGAGGGCAGCACGCCCTCGGTGTACGCGACGAGCAGCGGCGTCGGGGAGACGATCAGGATGCCGCCGGAGTAGCGGCGCCGGTCCTGGTAGAGCAGGTACGCGGCGCGGTGCAGGGCGACGGCGGTCTTGCCGGTGCCCGGCCCGCCCGCGACCTCGGCGACCGAGGCGGCGGGGGCCCGGATGACGAGGTCCTGCTCGGCCTGGATGGAGGAGACGATGTCGCGCATCGAGTGCGTACGGGCCCGCCCGAGGGCGGCCATCAGGGCTCCGTCGCCGATGGCGGGCAGCTCCTGCCCGTTCAGCGAGGCGGTGACCTCGGGGCGCATCAGGTCGTCCTCGACGCCGAGCACCTTGCGGCCCTTGGAGCGGATCACGCGGCGGCGCACGACGCGGCCGGGGTCCTTGGGCGTGGAGCGGTAGAACGGCGCGGCCGCCGGGGCGCGCCAGTCGATGACGAGCGGCGTGTAGTCGGAGTCCAGGACCCCGATGCGGCCGATGTGCAGCGTCTCGGCGATGTCGGCGGTGAGGTCGGCGCGGATCGCGTCGTCGGCCGGCTCGACGGAGGTGTACGCGCCGTCCGGCCCGCGCTCCCCGTCCTTGCCGAGCACCAGGTCGATGCGGCCGAAGAGGAAGTCCTCGAACTCGTTGTTCAGCCGGTTGAGGTGGATGCCGGCGCGGAAGACCTGCGCGTCGCGCTCGGCGAGCGCGCCGGGCGTCCCCACCTGGCCACGTTTGGCGGCGTCGTTCATCAGGAACTCGGCCTCGTGGATCTTCTCCTCGAGGCGTCGGTACACCTGGTCGAGATGCGTCTGCTCGACCGCGATCTCCCGATCGCGGACGGAATCCGCCGTGCTGTCGACAGCGGCATTCTGCGCGGCCACCAAGGCCCCCTTCTGACGTGCATGGGCGACCGTCAACCGTACGCGAACCGGCCCCCTGTCCGCACGCCCGTTCCGGGAACGGCGGCGGATCACGACGAAGATCACTGCGCGAACCGCCCGGAACCGCCCGCGGCGGACTCCGGCGGGGGCTCTGGCCGGGTCGGCGGGGGCTCTGGCCGGGTCGGCGGGCGCCCGGCTACCCGGGGCGGGCCGCCAGGACCCTGCGCCGGTGCCGGGCCACCCGCTCGCGGTTGCCGCACAGCTCGCTGGAGCACCAGCGCCGCCGGTGTCCGCGCGAGGTGTCCAGGTAGACCCGGGAGCAGCCCTCGCCCTCGCAGGCCCGCAGCAGCGCCCGGTCGCCGGGATCGGTGAGCAGTTCCACGGCGTCCCGGGCCACGGCGGCGAGCAGCGCCCCGCACTCCACCCCGCCGCACAACTCCCGTACGAGATGGCCCTCTTGGTCCGGTACTGCACACAGTCCCGGGGGCGGACCGGCGGCCGCCGCGTTGACCCGGGCCAGCGCGCCCCCGTCGGGCCCCGCCGCGGCCAGTTCGGCCCGTACGAGGCTCTCCACGTCGGCGCGCAGTGCCCGGAACGCCTGGACCCAGTCGGTCTGGATCTGGTTCAGGGGCGTCCGGCCCGGGACCAGCCCGGTCCCTACGAGCCACAGCCGCAGCTCGTCGCCGTCCCGGATCCCCTCGGCGCCCCCGACGTCCCCGCGGGACCCGAAGGTGGCCACCAGGTCCAGGCAGACCCGCCCGGAGTCGAACCACATGCCCGTCACCGCCTCCCTCTTGGGGCGTGCCCCCAGAGTGCCCGTACCCGCTCCGCGGCGGAAGCCCCCGTACGCGGGCGGCGTGCCGTGCCGGCGCCCAAGCTCGTTGGACCGGTCGGTGCCGGCCAGTGCCGGCCGGTGGCGAAGGGGAGGACGCACATGCAGCCGCGGAACGTACGCCAGCTGGTCCGGGAGATTCTCGCGCAGCAGGCCCCCGAGGAGCTGGAACTGCTGGACGGAACGGCCGCGTTGAACGACGCACAGGTCACGCGGCTGTTCCGGCGCAGGCGCGAGAGGCGCGACCCGCTCGGCTTCGGCGCGGCCGAGGTGGCGGCGCTGGTCGCGCCCGTGGTGTGGCTGGTCGTGACCGAGGTCGCGCAGCGGGGCGCGGCCGCGGCCGTGGACGGCGCGGGCCGTGCGGCCCGCCCGTGGCTGCGGCGGGTGCTGCGGCGGCCGGCGGCCGCGGCGGAGCCGGTCGCGGTGCCGGTGCTGCTGCCGGAGCAGTTCGACGCGGTACGCACGCAGGTGCGCGAGCGCGCGCTGGCCGCGGGCGTGGAGCCGCACCGGGCGGATGCCCTGGCGGACGCGGTGGTGGCCCGACTGGCCACCGGGGCGGCGGGGCCTTCGTCCGGACCCTCGGCCGGCCCTGCGGCGGGCCCTTCGGCCGGACCCGCGGCCGGCCCTGCGGAACGGCCCGCGGCCGGACCCGCGGAAGGGCCCGCCGGGGGTGCGTGACCCCATCGCCCGGCAGGACCAGCGTGTCCTGGGCCAGGGGTCGACCCGCCGGTCGGCGCTGTTCCTCCTCGCACTCCTCGTCGTCGCGGTCGGCCTGCGGATGCGCTCGGCCCGCGCCCGACGCTCGGGCCCGCTGTACGAGGCGTTCCTCGCCACGCCCGAGGCCCGGGGCCTGGGGGGACTGCCGCTGAACGAGGTGCGGATGGTGAGGCCGCAGGCGGCCGCGCACTACGGCCGGCTGCTCGCGGACGCCGCACTGCCTCCCGCGCTGTGGGCGGGCGTGGTCCTGGCCGCCGCTGCCTTCGTGCTCTTCCTGGTCACGCCGGTGTGGCGCCGGTGGACGGGCCGGATGGTGCCGGTCGGCCCCGGCTCGGCGCTCGACCTCGCCCTGCGGGACCTGTGCCGGCGCTCGGGGGTGCAGCCGCTCCCGCGGTTCCTCGTCGCACCGCTGCGCATGTCGGCGACGGCGGTGACCTTCGGCGGGGCCGGACGGTACACGGTGTGCGTCAACGCGGGCCTGAGGCCGCTGCTGAAGTCGCGCCCCCGGCACTTCGAGGCGGTGGTCCTCCACGAGCTGGCCCACATCCGCAACCGGGACGTGGAACTGGGCTGCGCGGCTCGGGCGTTGTGGTGGGCCTTCCTGCTCACCGCCGCGGTGCCGCACGCGATCCTGACCTACCGTCTGGCCGCGGCCCCCGCGCCCTGGCCGGGCGAGGGCCTCGACCTCGGTGGCGAGGCGGAGCTCCTCGCGCTGCTGGCCGCGCTGGCCTACGTGACCCACACCGAGATCCTGCGCAGCCGCGAACTGTGCGCGGATCTGGACGCGGTGGACCAGGGCGCGGATCCGGCGGTCTGGGACCGGTCGGTGCCGTGGTCGCGGTGGGTCACCCTGCCCTGGCACACGCACCCGAGCTGGCCCTGGCGCAGGCGTGCGCTGGCCCGCCCGGCGCAGGTCGTCGGGTCGTACGCGACCTGGGAGCAGCCGGTGGTGCTGGTCGGCTGGGTGGTCGTCCTGCTGGGGTTCGCGCTGAACGAGTTCGGCGGGGCGGCGGTGCCGACGGCGCTCTGCTACGCGGGCCTGGTGCTGTGCGGGTGGCTGGGGCGGATGCAGTCCCGCCACCCGAACAGCACCTTCCGCGTCCGGCCCCGTACGTTCGGCGCGGTCACGAGCGCGGGCCCGGGCCCGGGCACGGGCGCGGCGCCCGGCCCGTCCTCCCGACTGCGCCGTACCGCCGTACCGGCGCTGCTCCTGCTGGCGCTGCTGGTGGTCGACCCGATCGGCAGCTGGCTGGCCGCGACCTAGGGAGTGTCGTCAAGGCCCCGCCGGCCAGAGGGGACTTTGACGACACGACCTAGTACCGCGGCGGGTCGTCGTGCAGCAGGCGCTGGAAGAGGCGGTGGTCGCGCCAGGCGCCGTTGATGTGGAGGTACCGCGGGGCGATCCCGTAGGCGGTGAAGCCCGACTTGGCCAGCACCCGCTGGGAGCCGTGGTTGTCCAGGAGGGTGCCGGCCTCCACCCGGTGCAGGCCGACCTCGTCGCGGGCGATCCGGCAGACCTCCTTCACGGCGGCGGTGGCCAGGCCCTTCCCGGTCCAGGCCTCGTCGATCCAGTAGCCGACGCCGCCGCTGCACAGCGGCCCGAGCGTGATGGAGCCGAGGTTGATCGCCCCGACCGGCACGCCGTCGGCGCTCAGTACGAAGGGCAGCACGCGGCCGCCGTCCCGGTCGGCGAGCAGCGCCTCGATCCGTGCCAGCTGGCCCGCCTCGGTGTAGAACTGCTCGGACCGGTCGGGTTCGGTGGGCGCCAAGTACGCCCGGTTGCGCGTGAGTACGTCGGCCAGTCCGGCGGCATCGTCCAGCGTGATGCCCCGCATCTCCACTCCGTCAATGATCATCCGGGTACGCTAACCGACCCCCCTACGGGCGCGCACTCCCCTGCGTCCAGCGACAGCCGGTACCCCCGCTTGACCACCGTCTGGATCAGCATCGGCACGCCCAGCGCCACCCGCAGCCGCGCCATCGCCGTCTCCACCGCGTGCTCGTCGCGCCCCGCGCCCGGCAGCGCCCGCAGCAGTTCCGACCGGGCCACCACCCACCCGGGCCGGCGCGACAGGGCCCGCAGCAGGGCCATCCCCGCCGGCGGTACGGGGCGCAGCTCCGAGTCCACCACCACGGCCTGGCCGCGGATCTCCACCCGGTGCCCCGCGACCGGCAGCACCCGCGCGCGTCCCGGCAGTTCGGTGCAGAGCAGCTGTACGAGCGGCCCCAGCCGGAACCGCTCGGGCTGCAGGGTCGCCACCCCCTCCGCCTGGAGCGGCAGCGCGGTCACCGGCCCCACGCACGCGGACAGCACCCCGCCGTCGCGCAGCGCCGCCAACAGGGGTTCCCGTACGCCGCGCTCCGCGGCCCGCGCCAGCAGCGAGGCCACCGCCGGGGCCGAGGTGAAGCTCACCGCGTCCACCGACCCCGAGACCACCGCGTCCAGCAGCCGGTCCAGCGGCCCCAGGTCCTCGGGCGCCATCCACCGGTACACCGGTACGTCCACCACCTCGGCCCCGCCGTCCCGCAGCGCCTCGATGAACCCGGGCAGCGGCTCCCCGTGCAGCTGGATCGCGATGCGCCGGCCCTCGACCCCGGCCGCCAGCAGCCGGTCGAGGACCTCGGCGAGGGACTCGGACTGCGGTGACCAGGTCTCCACCAGCCCGGCGGCCCGGATCGCGCCCTTGACCTTCGGGCCGCGCGCCAGCAGCTCGGTCTCGCGCAGCCGCCCGAGCAGCTCCTCCCCGATCCCCCACCCGTCGGCGGCCTCGATCCACCCGCGGAAGCCGATGGCGGTGGTGGCCACCACGACGTCCGGGGCGAAGCCGATCAGCTTCTTGGTCGCGGCGAGCAGCTCGGTGTCGTCGTCCAGCGGCACGATCCGCAGGGCCGGCGCGTGCAGCACGTTGGCTCCGCGCCGGCGCAGCAGGGCGATCAGCTCGTCGGCCCGCCGGGCGGCGGTGACGCCGACGGTGAAGCCGGCCAGGGGCCCGGTGTGGGTGTCGTACATGGTGACCTGCCTCGCGCAGTGGGTCGGGTGTCGCGTGAGCCGAGCCTGCCAAGGGCGCGTATCAGGCTCGGTTCACCCGCATTTCCACACCGTTAACCGGCGTTACACCGAGGTGAGCTGCGGCTTCGCCGCCGTCCCGGTCTCCGGGGCGCTCACGGCGGCGGGCCGGCGAAGGTATACCGCCCAAGTGACCGCGCAGCAGGCGGCGTAGAAGCCGAGGAAGGTCACGAAGGCGGCCGTTCCGGAGCCGGAACTCAAGAACGCTTCCCGGAAGACCAGGTTGATGCCGAGGCCGCCGAGGGCGCCCACCGCGCCGATCAGCCCCATGGAGGCCCCGGACAGCCGGCGCCCGTAGGCGGCCGCGTCCTCGCCGCTCATCCCGCGGGCGAGGGCCTTCGCCTGGAAGATGCCGGGGACCATCTTGTACGTGGAGCCGTTGCCGAGCCCGCTGAGCACGAACAGGGACACGAACCCGACGAGGAAGACCGGCAGCGACTCCCGCACCGAGGCGAAGATGACCACTCCGGTCGCGGCCGCCATGGCCACGAAGGTGCCCAGCGTGATCCGGGCCCCGCCGAAGCGGTCCGCGAGCGCCCCGCCGACGGGGCGGATCAGCGAGCCGAGGAGGGGGCCGATGAAGGTGAGCGAGGCCGCCTGGAGCGGGGTCCGGCCGAACTGGGTCTGGAGCACCAGTCCGAAGGCGAAGCTGTAGCCGATGAAGGATCCGAAGGTGCCGATGTAGAGGAACGCCATGATCCAGGTGTGCGCGTCGCGCCCCGCCTCCCGTACCGCGCCGGTGTCGTTGCGCACGGGGGCCAGGTTGTCCATCCGCAAGGCGGCCAGCACGGCCGCGATCACGATCAGCGGGAGGTAGATGGCGAGCAGCAGCCTGGGGCGGCCCGCCCCGGCGGTGGCGATGACCAGCAGAGCGATCAGCTGCACCACGGGTACGCCGATGTTCCCGCCGCCCGCATTGAGTCCGAGCGCCCAGCCCTTCTTGCGGAGCGGGAAGAAGGCGTTGATGTTCGTCATCGAGGAGGCGAAGTTGCCGCCGCCCACCCCCGTCAGCGCGGCGACGGCCAGGAACGTGCCGTAGGAGGTCCCCGGCTCCATGACCACCAGCGCGGCCAGCGTCGGCAGGAGCAGCAGCAGGGCGCTGACCACCGTCCAGTTCCGGCCGCCGAAGCGGGCGACGGCGAAGGTGTACGGCACCCGTACGAGGGCGCCGACGCAGGTGGCGGTGGCGATGAGGAAGAACTTCCCGGCCGGGTCGATCCCGTACTGCGGCCCCATGAAGAGGACCATCACCGACCACAGGGACCAGATCGAGAAGCCGATGTGCTCGGAGAGCACGGAGTACAGCAGGTTGCGCCGGGCGATCTTCTCGCCCGAGGTCTTCCAGAAGGTTTCGTCCTCCGGATCCCAGTGTTCGATCCAGGTCATCACACGCCTCCACAGCTGCCGTCGCGTCCGTGGTGACGACCGTAGGAAGGGCTCGTTTCGGCCCCGGTCCCCGCCGGATGACCGCCGGGAAACCTTGCACTCACCCTCCGTCGGTGCCAGCTGTGAGCGCGGCGGGCAGCCAGCTCCCGGGGGGCACGTCCAGCCAGCCCCGCGCGGCGGCGAGCTCGGCGGCGGCCGCGCGCAGGGCGTCCAGCCCGGGATGGCCGAAGCCCTTGCGCCACACCATCGCGAGCGGCGACAGCGGCACCGGGTCGACGAGCGGCCGTTTCACGCACCCGGGCATGTCGGCGAAGTCCACCGTCACGAGCACCGGGTTGCCGGTCTTGGCCATCACCCGGCGGAACTCGTCCTTGCCCACCGCCACCGGGGCGGGCGCCGCCTGCTCGATCCCGCGCCCGGCGAACAGCTCCCCCGCCAGACCGGTCCACTCCAGGGTCCGCGCGTTGCCCGCCCCGGTGTACACGCTCTCCCCGGCCAGCGCGTCCAGCTCCAGCGGTACGCCGGCCCGCCCGGCCAGCGCGTGCCCGGCGGGCAGCAGTACCGCGAGCGGCTCGTACCGTACGGGCATCTGCGCGAGCCCGGCCCGCAGCGCCGGGGGCAGGCCGGCGGCGTACCCGAAGGAGACGTCGAGCCGCCCCGCCGCGACCTCGGCGGCGGCGTAGGTCAGCCCGCTCTCGAAGCGGGCCATCAGCTCGCAGTCCGGCGCGAGCTCCCGGGCCCGCAGGAGGACGTTGCGCGCGGTGCCGGGGCCGTCGGTGTTGTGATCGACGAGCAGCGGGCGCGGCCCGGCGAAGGCACCGGCGAGCTCCTCGTGGGCGCGCAGCACGTTGCGGGCCAGGGGCAGCAGCCGCTCGCCGTCCGGGGTGAGCTCGACGGCGCGGGTGGTGCGTACGAACAGCCCCGTGCCCAGGACCTGTTCGAGGCGGCGCACGTCCCGGCTCAGGGCCTGCTGGGCGACGTACAGGCGGGCGGCGGCGCGGGTGAAGTGCAACTCCTCGGCCACGGCCACGAATCCGCGCAGCAGGCGGGGTTCCACATCACGGGCTGTCACTCCCGGAGACTAACAACAGACGGCGGTGAATCGGCCCTGAACAGGTGTTGGACCGGGACCGGCCCCGGGCCGGAGGCTTGATCCATGCCCACCACCCCGCTGATGACCGTGACCGGCACCACCCTCGTCCTCGCCACCCCGCCGGCGGCCGCGCCCGCCGCTGCCGCGCCCCGCGCCCGGGGCCCGTACGGGCGGCTGTTCACCCTCCCCGGCACCCGGGCCTTCACCGCCGGGAACCTGATCGCGCGGCTCCCGACGGGCATGTTCGGGATCAGCGCGGTGATGATGATCGCCGGTCAGCGCGGCTCGTACGCCCTCGCCGGCGCGGTCACGGCCACCGGCCTCGGCGCCACCGCACTGGTCGGGCCCTGGACGGCCCGGCTGATCGACCGCTACGGCCAGGCCCGGATCGCCGTACCGGCCACGCTGATCGCGGTCCTCGGCTCCCTCGCCCTGGTCGCCTGCATCCGCCTCGAAGCCCCCGCGTGGACCCTCTTCGCCGCGTACGCCGCCACGGCCACCACCCCGAACATCGGCGGCATGTCCCGGGCCCGCTGGACGCACCTGCTGCGCGGCTCGCCGGCCGAGCACCACACGGCGATGTCCTTCGAGCAGGCCGCCGACGAGTTCTGCTTCATGTTCGGCCCGGTCCTGGCCGCGTTCCTCTGCTCGGCCGTCTTCCCGGAGGCGGGCACCCTCACCGGGGCGGCCCTGCTCCTCACCGGCATGCTGGTCTTCACCTCCCGGCGCGCCACCGAGCCCCCGGTGACGGCGGCGCCCCGGCGCGGCTCGCCGCTCGGCGCGCTGGGCCCGCTGCTGTTCCTCTTCCTGGCCCTGGGCCTGGTGTTCGGCTCGATGGAGGTCTCCTCGATCGCCTACCTCGACGCGCACGCGATGGGCGCCGGCACGGGCCTGATCCTGGCCTTCCAGGCGGCGGGCTCCTGCGCGGCCGGCCTGCTCTACGGCACCCTGCGCCCGCGGGGCCTGGGGACCTGCCTGGCCGTCCTGGCCGCCGCGATGGCCCTGCCCGCGGCCGCCGCGGCCACCGGCTCCGTCGTACTGCTGGCCCCGGCCCTGCTCCTCGCGGGCATGGCCACGGCTCCGACGATGGTGACGGCGATGTCCCTGGTCCACGCCCGTACGCCCGAGGGCCGTCTGAACGAGGGCATGACGCTGGCCGTCACGGCCATCTTCGCGGGCATCGCGGCCGGTTCCGCCACCGCGGGCGCGGCGGTGGACCGCTTCGGCCCGGCGACGGCCTACCTGCTGCCCGTGGCGGCCGCCCTGTCGGCCGTCGTCGCGGGGCGGTTCATCCGGCGGCCGGGTGACCGTTCCCGCGTGGTACTCGCCGGCGCCGCCCAAGATCCGCAATAACTGGGGGTGTCTTCCCAACGCCCTTCCCCTTGCGGAGGAACACCCCTTGTCTGCTTCCCGCCCCGTGCCCGCGGCCCTGATCGTCGCGGCCGTCACCGCAAGCTGCCTCGTGCCGGCCGTGCCGGCCCTGGCCGACTCGTCGAACATCCGGTTCACCCAGCCGTACCTCCCCTCGATCGCTCCGGGCAGGACGGGCCGCATCGTCATCGCGGCCGTCAACGGGGCGGATCCGGCGATCAGCCGCACGTTCCGGATCACCGCGCCGGAGCGGACGACCTTCCCGGAGACCCGCTTCTACTGGGACGGCAAGCGCGCCTCCGTCGCGTGCGAGCGGTCGTCCGACGCCCGCCTGCTGACCTGCAACGCCGCGACCCGTGCCGGCTTCACCTTCCCCGCGAACACGCGGACGCGGCTGGGGGTGGCGCTGCGGGTGGACGCGGACGCCCCGGAGGGCACCACCCTGGACGGGGGCGAGTGGGAGACCGGCACGGACGCGACCGCGCTGTTCGGGGTCGCCACCCCGGTGACGGGTCCCAAGGGCGACGACGGCCGCCCGGGCCACGACGGAAAGCCCGGCCACCACGGCAAGCCCGGCCGCCCGGGCCCCAAGGGCGACAAGGGCGACCGCGGCGAGAAGGGCGAACAGGGAGACCGCGGCGAACAGGGCGAGCGCGGTGAACAGGGCAACCAGGGCGCGCCCGGCCCGAAGGGAGACAAGGGAGACCGGGGCGAAACCGGCCCGAAGGGCGAAACGGGCCCGTCGGGCGGCGAGAAGGGCGACAAGGGCGACCGCGGCGAGAAGGGCGAGCGGGGCGAGAAGGGAACGACCGGAACCACGGGCGCCCGAGGCCCGGCCGGCCCCTCCGGCCCGCAGGGCCCCCGCGGACCCCAGGGCCCCAAGGGACACCAGGGCGACCAAGGCCCCAAGGGGCACAAGGGCGACCAGGGCCCGAAGGGCGACAAGGGCAGGAAGGGACCCAAGGGCGACACCGGCCCCGCCGGCCCCCGGGGCCCGCAGGGACCCCGGGGACCGAAGGGCGACACCGGCAAGCCCGGCGGCCACTGCAAGAAGTGCGACGGCCACCACGGCGGCCACGAGTCCCCGAAGGCCCGCATCGTCACCCCCGGCAAGGGCCTCGGCATCCGCTCCGGCCCCGGCACGCAGTACGCGAAGACGGGCAAGGCCCTGACCGGCACGGTGGTCACCCTCCAGTGCAAGACCAACGGCCAGAACATCGACGGCAATTCGCTCTGGTACAAGCTGGCGGACGGCCGCGGCTGGATCGCCGCCCGCTACGCCCAGAACCTCAACAAGGTCCCGTTCTGCTGACCCCCACCCACGCATGACGAAGGCCCCGCAGCCGAGAGGCCGCGGGGCCTTTGCGCTCGTACCAGTTTTCGGTACCTATCCTGTACCATAAATTGGTACAAGTCCGAGAGGAGTGGGCACCGTGTCCATCAGCGCAAGCGAAGCCAGGGCAACCCTGTTCCCCCTGATCGAACGCGTCAACACCGACCACGCCCCGGTGCGCATCACCTCCAAGAACGGCGACGCCGTCCTCATGTCCGCCGATGACTACGACTCCTGGCAGGAGACCGTCTACCTGCTCCGCTCACCCGCCAACGCCCAGCGACTGATGGCAGCGGTGGCCCGGGACCGCGAGAGCACACCCGCCATCACCAAGACCATGGACGAGCTGAGGGACCTGGCCGGGGGCGAGGAGTGAGGAGCGTCCACTTCGACCCCGACGGCTGGGAGGACTTCCTCTTCTGGCTTTCCTCGGACCGGAAGATGGCCCGCAGGATCACCCGCCTGATCGGCGAGATCCAACGCGACCCGTTCGGCGGCATCGGCAAGCCCGAGCCCCTGAAGGGCGAACTGTCGGGTTACTGGTCCCGCCGGATCGATGACGAACACCGCCTCGTCTACCGGGCGGACGAGAAGGAAGTCAAGATCCTCAAGGCCCGCTACCACTACTGATCCGGCATGACAAAGGCCCCGCAGCCGAGAGGCCGCGGGGCCTTTGCCCACATGGGGTGGTGGAGATGGCGGGAATCGAACCCGCGTCCAACGGTGCAGAAGCAGGGCTTCTCCGAGCGCATTCCGCTGCGCTTTTCTCAGCCCCGGAGATCACACGGACAAGTCTCCGACGGGCTCAGTCACTGTTTGATTTCCCTCAAACCCCCGTGACCGGGGCTAGAGGTTTAGATCCCTAATTGACGCCAGGATCCGGACCGGGACCACTTCCGGGCTGACGCTCCTCACAGAGGCTTCAGCTCACTGTTATTAGGCAGCGAGGGTGAAGCGGGAGTTATCGCTCTTGGAGTTGGCGATTATTGTTTGCGACATATGGTTTACGAGATCATTGCCGCTTCCTCGGCTCGCTTCCCCTGCATCGACATCCGCTGTCGAAACCGATCATCCCCATGTTGGCACGCTATTCAGTTGGATACTGCTCAAGCTGCGCCCACCCGCAAGCGGGGGGTGCTGACGCCATGGTACGCGAAGTGGACCACCGCGTGCCAGGAGTTTAAACCGTGCCCCGCTGCTTGCGGCGGATCGCCGAGATCGCACGGTTCGTCTCGCGGGTGTCCTGCTTCTCCCGGAGCGTCTGCCGCTTGTCGTACTCCTTCTTGCCCTTCGCCAGCGCGATCTCGACCTTCGCGCGGCCGTCCTTGAAGTAGAGGGACAGGGGCACGATCGTGTGACCCGACTCCTCCGACTTGCGCTCCAGCTTGTCGATCTCCTCCCGGTGCATGAGGAGCTTGCGCTTGCGCCGGGCGCTGTGGTTGGTCCAGGTGCCCTGGCTGTACTCCGGCACGTGCACGTTGTACAGCCAGGCCTCGCGGCCCTCGACCGACACGAAGCCGTCCACCAGCGAGGCCCTGCCCTGGCGCATGGACTTGACCTCGGTGCCCGTGAGCACGAGACCGCACTCGTAGGTGTCGAGGATCGTGTAGTCGTGCCGCGCCTTCTTGTTCTGGGCGATCAGCTTGCGCCCTTTTTCCTTAGCCATAGTGCGGTCATTTTCGCACTACGGACCCACCCCGAGGCCACCCAATACCGCGCGGGCCCGCTCCTCGGCCCCGTCGGTCGCCGCCAGGTCCGGTGTGATGCCGCTGCCGTCGAGGCTCCGGCCCGCCGGAGTGCGGTACGTGCCGACCGTCAGCTCGGCCACCGAGCCGTCCGGGAGCTGCGTCGGCATCTGCACCGAGCCCTTGCCGAAGGTCCGGGTGCCGACCGTCACGGCGCGGCCGCGGTCCTGGAGGGCGCCCGTCACGAGTTCGGCCGCGCTCATCGTGCCGCCGTCCACAAGGGCCACCAGCGGCCGGGCCGTGTCGCCGCCCGGCGGGGCGTACAGGGCGTGCTGGTCACCCCGTACGTCGTACGTGGCCACGAGCCCGCCGTCGAGGAACGCGGCGGCGGCCGTCACCGCCTCGGTGACCAGCCCGCCGGTGTTGCCGCGCAGGTCGAGCATGACGCCGGAGCCGGCCGGGGCCGCGCGGACGGCGTCGCGGACCCGTTCGCCGGAGCCGCGGGTGAAGGAGGCGACCTTGATGACGGTGATCCCGCCCGGGAGTTCCCGTACGGTCACCGGCTCGGCGCGCAGTTCCTCGCGCCGCACGGTGCGGGTGAGGTCGGCGCCGTCGCGGGTCAGGCTCAGCACCACGGGGGTTCCGGCGGCGCCGCGCAGCAGGGCCACCACCTCGGGGACGCGCAGCCCGGTCACGCCCTGCCCGTCGATGCTCAGCAGCCGGTCCCCGGCGCGCAGGCCGGCCCGGGCGGCGGGGCCGCCGGGCTGTACCCGGTCGATCTCGATGCTGCCGCCCTGGCGGCGCTGGGCCCAGAGCCCGACGCCGGTCCAGCGGCCGTCGAGGTCCGCACTGAAGGCCTCGTACTCGCCCTGGTCGTAGACGGTGCCCCAGCGGTCCCCGCTGCGGCTGACCACCTCCTGGGCGGCGCTCTTGCCGGACTTCCCGGCGGCGACCGCATCCGCCGCGGCGCGGGCGACGGCCTCCCGGTCGGCGGTGCCCGCCTCCCTGGGCGCGGGTCCGGCCGCGGGGTCCTGCGCCGGGCCGTCCACGCTGCGGGCGACCAGTACGGCTCCCGCGTCCGACGGGTCCGAGGGGGTGTCGAAGTCCCAGCACCCGACGCTCGCGGCAGTGCCGACGGCCACGAGGAAGACCAACGTCAAAACGGCCCCGCGACGCAGGTCGCGGGGCCGGAGACAGAAGGCGGACAGTCCCGGCATGGCGCCGAGTCTAGGACAAGCCCCGCGGCGGTACGGGTGGTTGACCGTACCGCCCGCGGGGCGCTTGTCACACCTTCAGGTACTTGCGCAACGCGATGAAGGCGGCCAGGGAGGGCATCAGCACGCCGATGACGAGCACCAGCGGCAGCTTCGTCAGGACGGAGTCCCAGCCGATGAAGTTGATCAGCTCCATCTTCGTGCGCAGCGCGGCGCCGTGGTCGATGACGAAGTACTGGCCGGCGCCCAGCATGCCGCAGGCGAAGACCGCGCCGATGAGGCCGGCGAAGGCCGCCTCCATGATGAACGGCACCTGGATGTAGAAGCTGGAGGCACCCACCAGCCGCATGATCCCGGTCTCGCGCCGCCGGCTGAAGGCGGAGACGCGCACCGTGTTGACGATCAGCAGCAGCGCCACCACGAGCATGATCAGCATGATGCCGAGGGCGGCCCAGTTGAGGTATCCCAGGAGCCTGAAGAGGTTGTCCAGCACGGTGCGCTGGTCCTCGACCGACTGGACGCCGTCACGGCCCGAGAAGGAGGTCGTGATGACCTTGTACTTCTCCGGCTGCTTGAGCTTGACCCGGAAGGACTCGGGCATCTGGTCCGGGGTGATGGAGGCGGCCAGGGCGGTGTGGCCGAACTGCTCCTTGTAGTGCTTGAAGGCCTCGTCGGAGGACTCGTACGTGACGGTCTCGACGAGGTCCATGCCCTTGAGCTCGGTCTCCAGGGCCTGCTTCTGCTCCGGTGTCACCGCGCCCTTGGAGCAGGACGCCCCGTTGGTGGCCTCGGAGTCGTTCTTGTTGCAGAGGTAGATCGAGACGTTGACCTTGTCGTACCAGTAGCCCTTCATATTGCTGACCTGGTCACGCATGAGCAGGGAGCCGCCGAACAGGGCCAGCGAAAGGGCCACGGAGATGATGACCGCGAAGGTCATGGTGAGATTGCGACGGAGACCGACGCCGATCTCCGACATGACGAACTGGGCGCGCATTGCGTCTCAGGGACCTTTCAGTGCTGGTAGCCGTAGACGCCGCGCGACTGGTCGCGCACGAGTCGGCCCTGTTCGAGTTCGATGACGCGCTTGCGCATCTGGTCGACGATCTGCTGGTCGTGGGTCGCCATGATCACGGTGGTGCCGGTCCGGTTGATCCGGTCCAGCAGCTTCATGATCCCGACGGAGGTCTGCGGGTCGAGGTTGCCGGTGGGCTCGTCCGCGATCAGCAGGGCCGGACGGTTGACGAAGGCGCGGGCGATGGCCACGCGCTGCTGCTCACCACCGGAGAGCTCGCCGGGCATCCGGTCCTCCTTGCCGCCGAGGCCGACCAGTTCGAGGACCTGCGGGACGGCCTTGCGGATCTCGCCGCGCGGCCTGCCGATGACCTCCTGGGCGAAGGCCACGTTGTCGGCCACCGACTTGTTGGGCAGGAGTCGGAAGTCCTGGAACACGGTCCCCAGCTGGCGCCGCATGTGCGGAACCTTCCAGTTGGAGAGTCTGGCGAGGTCCTTGCCCAGGACGTGCACCTGGCCGTGGCTCGCCCGCTCCTCGCGCAGGATGAGCCGCATGAAGGTGGACTTGCCGGAGCCGGAGGAGCCGACCAGGAAGACGAACTCGCCCTTCGCGATGTCCAGGGAGACATCTCTGAGTGCGGGGCGGTTCTGCTTCGGGTAGGACTTGGAGACGTTGTCGAATCGGATCACGGGTGCACCACGGTCGCCGGGAGTAGGTGTGCGTGACCATACGCGAACGGGCGCGAGGTGTGGACCCGGCGTCCGGAGTTGTCCGATATATCCCCGGCTGCGAGGGGCCCTCGACCGCGATTGCCCGGACGGGCCGCGCCGAATGTCGGCGAAGCTGGCACAGTGGTAGGGGGAACGGACACGTTCCCCGCGCCGTTGTCTCTCACAGAGGGACACCTAGGGGACGAGAGGAGGAGCGCA
Organism: Streptomyces sp. NPDC037242; assembly: GCF_055604165.1. Taxonomy (NCBI): domain Bacteria; kingdom Bacillati; phylum Actinomycetota; class Actinomycetes; order Kitasatosporales; family Streptomycetaceae; genus Streptomyces; species Streptomyces sp. NPDC037242. The sequence goes on from NZ_JBVJUY010000033.1 coordinate 53,358, forward strand.
TGACATATGACCGGCTCGTGTGCGCGAACTGCGCCGCACCCGTCAGCCAGGGCCGCTGCCCTGTGTGCCGGGCGAACCGGGAGCGCCTCCAGCAGGAGGGCCCCTTCTCCGGCCTGAACCCCGTGGCGCTCATCGCGCTTCTGGTGGTCCTGGTGGCCGCACTGGCACTGGTGGCACAGCAGACGGCGTAGTTCCCTTCTCCGCCACGTACCGATCAGACACGAAAGGCCCGGACACTTTGCGTGGTGTCCGGGCCCTCTGCTGTCCGCGGGGCGTAGGCGCCTACGCGGTCTGCTCCTGCTGCTTGCGCCAGCGGATGCCGGCCTCCAGGAAGCCGTCGATCTCGCCGTCGAGCACCGCCTGCGGGTTGCCGACCTCGAACTCCGTCCGGAGGTCCTTGACCATCTGGTACGGGTGCAGGACGTAGGACCGCATCTGGTTGCCCCAGGAGCTTCCGCCGTCCTTGAGGGCGTCCATCTTGTCCTTCTCCTCCTGGCGGCGCCGCTCCAGCAGCTTGGCCTGGAGGACGTTCATCGCGCTGGCCTTGTTCTGGATCTGCGAGCGCTCGTTCTGGCAGGAGACCACGATGCCGGTCGGCAGGTGCGTGATGCGCACCGCCGAGTCGGTCGTGTTGACGCCCTGGCCGCCGGGGCCGGACGCACGGTAGACGTCCACGCGCAGCTCGGCCTCGTCGATCTCGACGTGGTCGCTGGTCTCGACGACCGGCAGCACCTCGACGCCCGCGAAGGAGGTCTGGCGGCGGCCCTGGTTGTCGAAGGGCGAGATTCGGACAAGGCGGTGGGTGCCCTGCTCGACGGAGAGGGTGCCGTAGGCGTACGGGGCCTTGACGACGAAGGTGGTCGACTTGATGCCGGCCTCTTCCGCGTACGAGGTCTCGTAGATCTCGGTGGGGTAGCCGTGGCGCTCGGCCCAGCGCAGGTACATGCGCTGGAGGCGCTCGGCGAAGTCGGAGGCGTCCACGCCGCCGGCCTCGGCGCGGATGTTGACCAGCGCCTCGCGCTCGGCGTACTCGCCGGAGAGCAGGGTGCGGACCTCCATCTCGTCCAGCGCCTTGCGGACGGAGACGAGCTCGGTCTCCGCCTCGGCCAGGGTGTCCGCGTCGTCCATCTCCTGGGCGAGCTCGAAGAGCACCCCGAGGTCGTCGATGCGGCCGCGCAGGGTCTCGGTCTTGCGGACCTCGGCCTGGAGGTGCGAAAGCTTGCTCGTGATCTTCTGGGCGGCCTCCGGGTCGTCCCACAGGGACGGCGCGGCGGCCTGCTCCTCGAGCACGGCGATTTCTGCCCTCAGCTTGTCGAGGTCCAGGACGGCCTCGATCGACCCCATGGTCGAGGAGAGGGACTTCAGCTCTTCGGAAACATCGACGACTGCCACGGGTCCAGCGTAGCCGGTCCCCGGACGTCGATCTCCGGGCAGGCCGGATCACCCGTACTGATGGAGCCTCGTACGGGCGTACGCTCACCGTATGACTGTTCTCCTCGTCAAGCGCCGCCATGTGGACCACATGCGTGTCACGACGACGAGCTGTCTGCCGCCGGACCTTCCCCAAGCCTGATCCACCCCGATCCGACTTGGTCCTGTACGCGGCTACGCGGCCCCGGCGCCATCCCTGTCGGCGGCCCTCCCCTCCGCGACCCCGCCACCTCTGGGGACAGGACCCCGTGACATCCGAAACGGAGACGTCATGCCGTCCGCGCACTCCCTCCCCGTCCTGGACCTCTCCCAGGCGGACGACCCGGCCCAGCGGGCCGATTTCCTCAAGGCACTGCACGCGGCCGCCCGCGACAGCGGCTTCCTGCATCTGACCGGGCACGGTGTGACCGCCGCCGAGACCGCCCGCATCCTGGAGCTGACCAGGGCTTTCTTCGCGCTCCCGGAGGCCGACCGGCTGGCCGTGAGCAATCTCAACTCCCCGCACTTCCGCGGCTACACCCGCATCGGGCACGAGCTGACCGGCGGCGCCTCCGACTGGCGCGACCAGCTGGACGTCGGCGCCGAGCGGCCGGCGCCGCAGCTGGGGCCGGGCGACCCCGCGTACCTGTGGCTGGAGGGGCCGAACCAGTGGCCGGCGGCGCTGCCGGAGCTGCGGACGGCGGTCCTGGAGTGGCAGTCCCGCCTGGCCTCCGTGGCCCACCGGCTCCTGCGGGAGCTCCTCACCTCCATCGGCGCCCCTGCGGACTTCTTCGACGCGGCCTTCGCGGACCGGCCGCACCTGCACACGAAGCTGATCCGCTACCCGGGATCGGCCCCCTCGGGCGCGGACCAGGGGGTCGGCGCGCACAAGGACTACGGCTTCCTGACGCTGCTGCTCCAGGACTCGGTGGGCGGGCTCCAGGTGGTGCGGGACGGAGGATTCGTCGACGTCCCGCCGATGCCGGGGGCCTTCGTGGTCAACCTGGGCGAGCTGCTGGAGATCGCGACGGAGGGCTACCTGACCGCCACCGACCACCGGGTGGTGAGCCCGCAGGGCGGCGTGGAGCGGTTCTCGGTGCCGTTCTTCTACAACCCGCGGCTCGACGCGGTGGTGGACACGGTCCCCGGCGAGTACCTGAGCTCGGCGCCGGGCATCGCGCACGACGCGTCGAACCCGCTGCACGCGGAGTACGGCCGCAACGAGCTGAAGGGCTGGGTACGGGCCCACCCCGCCGTCGCGCGGCGCTGGCACCCGGAGCTCATCGGCGCGTAGCACGCCGTGCGGGGTGGGCGGGGGACGGCCGCTGTGCGGCACCGCTCCCCACCCCGCCCCACCTACGGCGTGCGCGGGCCCGAACGCTTGTTGTCCTGGGGCGGCGCGTCGTCGCCCGAGACGGCCAGCCAGCCGCCGACGCCGAGTACGGCCACCAGTGCCACCGCCCCGGCGGTCAGGGCGAGCCGCCGCTTGCGCGCGGCCTCCGCACGGTGCCGGGCCGCGCCCGGCCGGTGGCCGCCGGCGGGCCGCGGGACCCGCGCCGTGCCCAGCGCGCCCCCCGCCAGCTCGTCCGGCCCCGGTACCCGCATCGAGGTGTGGGTGTCGCGGTTCGAGTCCGTGGCGGACCCCGGCACCAGGGGGACCACCCCGCGCCGCCGGACCGGGTCCGCCGCCGCGCCCTCGGGCTCGGGCAGCCCCGACAGCTCCGAGAGCTCGGCGTCGTCCGGCTCATCCACGTCCAGCGGCGGCATCCCGGCCAGCAGCGGCAGCAGTTCCCTGAGGCGTACGGACAACTCCGAGGCCCGCAGCCGGGACGCGGGGGCCTTGGCCAGGCACTGGACCATCAGCTGCCACAGCTCGTCGGGGATGCCCGGCAGCGGGACGACCGTCTCGGTCACGTGCCGCCGCAGCACCGCGCCGGGATGCCCGCCGCCGAACGGCGTGAAGCCCGCCAGCAGCTCGTACAGGACGGTGGCGAGGGCGTATATGTCCACGGCCGCCCGCGGGGGCAGCCCCTCCACGATCTCGGGCGCCAGATAGTCCGGCGTGCCGATGATGCGGGTCGTCGGGGCCGAGGCCCGCCCGGCGGAGGTCCGCCGGGGCGAGTCGATCAGCTTGGCCACGCCGAAGTCGGTCAGCAGCGCGGGGTGCGCGCCGCCCGGGCCGAGCGGGCCCTGCATGTCCAGCAGGACGTTCTCGGGCTTGACGTCCCGGTGCACGACCCCCGCCGCGTGCGCCGCGGCCAGCGCGTCGGCGACGTCGGCGACGATCGCCACGGCCGCCTCGGGGGCCAGGCGCCGCTCGCGGTCGAGGCGCGTACGCAGGTCAGTGCCCCGGACGAGGTCCATGACGAGGGCGAGGTCGTTGCCGTCGACGACGAGGTCGCGGACGGAGACGACGTGCGGGTGGTCCAGGCCCAGCAGCGCGCTGCGCTCCTGGACGAACCGTCCGACCAGCTCCTGGTCGGACGCGAGGTCCTCGCGCAGCAGTTTGACGGCGACGGGCCCGTCAGGCCCCTCGCCCAGCCACACCGTGCCCGCGCTGCCGCGCCCAAGGATCTGGTGCGCGGTGTACCGGCTGCCGATCTTCCGTGCCACGACTGCTCCCTCAGCGGCTGGCGTACGCACCAAAGCTACGCGGCCGGGTGGGGGTTGGACGCCAGTAGGGGCCCCGATTCGCGGCGACCTTCACTTCTGCGGGCGAAAACACGTCCCAGAAGTCGACAAATCCACGAAGTCGGCGCTACGGGGCCCCGATCACTGGTTGCCGTTGCCGCTGCCGGTCGCCTCGCCGATCGTGGTGATCCAGTCGACGGCGCCGGTGCCCCAGGTCCACACCTGGTCGAACCAGCCCCGCCCGGTGCCGACCCACGCCTGGAGCGGGGTCAGCTCCCAGATCAGCCAGCCCGCGACGAAGAACACCAGGATCAGCACCAGGCAGCCCTTGAGACAGCCGAGGCCCGGGATGTGCACCGGGTTGGCGCTGCGGCGGCGCGGCTCGCGCGGCTCCCGGGAGGCGGGCTGCTGCGGAGGCGGGCCCTGCGGGGGCTGGTGCTGCGGCTGGTGCGGCTGCGGCTGGTGCTGCGGCTGCCGGTACTGGGGCTGCTGCGGCTGCTGGTACTGCTGGGGCTGGTGCTGCTGCGGCTGGTAGTGCTGCGGCGGCGGAGGCGCGTACTGCTGCTGCGGAGGCTGCTGGTACTGGGGCCGCTGCGGCTGCTGGTACTGCTGCGGCGGCGGGCCCTGGCGGTACGGCTGCTGCTGCGGGGGCGGCGGCGCCTGCCGCTGCGGCCGGCGGCGCAGCGGGTCCTCGCTCGGGTCGAGGTACTGGATCTGCGTCTGCTCGTTGCGGTCGCGGGCCGCCTGCATCTGCGACTGCCACGGGTGCGGCTGGTCCGGCCGCTGTACGGGCGGCATGACCGAGGTCGGGTCGGCCCCGGGGGCCGCGGTGTTCGGAAGTACGGAGGTGGCGTCCGCGGCACCGACCGGCGGCAGCACGCTGGTCATGCCGTTGGGGTCGTAGCCGCCCATCGGCGAGCCGCCCTGCCCGGACAGCACCTGCGTGGCGTCCGCGGCGCCCGGGGTCTCGGGGACCGGCGCGGGCGAGGGGTCGGGGGCCAGGAGCGCGCCGACCCCGAGCGCGGCCTCCACCTGCTGCGGCGAGGAGTGCACGCCGATGCCGGCGGCGACCACGCGCAGGCCGCGGGCCAGGCTCTCGGCGCTGGGGCGCTCGGTCGGCTCCTTGCGCAGGCAGCGCTCGATGACCGTCCACAGCGGCTCGGGCAGGGTCGCGGGGCGCTGCGGCTCCTCGCTGAGGTGGCGGTGGAGCACCTCCAGCGCGGTGCCGCCGGCGAAGGGCGGCCGGCCGGTGAGGAGCTCGTAGAGCAGGATGCCGGCGCCGTAGATGTCGACGGCGGAGGTCTGCGGGCGGCCCTCGGCGGACTCGGGGGCCACGTAGGCGGGGGTGCCGACGAACTCGTGGGTGCGCGTCAGGCCCGGGGAGTCGGCGAGGCGGGCGATGCCGAAGTCGGTGAGCATCGGCTTCATCTGGCCGTCGCGCTCGTCGAGCAGGACGTTGGCGGGCTTCAGGTCGCGGTGGACCACGCCGTCGGCGTGGCTGGCGGCGAGCGCGTCCGCGATCTGGGCGGTCAGCAGGCTCGCGGCGACCGGCGAGAAGGGTCCGTTCTCGCGGAGGTATTTGTGCAGGTCCGGGCCGTCGATCAGGTCCATGACGAGGGCGAGCAGGTCGCCCTCGACCACGAGGTCGCGGGTGCGCACGATGTTGGGGTGGGTCAGGCGCAGCAGGACGGAGCGCTCGCGCAGGAAGCGCATGACGATGTCCGCGTCCTGGGCCAGCTCCTCCTTGAGGACCTTGATGGCCACGGTCTCGCCGGGGTGCCCTGCGACGGCGGCCTCGGAGCCGGCCATCTCCCTCTGGCTGGCACGCCAGACAGTGCCCGTGGCGCCGCGTCCGAGCGGCTCCTCGAGCAGGTACTTGCTGCCGACTGGCCGCACGTCTCGCGCTCCCCTGCTGTCGTTCTCGTCATCGATCCGGGCATCGTTCCGGTCGATGGTTTTTCCGGCCCACTCTAGGGGGTGTCCCCGTGGAAGACGCTGGGCGTCGGAGGTTGGTTGCCGTACATATGTACTAAGAGTGAAGTTTGCGGTGTATGCCAGGGGCGATTTTCCTCGCCTTGCTGTCCGTATGTGAACGGTGCTGATACCGGCCCGCGACCGATCAAGATCAATTGTCGGCGGGTGCCGGGCGTGTTGTCCGTAACAGGTGCGAGGATGCACCCGTACGGAACGGCCGGGACGGGAGCCCCGCCTTCCGCAGACCTGACCGGACGACGCGTCCGTGCCGGGTGGGGGGCGAACGGGCAGGCATGTCCCGTGATTTCCCTGCCGGGCGCACACACCGCGCACCGCGCAGAAGGGACCGCTGACGGCGATGCAGATCCGGCTGACCGTCCTTGGGTCGCGCAGCGGCCACCAGAGCTCGACCGCGCCCGCGAGTTGTGACGTACTCGTCACCGCGCCCGCCGGCACCGCGCTCGCCGCGGTGGCCTCCGGGCTCGCGGCGACCGTCGGTGGACCCGACACCGGGGGCACGGTCATCCTGTACGCCGGCGCGGAGCGGCTCGACCCGCAGCGGCGGGTCCTGGGCGAGCCCCCGCTGGTGGACGGGGCGGTGCTGGCGCTGTACGCGCCGGTCCCGGACGTCCTGCCGGACGAGGACGGCCCCGACGGCCCGCAGCTGCACGTGGTGGCCGGCCCGGACGCGGGCGGGGTCCACCTGCTGCACCCGGGAGCGATCCGGGTCGGCCGCTCGGCCGACGCGGACGTCCCGCTGGACGACCCGGACGTGTCGCGGCTGCACTGCGCGGTGACGGTGCTGCCGGACGGCCGGGTGTCGGTGGCGGACCTGGACTCGACGAACGGCACGACGCTCGACGGCGTGCCGGTGGGCGCGGACCCGGTGCCGCTGGCGCCGGGGGCACTGCTGCGGGTCGGCGAATCCACCCTGCGGCTGGCCGGCGGAGCCGGCAGGACCGGCGGGACCGCCGGCGATGCGGCGCGACTGCCGGTCACCCCGGACCTGGAGGGCCACCTGTCCGTCGCCCCGCAGCCCGCGGCGCGCGACTCCCGGCGGGAGGACCCGGCCTCCCCCGGCGGCGCGGCCGACGGGGCCGACGGGCACGACGGCGGCCCGTACCGCGCTCCCGCTCCCGCGCCGGGCAGCGCCCCCGCCCCCCTCCCCGTCGCCGCCCCCGACCCCGACGCGGGAGCGCCCGGGCGCCGCAAGGGCCTCGGCGCCTGGGCTCGGAAGTGGGTGCGCGGCGAGGAGGCCCCCGCCGAGCGGGTCGCGGCCGAGGCGGCCGTCTCCGTACGGCCCGACCCCGACGACCCGGCCGCGCTGCTGCTGGCCGCCCTCGGGCCGACCCGGCGGCTGTGGTCCCGCGAGCCCGGGGCCCTCGACGTCGGCCTCGGGGCCGGGAGCCGGGTGGCGCTGCGCGAGGCCGGCGCCCTCGGGATCGCCGGTCCCCGGGCGCGGCTGACCGGGGTGGCCCGCTCCGTCGTCGCCCAGCTCGCCGCCCTGCACGCGCCCGGGCAGCAACTGGAGATCGTGCTCGTCGCCACCGACCGGGCCCGCGGCCTGGCCGAGCGGCGGGGGGACTGGGGCTGGCTCGGCTGGCTGCCGCACGTACGGCCCGCGCACGGGCAGGACTGCCGGCTGCTGCTCGCGTACGACCGCGACCAGGCCGCGGCCCGTACCGGCGAGCTGACCCGGCGCCTCGACGACAGCCCGCTCGGCACCAACTGGGCCGCCGCCGACGCCCGCAGCGTCCAGGAGGCCTCGTACGCCTACCAGGGCCCCCACACCCTCCTCGTCCTCGACGGGGACCCCGGCGCCGGACCGCTGCGCGACATCACCGGCCGGCTCGCCTCGCACGGTCCGGCCGCCGGGATCCACCTGCTCGTACTCGCCGAGACGCCGGCCGCCACCCCCGCGTCCCCGGTCACCGAGACGTACGAGGCCGCGTGCGCGGGCACCCCGGCCTTCCGGGACTGCGGCGCGGTCGCCCTGCTCAGCGGGGACGTGGCCACCGCCGTACGGACCTTCGCGGTGCGCGGCGGGAGGCCGGTGCCGCCCGGCGCGACGGCCACCGCCGACGCGGTGTCCCTGGCCTGGGCCGAGCGGTTCGCCCGCGCCCTGGCCCCGCTGCGGGCCGACTCCCCGAGCGCCGAGGCCTACCGGCCCGCCACGGCCGCCCTCCCGCAGACCTCGCGGCTGCTCGACGAGTTGGGCCTCGCCCGGGCCACTCCGGCCTCGCTGATGGCCCGTTGGGCCGCCGCCACCGACCAGGGGCAGGGCGTCGGCGGCCTGGTCGAGGTCGTGCTCGGCACCGGCCGGCGCGGTCCGGCCGGAGCCGAACTCGTCGCGGACGGCCCGCACCTGCTCATCGAGGGACCCGCCGGCAGCGGCCGCACCGAGCTGCTGCGTTCCGTCGCCGGGTCCCTGGCCGCCGCGTCCCGCCCCGACCGGCTCGGCCTGGTCCTGCTCGACGGGGCCGGCGGCGAGCGCGGGGACGGGCTGCTGCCCTGTACTGAACTCCCGCACGTCTCGGCCCATCTGGTCGCCTCCGATCCGCTGCGCATGCGCGAGTTCGCCCAGGCGCTGGGCGCCGAGCTCAAGCGGCGGGCCGAGCTGCTGGAGGGGGCGCCCTTCACCGAATGGCATGCCCGCCGGGAAGTGTCCGAGCGGATGGTCTCGCCCCGCCAGCCCAGCCCCGGCGAGCTGCACGGCGACCTCGACCCCCAGCGCACGGGCACGCTGCGGCTGCGCGCCTCCGTCACCCGCACCGAAGCGGCCGCGGGTCCCAGCCCGCTGCCCCGCCTCGTCGTGCTCGTCGACGACTTCGACGCGCTGGTCGCGCCCGGGCTCGGCAGTACGGGCCGTCCCGCCGCCGGGTCGGTGGTGCGCGTACTGGAGGCGGTGGCCCGTGAGGGGGCCCGGCTCGGCGTGCACCTGGTGGCCACCAGCGCCCGCCCGGACCGCACCGCCGACACCGAGCTGGCGCGGCTGGCCACCCTGCGCGTCGAGCTCGACGCGCCCGACCAGCCGGGCCCCGGCCGCGGGCTGCTGCGGTACGCCGACGGCCGGGCCCTGCCGTTCCAGGCCGGACGGGTGACCGGCCGGATCCCCCGGACGGCGACGCTGCGGCCGACGGTGGTGCCGGTCGAGTGGGAGCGGATGGGTGACCCGCCGGCCCGCCGTCCGGTGCGCGAGCTGGGCAACGGGCCCACCGACCTCGCCCTCCTGGCCAGCGCCCTGGACCGCGCCTCCCACCTCGTCTCGGCGATACCGGTGCTGTTCCCGCCCGCCCCCTGAAGCCGGGGCGCGCCCCCGCCACGCGCTATTGCGGGGGTGCGCGGGTCGGCGTAGACCTGTGGGACGGGACACACCACAGGCATCGGGGGCAGAGCCATGCGCAGGCACGGAACGAGCCGCACGACACCCACCCGCACGACACCCGCCCGTACGAAACTCACCTGGACGGCGCTCGCCGCCGCCACCGCGCTCGTGCTGACCGCGTGCGGTGACGGGGACGACGGCAAGCAGGACCCGCCGGGCGGCGGCCAGCCCTCCACCGCCGTACGGGTCCAGTTACCCAAGCTCGCCGGCGAGAAGCTGGAGGTCGCGGCGGTCTGGACGGGACCCGAACAGGCGAACTTCGCCAAGGTGCTGCGGGAGTTCGAGAAGCGGACCGGCGCCACCGTCACCTTCGTCCCGGCCCAGGACCCGATCGTCACCTTCCTCGGTACGAAGATCGCGGGCGGCCAGCCGCCGGACGTGGCGCTCCTGCCGCAGGTCGGCGCGCTGGTCTCGGCGGTGGAGAACAAGTGGGCGCAGCCGGTCGGTGCGGAGGCCCGGGCCCAGCTCGACCAGAACTACTCGAACGGCTGGAAGGCGCTCGGCGCGGTCGGTGGCACCCAGTACGGCGTGTACTACAAGGCGGCCAACAAGTCGCTGATCTGGTACAACGCGAAGGCCTTCGAGGCGGCGGGCGTGCAGCCCCCGAAGACCTGGAAGGACCTGCTGAGCGCGGCCGACACGCTCTCGGCGTCCGGGACCCCGGCGGTCTCGGTGGCCGGCGCGGACGGCTGGACGCTGACCGACTGGTTCGAGAACGTCTACCTCTCCCAGGCGGGCCCCGAGAAGTACGACCAGTTGGCCAAGCACGAGATCAAGTGGACGGACGACAGCGTCAAGCAGGCGCTGACCAGCCTCGGCGAGCTGTTCGGCCGCAAGGACTTCCTGGCCGGCGGCCAGAGCGGGGCGCTGGCGACCGAGTTCCCCAAGTCGGTGACGCAGACCTTCACCGGCGGCGACCGCCCGGCGGCCGCGATGGTCTTCGAGGGCGACTTCGTGGCGGTGAACATCGGGCAGACGGAGGCGAAGGTGGGCACGGACGCGCTGGTCTTCCCCTTCCCGGCGGTCGGCGCCAAGGCCCCCGTCGTCTCGGGCGGTGACGTGGCGGTCGCGCTGAAGCCGTCGAAGGGCGCGCAGGCCCTGCTGACCTTCCTCGCCTCGGCGGACGCGGCGGAGATCCAGGCCCGGGAGGGCGGCTTCGTCTCCCCGAACAAGGCCGTCGACTTCGGTGCCTACCCGAACGACATCCAGCGCGACATCGCGAAGGCGCTGATCGCGTCGGGCGACGAGTTCCGCTTCGACCTGTCCGACCAGGCCCCGGCGGCCTTCGGCGGGACCCCGGGCACGGGCATGTGGAAGGACCTCCAGGACTTCCTGGCGAACCCGTCGGACGTGGCGGGGGCCCAGGCGAAACTGGAGGCGGACGCGGCCAAGGCCTACGGGAACTGAGCCGTGACGGCCGAAGCCCCGCGCGGGCCTGCCGCCACGACAGACACGACAGCCTCGGCCGCTTCGGCAGCCGAAACGGCCGCAGCAGCAGCGGCCGAAGCCGGGGCGGCCGCCCGGGCGGCCGGGGCGCGGCGCCGCCGGCTGATCGCCGCGGCCTTCCTCCTGCCCTCCCTCGTACTGCTCGGCGCGCTCGTCGTGCACCCCATCGGCTACTCCCTCTACCGCAGCCTCTTCGACCGCTCCGGCGACGCCTTCGTCGGCGCCGGGAACTACCGCGAGATCATGCACGACGACACGATCCGCACCGCCCTGCGGAACACGGCGGTGTGGGTGGTGCTGGCGCCGACCACGGCCACCGCCCTCGGCCTGATCTTCGCGGTCCTCACCGAACGGGTGCGCTGGGGAACGGCGTTCAAACTCCTCGTGTTCATGCCGATGGCCATCTCGATGCTGGCGGCGGGCATCATCTTCCGGCTCGTCTACGACCACGACCCCGACCGGGGGGTCGCGAACGCGGTCTGGGTCGGGGTCCACGACACCTTCGCGGAGTCCTCGGCCTTCCCGAAGGCCCGCCCGGGCCGCGATTCCCCGCTGGAGCCGGCCGCCGGGGGCTCGTACATGACGCGTGATCCCGTACGGGCGGGCGCGCCGGCCCTGCTCCCGCTGGTCGGCATCGCCCCGGAAGCCCTGCCCGAGGGGACCCGTACGGCCGCGGCCGCCGCCTCCGAGCCGGGCCGGGTCACCGGCACCGCCTGGCAGGACTTCACCCGGGGCGGGGGCGGCCGTACGAACGCGGTCGACCCCACCGAGTCCGCGCTCGCCGGGATCCGGATCGAGGCGGTCAAGGACGGCAGCGTCGTCGACTCCACCAGGGCCCGCGCCGACGGCACCTTCACCCTGTCCGCTAAGGCCGACGGGGCGCGGCTGCGGCTGCCCGCCTCGAACTTCCGGGAGGCGTACGCGGGGGTGGAGTGGCTCGGCCCGACTCTGGTCACCCCGGCGGTCATCGGGGCGTACGTCTGGATGTGGGCCGGTTTCGCGATGGTGCTGATCGGGGCCGGGCTGGCCGCCGTACCCCGGGAGCTGCTGGAGGCGGCCCGCGTGGACGGGGCGGGCGAATGGCAGGTGTTCCGTCGGATCACGGTGCCGCTGCTGGCGCCGGTGCTGGCCGTCGTCCTCGTCACCCTCGTCATCAACGTCATGAAGATCTTCGACCTGGTCTTCGTGATCGCCCCGGGCGCGGTGCAGGACGATGCCAACGTCCTCGCCCTCCAGCTCTACCGGACCTCCTTCGGCACGGACGCCGATCCGGGGCTGGGCAGCGCCATCGCGGTGCTGCTGCTGGTGCTGGTGGTCCCCGTGATGCTCTACAACATCCACCGGATGCGGAAGGAGGCCCGCCGATGAGCACGGTCCGCGGGACGACCGGACGGCTGACGGCGCGGGTGGCGGGCGGTGCCCTGCGGGTCTTCCTGGTGCTGGCGGGGCTGTTCTGGCTGCTGCCCACGCTCGGCCTGCTGATCTCCTCCTTCCTCTCCCCCACCGAGCTGAACGGGGGCGGCTGGTGGAAGGCGCTGACCGCCCCCTCCCGGCTGACGGCCGGCAACTACGAGCGGCTGCTGGAGAACGACACCATCACCGGCTCGCTCCTGAACACGGTGGCCATCGCCGTACCGGCGACCCTGCTCGTGCTCACCCTCGGCGCGTTCGCCGGATACGCCTTCGCCTGGCTGGAGTTCCCGGGCCGGGACTGGCTGTTCCTGATCGTGGTCGGGCTGCTCGTGGTCCCCGTACAGGTGGCCCTGATCCCGGTGTCCGAACTCTTCGGCTCGGTGGGCCTGTTCGAGACCACGGCGGGCGTGGTGCTCTTCCACACCGCCTTCGGGCTGCCGTTCGCGGTGTTCCTGCTGCGCAACTTCTTCGCCGAGATCCCGCGCGAGCTGCTGGAGGCCGCCCGGCTCGACGGCGCGGGCGAACTGCGGCTGTTCGCCCGGGTGGTGCTGCCGCTGGGCGGGCCCGCCATCGCCTCGCTCGGCATCTTCCAGTTCCTGTGGGTGTGGAACGACATGCTCGTCGCGCTCGTCTTCGCCGACTCCGCGAACCCGCCGATCACCGTGGCCCTCCAGCAGCAGGTACGGCAGTTCGGCAACAACATCGACGTGCTCGCGCCCGGCGCGTTCCTGTCGATGGTGGTGCCGCTGGCCGTCTTCTTCGCGTTCCAGCGGCAGTTCGTGTCGGGGGTGATGGCCGGAGCGATCAAGTAGCCCGCCTCCCGGGCTCCGATCTGGCGTCGTGATCACGGTGTTGACATGGGCTGTTGACGCTGCGTAACCCGAATGCCGCACTCTGCGTAACCCGATCGCCGCGCGCGCGGTTGCTGGGCAATATGCCCGCGCCGACCCCTGGATGTGCCGTGCCCCGGTTCAGCGTCATCGTGCCCGCGTACAAGGTCCAGGCGTACCTCCAGGAGAGTCTGGACTCGGTCCTGACGCAGTCGTACCCGGATCTCGAACTGATCGCGGTGGACGACGCCTCCCCGGACGCCTGCGGTTCGATCATCGACGAGTACGCCTCCCGGGACCCCCGGGTGACCGCCGTGCACCTGGCGCACAACCTCGGGCTGGGCCCGGCCCGCAACGCGGGCCTGGCCCGGGCCACCGGCGACTACCTCGTCTTCCTCGACGGCGACGACACCCTGGCCCCCGGCGCCCTCCAGGCCATCACCGACCGGCTGAAGGCCACCGGCTCCCCGGACGTCCTCGTCTACGACTACGCGCGCACCTTCTGGACCGGGGAGCTGGTGCGCAACCGGCTCTCCCACCGGCTCTCCGAGGAGGGACCGGCCAGCTTCCGGCTCGCCGACCGCCCGGCGCTGCTCGGCATGCTGATGGTGGTCTGGAACAAGGCGTACCGCCGTGACTACGTGGAGCGCGAGGGCCTCGAATTCCCGCCCGGGTTCTACGAGGACACCCCCTGGACCTACCCGGCGCTGCTGGCTGCGGAGTCCGTCGCCGTACTCGACCGGGTCTGCGTGCACTACCGCCAGCGCAGGACCGGCTCCATCCTGACCACGTCCACCCGCCGCCACCTCGACATCTTCGACCAGTACGACCGCGTCTTCGGCTATCTCGCCACCCGCCCCGAGCTGGAGCGCTGGCGCCCCGCCGTGCACCGGCGGATGGCCGAGCACTTCTGCGCCCTGTACGCCGACCCGCGCCGCCTGCCGCGCGCGAGCCGGGCGGAGTTCTTCGGCCGGGCCTCGGCCCTGCTGCGCCGCTACCGCGCCCCCGGCTCGCAGCCGCTGTCGCTCTCCCGCACCGACCGGGTCCGCCACCTGCTGATGCGGCTGGGCACCCGGCGCACGTACCGGCTGCTGTCCACGCTGCGCACCGCGGCGCTGGCGGCGGGGCGGACCGGCGCCGCCGGCTGGCAGGGCCTGCGCGAGGCCGCGCTGCGCCTGCACTACCGGATCCAGCGGCTGCTTCCGCTGCGGCCCGAGCTGGCGGTCTTCTCCGCGTACTGGCACGGCGGCTACGCCTGCAACCCGGCGGCCATCGAGGCCAAGCTGCGGGAGCTGGCCCCGCGGATGCGGACGGCGTGGATCTGCGACCCGGCGCACGCCACGACCCTGCCCCGGGAGACGGCGGCGCTGCGGCCCGGCTCGGCGGCGTACTGGACCGCCCTCGCCCGGGCCACGTACCTGGTCACGAACGTCAACTTCGACCGCACGCTGGTCAAGCGGCCGGGGCAGATCCTGGTGCAGACCCAGCACGGCACCCCGCTCAAGCGGGTCGGCCTGGACCTCCAGGACCGTCCGGCGGCCACCCCGACGACGGACTTCGCGGGCCTGCTGCGCAGCGCCGACCAGTGGGACTACCTGCTCTCCGCGAACCGGCACTCGACGCTGGTGTGGGAGAAGGCGGTCCCCTCCTCCTACACGACCCTGGAGTACGGCTACCCGCGCAACGACGTCTTCCACCGGGCCACCCAGTCCGACGTGCTCGAACTGCGCGAACGCCTGGGTGTCCCGGCGGGTTCCATCGCGATCCTGTACGCCCCCACGCACCGCGACTACCGGCGCAGCCGGCCGGACCACCTGGACTTCGAGCGGGTCCTGCGCGACCTGGGCCCGCGCTTCACGATCCTGACGCGCACGCACCTGACGTACGCGGACGCCGAGCGCTCCTGGGAGCCGCACCCGCGGCTGCTGGACGTCTCCCGCCACCCCTCGGTGGAGGAACTGTGCCTGGCCTCCGACGCGTTGGTGACGGACTACTCGTCCCTGATGTTCGACTACGCGGCGCTGGACCGGCCGATCGTGATCCACGCGGACGACTGGGAGGCGTACGAGGCGGCCCGCGGCACGTACTTCGACCTGCGCTCGTGCCCGCCGGGCGCGATCGCCCGCACCGAGGACGAGCTGGTGGACATCTTCGCCACGGGGCACTGGCAGGGCTCGCGCTCGGCCCAGCTGCGCTCGGCGTTCCGCGCGCGGTTCTGCTCGTACGACGACGGCCACGCGGCGGAGCGCGTGGTGCGGCGCGTCTTCCTGGGCCAGTCGGCCCCGGTCCCGGCGGTGCTCCCGCTGGAGGACCGCCGCCCCACTCCGGCGGCACCCGCCCCGGCAGCGGAGCCGACGCTGGCCCACCTCACGGTCGGCCTCTGGCCGTAGCGGGCGGGCGGGCCCGAAGGCGGGCCCGGGGCGTACGGTCAGCGGTCGCCCGGGGCCGCCTTCAGGCCCGCGACCACCTGGTGGGCCAGAGTGTCCAGGTGCGGGGCCGTCACCGCGTCGCGGACGATGACCTGGCGCCAGTAGAGCGGGCCGATCGCGAGGTCCAGGGCGTGGTCCGCGTTGATGCCGTCCGGGAGTTCGCCGCGGGAGACGGCGTCGGCGACGATGCCCTCCGCCATGCGGCGCTGGCCGTCGAGCAGGGCCCCGCGCACCGCCTCGGCGATCTCCGGGTTGCGGGCGGCCTCGACCAGGAGGTCGGGGATGACCGCCGAGGCCACCGGGTGGCGCAGCACGTGTGACATGACCTCCAGCAGCGCCCGTACGTCCCCGTACAGCGAGCCGGTCGCGGGTACCGGCAGGCCGTCCGCCGCGAAGGCCCCCACGAGGTCGAGCACCAGGTGGAGCTTGGACTTCCACCGCCGGTAGACGGCCGTCTTGCCGACGCCCGCCCGGCGCGCGACGCCCTCGATCGACATCCGGGAGAAGCCGACCGCGGCCAGCTCGGCCACGACCGCCGCGCGGATCGCCTCGGTCACGTCCTCGCGGAGGACGGCGGCCCCGGCCGGGGCACGACGGGCGGGGGCGGAGGCAGGTTCCGTGGTCATGCACAGAGCATAACCGCGCAGGCCGTCACCCACCCGTCACGACGATACGGTTGCGTTCCAACGCTTCCCGCCCTAATCTCGGCGTAGCGACGATACGGACCCGTTCCATCGCCAGCGACGACCCGACCCACCCCGTCCCCCGTCGAAAGCGAACCCCGTGACCGTGACCACCGCACCGGTGACCCCCGCGGGCACCCGCGCGGGCAACCCGGCGGGCACCTCCGCCGCGGAGCTCGCCGCCGCCCACGGGCTGACCGTCAGCGGCGCCCGCCCCTCGCTGCCCCGCTACGTCGCGCAGCTCTGGGGCCGCCGCCACTTCGTGACGGCGTACGCCACCGCCCGCATGCACGCCACCTACAGCACGGCCAAGCTCGGCCAGGTCTGGCACCTGGTGACCCCGCTGCTCAACGCGGCCGTCTACTACTTCATCTTCGGCATCGTCATGCACGCCAGCCACGGCGTACCGAACTACGTGCCGTTCCTGATCACCGGCGTCTTCGTCTGGGACTTCATCGGCAGCTCCATCAACGCCGCCACCCGCTCCGTCCACAGCAACCTCGGCCTGGTCCGCGCCCTGCACTTCCCGCGGGCGAGCCTGCCCATCTCCACCGTCGTACAGCTCTTCCAGCAACTGCTCGTGACCATGGGCGCGCTGGTCATCCTGCTCCTCGCCTTCGGCCAGACCCCGAGCCCGTCCTGGCTGCTGGCCGTCCCCACCCTCGTCCTGATGGCGGTCTTCTGCGCGGGCTGCGCCATGGTCATGGCCCGGATCGGCTCCAAGAGCCCCGACGTCAGCCAGCTGATGCCGTTCGTCCTGCGGACCTGGATGTACTCCTCGGGCGTGATGTGGTCCATCGACACCATGCTCAGGACGGACCACCTGCCGCACTGGGTCACGCTCGCGCTCAAGACCAACCCGGCCGCCGTCTACATCGACCTGATGCGCTTCGCGCTGATCGACACCTTCCCCGCGCACGCGCTCCCCCACCACGTGTGGCCCGTCGCGATCGGCTGGGCCCTGCTCGCCGGCGTCGGCGGCTTCATCTACTTCTGGAAGGCTGAGGAGGAGTACGGCCGTGGCTGACCTCATGCAACGAGCGACCCCGCCGATCCCGCCGGCTCCGGCGCCCCGGACCGCGGCCCCGGCCCCGGCCGCCGACACCCGCGTACCGACCGTCATCGCCGACGAGGTCCACGTCGTCTACAAGGTGCACGGCGCCGGCAGCCGCAAGGGCGGCGCCACCGCCGCCCTCAGCCGGATCTTCTCCCGCAAGCCGGCCCCCGGCATCCGCGAGGTGCACGCCGTCAAGGGCGTCAGCTTCACCGCGTACAAGGGCGAGGCCATCGGCCTCATCGGCACCAACGGCTCGGGCAAGTCCACCCTGCTGGCCGCCATCGCCGGTCTCCAGCCGGTGGCCCGCGGCCGGATCTACTCGCACGGGCAGCCGTCCCTGCTCGGCGTGAACGCGGCCCTGATGAACGATCTGACCGGCGAGCGCAACGTGGTGCTCGGCGGCCTCGCGATGGGCATGTCCAAGCAGCAGATCCGCGAGCGCTACCAGGACATCGTCGACTTCTCCGGGATCAACGAGAAGGGTGATTTCATCTCGCTGCCGATGCGGACCTACTCCTCCGGCATGGGGGCCCGGCTGCGCTTCTCCATCGCCGCCGCCAAGGACCACGACGTCCTGATGATCGACGAGGCCCTGGCCACCGGCGACCGGGCCTTCCAGCGCCGCAGCCAGGCCCGTATCGAGGAGCTCCGCGAGCGCGCCGGCACCGTCTTCCTCGTCAGCCACGGCATCGGCACCGTCCGCGAGACCTGCGACCGGGCGATCTGGCTGGAATCGGGCGTCCTGCGCATGGACGGCCCCGCCGGCGAGGTCTGCGACGCGTACGAGGCCTTCACCTCCGGGCGCTAGAGGGGCCCGATACGGAAAAGCGGGCGGCCCCCGGGACCATCGAGGTCCCGGGGGCCGCCCGTTGCCGTACGCGAGGCGCGCGGCTCAGTTGCTCAGCCGCTCAGCTGTGCGCGCGCAGCAGCGAACGCATCGTCCGCATGGCCACCGACAGGTTCGCCAGGTCGAAGTCGTCCGACCCCTGGATCTCGTCCAGCGTGGTCCGGGCCCGGCCGATGATCGCCGCGTTGCGCTCCTCCCAGGCCTTGAACCGGTCCTCGGGGGTCGACGTGCCGTTGCCGACCGCCAGTACGTCGGCCGTCAGGGCCGCGTGCGCCGCGAACAGGTCCTCGCGGATGGAGGCGCGGGCCATCGACTGCCAGCGGTCCGACCGCGGCAGATCGATGATCCGGTCCATCAGCTGGGTGATCTCCAGGCGGTCGGCGAGGTCGTAGTACACCTCGGCGACGTCCAGGGGGGCCACCCCGGTGCGGTCCGCGATGGCCACGATGTCGAGCGTCGGGAAGGCGGACGAGAAGCCGGCCACCTTGGCCGCCAGCTCCTCCGGCACGCCCTCGCCGATCAGCTCGGCCATGATCGACTCGTACCACTCCAGGTCCGCGCCGCGCACCAGCTTGGGCAGCTCCGACCAGACCTCGGTGACCCGGGCCGCGAAGAACTCGATGGTCTCGGTGATCTGGAGCGGCTGCGGCCGGTTGTTCAGCAGCCAGCGGGTGCCGCGCTCGACCAGGCGCCGCGAGTGCAGCCGGATCCGGGTCTGGGCGTCGGCCGCGACCTTGTTGTCGAGCGCCTCGACCGCGTCCCACACCTCGGCCAGGCCGAAGATCTCGCGGGCCGAGAGCTGCGCCCGGACGATCTCCTCCAGGGAGGCCCCGGTCTCCTCGCGCAGCCGGTGCAGGAAGGTCGAGCCACCGCTGTTGACGGTGTCGTTGACCAGCACGGTGGTGATGATCTCGCGGCGCAGCGCGTGCCCGTCGACCTGCTCCGGGAACTTCGCGAGCAGCGCGCCCGGGAAGTAGGCGTGCAGCAGGCGGGCCAGGTACGGGTCGTCCGGCAGCTCGGTGTGGATGAGCTCGTCCGCCACCGTGATCTTGGTGTAGGCGAACAGGACGGCCAGCTCCGGCTGGGTCAGGCCCTTGCCGTTGTTCAGGAGCTCACGGATCTGCCGGTCGTTGGGCAGGAACTCCAGCGCGCGGTCCAGCAGGCCGTCCCGGCCCAGGTGGCGCATGAAGCGCTGCTGGGCGTGGAGCAGGCTCGGGGCCTGGGCCGCGCCGTTGGCGAGCGCCACGTTCTGCGCGTAGTTGTTGCGCAGCACGAGGCGGCCGACCTCGTCGGTCATCTCGGCGAGGAACTTGTTGCGCTGCTTGACGGTCAGGTCGCCGTCGGCGACGACCGAGTTCAGCAGGATCTTGATGTTCACCTCGTGGTCGGAGGTGTCCACGCCCGCGCTGTTGTCGATGGCGTCGGTGTTGACCTTGCCGCCCTCGCCGCCGGCGCCGCTGCGGGCGAACTCGATGCGGCCCAGCTGGGTCAGACCCAGGTTGCCGCCCTCGCCGATGACCTTGGCCCGTACGTCGGAGCCGTTGACGCGGATGGCGTCGTTGGCCTTGTCGCCGACGTCCGCGTGCGTCTCGGCGGTCGCCTTGACGTACGTGCCGATGCCGCCGTTCCACAGCAGGTCCACCGGGGACTGGAGGATCGCCTTCATCAGGTCGGCCGGGGTCATCTTGGTGACGCCGGCCTCGATGCCGAGGGCCGCACGGACCTGCGCGTTGATCGGGATGGCCTTGGCCGAACGCGGGTGGATGCCGCCGCCCGCGGAGAGCAGCGCGGTGTCGTAGTCGGCCCACGAGGAGCGCGGCAGGTCGAACAGGCGCCGGCGCTCGGCGTAGGAGGTGGCCGCGTCCGGGTTCGGGTCGATGAAGATGTGCCGGTGGTCGAAGGCCGCGACCAGGCGGATGTGCTCGGAGAGCAGCATGCCGTTGCCGAAGACGTCGCCGGACATGTCGCCGACGCCGACGACGGTGAAGTCCTCGGTCTGGGTGTCGTGGCCGAGCTCGCGGAAGTGCCGCTTGACGGACTCCCAGGCGCCGCGGGCCGTGATGCCCATGCCCTTGTGGTCGTAGCCGGCCGAGCCGCCCGACGCGAAGGCGTCGCCCAGCCAGAAGCCGTAGGACTCCGCCACGCCGTTGGCGATGTCGGAGAACGTCGCGGTGCCCTTGTCGGCGGCGACGACGAGGTAGGTGTCGTCCTCGTCGTGGCGGACCACGCCCTTGGGCGGCACGACCTCGCCGGCGACCATGTTGTCGGTGATGTCGAGCAGCGCCGAGATGAAGATCTTGTACGAGGCGATGCCCTCGGCGAGCCAGGCGTCGCGGTCCACCGACGGGTCGGGCAGGTTCTTGGCGACGAAGCCGCCCTTGGCGCCGACCGGCACGATGACGGTGTTCTTGACCATCTGCGCCTTGACCAGGCCGAGGATCTCCGTACGGAAGTCCTCACGCCGGTCGGACCAGCGCAGACCGCCTCGGGCGACCTTGCCGAAGCGCAGGTGGACGCCCTCGACGCGCGGGGAGTACACCCAGATCTCGAAGGCCGGGCGCGGCGCGGGGAGCTCCGGGATCGCCTGCGGGTCGAACTTCATCGACACGTACGAGTGCTGCTCGCCCGCGGGGTCGAGCTGGAAGAAGTTCGTCCGCAGCGTCGCCTTGATGAGGGTGAGGAAGGACCGCAGGATCCGGTCCTCGTCGAGCGAAGCGACCTGGTCCAGGGCTCCGTCCAGCTCCTCCAGCATGGCGTCGATGAGCTCGGTGCCGGCGGACTGGCGGTCGGGCGACATCCGGGCCTCGAACAGCGAGACCAGCAGCCGGGTGGTGTGGACGTTGTTGCGGAGGGTGTCCTCCATGTAGTCCTGGCTGAAGGTGGCACCGGCCTGGCGCAGGTACTTGGCGTACGCGCGCAGGACGACGGCCTGGCGCCAGGTGAGCCCGGCGCTCAGGACCAGGGTGTTGAAGTTGTCGTTCTCGGCGTCGCCCTGCCAGACCGCGGCGAAGGCCTCCTGGAAGCGCTCGCGGGCGTCGTCGCCGAGGTAGTTGGCCGAGGTGTTCTCGCCGTTCGCGTTCGCGGCGGGCATCCGCAGGCCGAAGTCGTAGATCCACGCGCTGACCCGGTCGGAGCGGCGCAGCTCGTACGGGCGCTCGTCGGTGACCTCGACGCCCAGGCGCTGGAGCACGGGCAGGACCGCGGAGAGCGAAACCTGCTCACCGGTGCGGTAGATCTTGAACCGGCGCTCGCCGGGGCCGGCGCCGACCGGTTCGTACAGCGAGAGCGCGAACTCCCGGTCGCTCGCGGACAGCCGCTCCAGGTGGCACAGGTCGGCCACGGCCGCGCGCGGCGAGTGGTCGGCCTTGTAGCCCTCGGGGAAGGAGGTGCCGTAGCGGCGCAGCAGCTCGGCGGCGCGCTCCTCGCCCAGCTCGGCCACCAGGGCCTCGCCGAAGCCGTCGGCCCAGGAGCGGGCGGCCTCGACCAGGCGGCCCTCGATGCGCTCGACGTCGGCGTCGGTCAGGACGGGCAGCTCGGTGCCCTGCGGGACGCGGACGACGAAGTGGATGCGGGAGAGGATCGACTCGGTGTTCCAGGCGGTGAAGTCGACGCTGATGCCGTCGAGCTCCTCCTGCAGGATCCCGATCAGGCGCAGCCGCACGCCGGTGGTGTAGCGGTCGCGCGGCAGGTAGACGAGCGCCGAGTAGTAGCGGCCGTACTCGTCCTGGCGCAGGTACAGCCGCAGCCGGCGGCGCTCCTGGAGGTACAGGACGGAGGTGACGATCTCGCGGAGCTTGTCGACCGGGGTCTGGAACAGCTCGTCGCGCGGGTACGTCTCCAGGATCTGCAGCAGGTCGCGGCCGTCGTGGCTGGACGGCGCGAAGCCGGCGCCTTCGAGGACCTCGGCGACCTTGCGGCGGATGACGGGGACGCGGCGCACGGACTCGGTGTACGCGGCGGAGGAGAACAGGCCGAGGAAGCGGCGCTCGCCGACGACGTTGCCCTCGGCGTCGAACTTCTTCACGCCGACGTAGTCGAGGTACGAGGGGCGGTGCACGGTGGCGCGGCTGTTGGCCTTGGTCAGCACCAGCAGGCGGTGCTCGCGGGCCTTGGCGCGGGCGTCGGCCGGCAGCCGGTTGAAGGACGGCGAGACGGGGTGCGCGTCCTCCTGTCCGCTGTGGTGCGGGTCGGAGCGCAGGATGCCGAGGCCGGTGCCGGGCACGGCGGCGAGGGCGTCGCCGTCGACGAGGTTGTACTCGCGGTAGCCGAGGAAGGTGAAGTGGTCGTCGGCGAGCCAGCGCAGCAGCTCACGGGCCTCTTCGAGCTCGTACTCGCGCAGGTCCGGGGCGGTCGGCTCGTTCGGCAGCTCGTCGGCGATGCGCAGCGCGGCGTCGCGCATCTTCTCCCAGTCCTCGACGGATTCCCGTACGTCGGACAGGACGCGGAGCAGATCGGCGGTGATCTGCTTGAGGTCGGCGCGGTCGGTCTCGCGGTCGATCTCGACGTGGATCCAGGACTCGACGAGGGAGTCGTGGGGGCGCGCGGTCTTGGGGCCGTGCGCGTCGCAGTCGGGGCCGAGGATCTCGATCAGCTTGCCGGTGACGTCGCGGCGGACGACGACCTGCGGGTGGATCACCACGTGGATGCCGCGGCTCTGGCGGGACAGCTCGTTGGTGACGCTGTCGACGAGGAAGGGCATGTCGTCGGTGACCACCTCGACGACGGAGTGGCTGGAGGTCCAGCCGTTCTCCTCGACCGTGGGGGTGTGCACCCGCACGTTCGCGGTGCCCTGCGGCCGGTTCTCCGCGAGCCGGTAGTGCGAGAGCGCCGCCCCGAACACGTCGACCGGGTCCCGGTCCATGAGGTCTTCGGGGGCGGTGTGCAGGTAGTAGCGCTGGAGGTAGGCGAGCATCGTGTCCTGGTCCGGACGCTCCCCTTGCTCGGACCCAGTCGGAAGTAGCCCCCCGGCCGGGCTGTTCTCAGCTACCCGTGCCGCCCGCGCGAGCAGCTCGGCCTTTGCTTCGTCCAGCTTGGTCTGCATGTCCTCTGGCTCCTGTCGCGCGCCATTGCGTGACGTAGGTGAAAAAAGGAATGGCATAGCACCGCGAGGCGGGGATTCCGTTCGGGGTCGACGCTATGCCGTCGAGAGAGCCGACCGGGAGGGAATCAGCCATGATCGGCGAGAGGTCCCGGCAGCGGGGATCAGCGATGGCCCGGGCACGGTGGTGCGCCGGGCGCTTGCCGGAGGCTTCAGTGCCTCCGAGGACTATCGCGCTGATCACGGGTACCAGGCTATCTCCACCCACCCCCGACTCGTCATGAGCTGTATGTGTACAAAACCGGGGGTGGAACTTTGACACTCTGGACAGCGACGCGGGCCGCCGCACGTGCCAGTAGCTATTCGGCCAGTTCGCGAGCAGCGCGTACGGCCTCGGCCAGGGTGTCCACGACGGGCACACCGGCTGATTCCAGACTGCTGCGGCTGTGCGAACCGCCCGTGTAGAGCACGGCCCGGGCGCCCACGTGGGCCGCGGCGAGCGCGTCGTCCACGGCGTCCCCGATGAGGACCGTACGGTCGGCCGTCACCCCCGTCCCCTCCAGGGCCGCCAGGTGCCGTACGAGGTGTCCCGCCTTGGTGGTGTGCGAGGGGCCCGTACGGCCGTCCACGCGCAGGAAGTGCCGGTCGATGCCGTGCGCCCGGACGAGCGGTACGAGCTTCTCATGGGGCGCCAGGGACAGCAGCGACTGGGTCAGGCCGTCGGCCTGCCAGTCCCGGAGCAGCTCCCGGGCCCCTTCGGTGAGCCCGGCCGCGTCGGCGGCGGCCCAGTAGTGCCGGTGGAAGGTGTCGTCCATGACGGCCCACTCGGCCTCGGTGGGCAGCCGGCCCATCAGCCGCTCGTAGAACTTCGGCACCGGTACGACGTACAGCTCGCGGTAGCGCTCCAGCGTGATCGGCTCGAACCCGAACTCGGCGAAGGAGGCGTTCGTCGCGGTTATGACGGCGTCGATGTCGTGCAGCAGGGTCCCGTTCCAGTCCCACACGATGTGGTGGGCGGGGACGGGCGCTGCGGTCGGCGTTGCGGTCACTTCAGCAGCCCCGGGATCTCCTGGACGCCGAACCACAGCAGCTCGTGGTCCTCGGCGCCGTCGACGGTGGACTGCGCGTCGCCGTCCCCGGCGTCGGCGGCCGCCACGGCCGCTGCGGCGGCGCTGACGTCGCCCTCCGCGTCATCGGCGTCCACGTGCACGGCGGCGGCCACGGTGAGCCGCAGGACCCCGGCTACGGACACCTGGCCGAGGCCGGCTTCGTCGGCCCCGGGGGTCGCGGTGGCGGCCTTGTCGTCCACGTCGAGCGCGACGACGACCCGCTTGCGCGGGGCGGCGGCGTCGGCCGCCAGGAGGCGCAGCGAGGCGGCCGCGGCGCGGCCCAGGGCGGCGTACTCCAGCTCCTCGATGTCGTCCGACACGTACCACTCGCGCAGCCCCGGGGTGACGGCGTACGCCCGCAGCGGGGCGGGACCCAGCTCACCCGCCTTGTGCACCTCGGCGAGCCCGGGGAGGGTCAGGGGGACGTACACACGCATGGCCGGCTGCTTTCGGTAGTCGGAAACGCCCCCAGGATACGGCTGCGGCTCTCCTCCCCGGCGGACCGCGCCCCCGTTCGTGCGCTCGCCCCCGTCCGGGGCGCCGCCGCCGGCCGGGTGACGGCCGCAGTACCCCTTCGGGGTGCGGGCGCCGGCTCCGCGCCCGTCCACCCGGGTCCCCTCCGCGCGCCGCCGGAAGGCGGCCGGGCGCCCGGGGCGCACTCGGATAGGTGAACCGGGCCCCCGGCCGGGCCGCGCCCGGCGCCGGTTGCGGAGCGTGTTCGGCGACCGTAGAAGATCCCCATCAAGTTACCGCCCGGTACCACTGCCGGGTCCGACCTGTACGGGGGCAGATCGCGATGGACACCACCCTGAGCAGCACGGTCCGCGGCGACGGGAGCCGCCGCCGGCCCGGCGGCCCGGCCCCGACCCGCCCCACCGGGCGGCGCGACTCCCGCCGCCCCGCGGCCGCGCCGCGCGCCCCGCGCAGCGGCCCGCACCACTGGTTCGCCGAGCGGCTGCTCGCGGTGCTCAGCGGCCGCCGGCCGGTCCACTCGCTGCTGGGCCACACCGTCGGCCCGGCGTACGAGCAGCTGGTCACCCTGGCCCCCGCGGACCCCTTCCGGGACCGGCTGCGCCCGGTCGTGCGCCAGTGCGGCCGCTTCACCCCGGGCCCGGGGGTCATCGAGGCCTTCGCCCGCATCACGACGGGCGACCGGGTCTCGGCCATGGCCTTCCGCCTCGAACAGGGCCCCGACCTGCGCTGGCGCTGCGCGGCCGTGGAGATCCAGAGCCCCCGGCCATGACGGTGCAACCCCGCAGCGCGCCGCGCACACGACGCGGCCGGGGCCGGACACCTCAAGAGGTGTCCGGCCCCGGCCGACGGTCTGCCCCAGTGGGGCTACTTCTTGCGGCGACGCCCGCCGGAGGCCTTCTGCGCCTTGCGGCGCTCCGCCCGCGTCATGCCGTCGCCCTCGCCCGCGTCGTCCGCGTCGAAGTCGCCCTCGACCACGCCGCCCTCGCCGTCGACCGTCGGGGCGGAGAAGTGCAGCCGGTCCGGGCGCTGCGGGGCGTCCAGGCCCTTCGCCCGGATCTCCGGACGGACCCCGCCCGCCGGCTCCTTCGTCATCGACGGAGCCGCGTCCTGCACCGGGAGCTCCTCGACCTGCTGCTCGACCTGGACCTCCAGGTTGAACAGGTAGCCGACCGACTCCTCCTTGATGCCCTCCTGCATGGCGTTGAACATGTCGAAGCCCTCGCGCTGGTACTCGACCAGCGGGTCCTTCTGGGCCATCGCCCGCAGGCCGATGCCCTCCTGCAGGTAGTCCATCTCGTACAGGTGCTCGCGCCACTTGCGGTCCAGGACCGACAGGACCACGCGCCGCTCCAGCTCGCGCATGATGTCGGAGCCGAGCGTCTTCTCGCGCGCCTCGTACTGCTCGTGGATGTCGTCCTTGACGGACTCCGCGATGAACTCGGCGGTGATGCCCGCGCGGTCGCCCGCGGCCTCCTCCAGCTCCTCGATGGTGACCTTCACCGGGTAGAGCTGGCGGAAGGCGCCCCACAGGCGCTCCAGGTCCCACTCCTCGGCGAAGCCCTCGACCGTCTCCGCCGTGATGTAGGCGTCGATCGTGTCGTCCATCATGTGCCGGATCTGCTCCTGGAGGTCCTCGCCCTCCAGGACGCGGCGGCGCTCCTTGTAGATGACCGTGCGCTGGTTGTTGAGGACCTCGTCGTACTTCAGGACGTTCTTGCGCGTCTCGAAGTTCTGGGTCTCGACCTGCGACTGGGCCGACGCGATGGCGCGCGTCACCATCTTGTTCTCGATCGGCACGTCGTCCGGCACGTTCGCCATCGACATGACGCGCTCGACCATCTGCGCCTTGAACAGGCGCATCAGGTCGTCACCGAGCGACAGGTAGAAGCGGGACTCGCCCGGGTCGCCCTGACGGCCGGAGCGGCCGCGCAGCTGGTTGTCGATACGGCGCGACTCGTGCCGCTCGGTGCCCAGCACGTACAGGCCGCCGAGGTCCTTGACCTCTTCGAACTCGGCCTTGACGGCCGCCTCGGCCCTGATGAGCGCCTCGGGCAGGGCGTGCGCCCACTCCTCGATGTGCTCCTCCGGGTCCAGGCCGCGCTGGCGCAGCTCGGCCTCGGCCAGGTCGTCCGGGTTGCCGCCGAGCTTGATGTCGGTACCGCGGCCGGCCATGTTCGTGGCGACGGTGACGGCGCCGCGGCGGCCGGCCTGGGCGACGATCGAGGCCTCGCGCTCGTGCTGCTTCGCGTTCAGCACCTCGTGCGGGATGCCGCGCTTGGAGAGCTGCTGCGAGAGGTACTCGGACTTCTCGACCGAGGTCGTGCCGACGAGGATCGGCTGGCCCTTCTCGTGCTTCTCCGCGATGTCGTCGACGACGGCGGCGAACTTCGCGACCTCGGTGCGGTAGATCAGGTCCGCCTGGTCCTTGCGGACCATGTCGCGGTTGGTCGGGATCGGGACGACACCGAGCTTGTAGATCTGGTGGAACTCGGCGGCCTCGGTCATGGCCGTACCGGTCATGCCCGACAGCTTCGAGTAGAGGCGGAAGAAGTTCTGCAGGGTGATCGTGGCGAGGGTCTGGTTCTCGTCCTTGATGTCCACCCCTTCCTTCGCCTCGATCGCCTGGTGCATGCCCTCGTTGTAGCGGCGGCCGGCGAGGATACGGCCGGTGTGCTCGTCGACGATCATGACTTCGCCGTCGATGACGACGTAGTCCTTGTCGTTCTTGAACAGTTCCTTCGCCTTGATGGCGTTGTTCAGGTAACCGACGAGCGGGGTGTTCACCGACTCGTAGAGGTTCTCGATGCCGAGCCAGTCCTCGACCTTGGCGACACCGGCCTCGTGGATGGCGACCGTGCGCTTCTTCTCGTCGACCTCGTAGTCGCCGGTCTCCTCGATGCCCTTCAGCGGCTGGCCGGGCTCGCCCTTCTTCAGGCGGGTGACCAGCTTCGCGAAGTCGCCGTACCACTTCGTGGCCTGGTCGGCGGGGCCGGAGATGATCAGCGGGGTGCGGGCCTCGTCGACGAGGATCGAGTCGACCTCGTCGACCACGGCGAAGTTGTGGCCGCGCTGGACCAGCTCGTCCTGCGACCACGCCATGTTGTCGCGCAGGTAGTCGAAGCCGAACTCGTTGTTCGTGCCGTACGTGATGTCCGCGCCGTACTGCTCGCGGCGCTGCGCGGGCGACATGTTCGCCAGGATGCAGCCGACCTCCAGGCCGAGGAACTTGTGCACCCGGCCCATCAGCTCGGAGTCGCGCTCGGCCAGGTAGTCGTTCACCGTGATCAGGTGGACGCCCTTGCCGGACAGCGCGTTCAGGTACGCGGGGAGCGTGCCGACGAGGGTCTTGCCCTCACCGGTCTTCATCTCGGCCACGTAGCCGAGGTGCAGCGCGGCGCCGCCCATGATCTGGACGTCGTAGTGCCGCTGGCCCAGGACGCGCTTGGCGGCCTCGCGAACGGTCGCGAAGGCCTCGGGCAGCAGGTCGTCCAGGCTCTCGCCGTCCTGGTAGCGCTGCTTGTACTCCTCCGTGAGGGCACGCAACTCGGCGTCGGAGAGGTTGATGAAGTCCTCTTCGATGGAGTTGACCTGGTCCGCGATGCGGTGCAGTTTGCGCAGGATCTTGCCTTCGCCTGCACGCATGAGCTTGTTGAAGACGGACACCGAGGTTTGTCTCCTTGCCGGTCGGGCCTGGGCACTGTTCGTACACGGGCACGGCAGGTGGGCCCCACCGCAACGGCCATCGTAAGCGAGGACGTGGTCGCGTCGGGAGGTCCGCCGTAGCCCTGAGGGCGTGGGCGCCCGGATTGAGAACGTACGGGGGCCACCGAAGGTGCCGGGGTGAGGGAAAAGTGTTCGCCCCCGGCGCAGCGCCGGACGAGAATCCCTCCATGGAGCCCACCACCCTGAAGACAGCCCGCCTGGACCTGCGCCCCTTCGCCCCGGCCGACGAGGACGAGGTCTTCGCCGCCTGCCAGGACCCCGACATCCAGCGCTGGACCATGGTCCCCTCCCCCTACCTGCGCGAACACGCCGCCGGCTTCGTGGGCGAGCTGGTCCCCGGCGGCTGGCGCGACGACACCGCCTACTCCTTCGCCGTCCGCCACGGCGCCGGCGGCCCGCTCGTCGCGGCCGTCGGCCTCCACGTGCACGAGACATTCGGGACGAAGGGGTACGAGATCGGCTACTGGGCCGTCAAGGAGCACCGCGGGCAGGGCTTCATGGCCGAGGCCGTGGCCGCCGTCGTCCGCTGGGCCTTCACCGAGCTGGGGGCCGTACGCGTCGAATGGCGCGCCGAGGCCGGCAACACGGGCTCGCAGGCCGTCGCCGAGAAGGTCGGCTTCCGCATCGAAGGGCTCCTGCGGGCCTCCCTGCACCGTGGCGACACCGTGCGGGACTCCTGGGTCGGTGCACTGCTCCCCTCCGACCTCGGCCTGCCCTCCAGGCTCACGTACGAGCCCGCTGTCAGTGGCGCCGCCTAGGCTGCCGGCATGACCTCGATCTCGCTGTCAGCCGACGAAGCCCGCCGGATCGCCCTGCGCGCGCAGGGCTTCCTCGGAGCGCCCGACCGCAAGGGCGGCGTGCGGGGCGTGCTGCGGCACCTGGGCGCCGTCCAGCTGGACACGATCTCCGTCCTGGCCCGCTCGCACGAGCTCATCCCGTACGCCCGCCTGGGCGCCGTCGGCCGGCCGGCCGTCGAGGCGGCGTACTGGTCGGACCGGCACGCCTTCGAGTACTGGTCGCATGCGGCCTGCATCCTGCCCATCGAGGAATGGCCGCACTTCGCCTTCCGCCGCCGGATCAAGCGGGCCGACGGCTACCGCTGGCACAGGATGAAGGACAAGGAGGCCTCCTGCCGGCTCGTCCTGGACCGGCTGCGCGCCGAGGGCCCGCTGACCTCGACCGAGCTGGGCGGCGCGAAGAACGGCGGCCCCTGGTGGGACTGGTCCGAGACCAAGATCGCGGTGGAGTGGCTGCTGGATGCCGGTGACGTGGTCGTCACCGAACGCCGCGGCTGGAAGCGGGTGTACGACCTCCCCGAACGGGTGGTGCCCGACGCGCTGCTCCATGACGACCTGGACGACCGCGAGTGCCTGCGCCGCCTGGTCGCGCTGGCCGGACAGTCCCTGGGCGTCGGCACCCGCGCCGACATCGCGGACTACCACCGCCTCAAGGGCGAGCAGTTCGACGCGGTGGTCGAGGACTCCGGGCTGGTCCCGGTCGAGGTCGAGGGCTGGACCAAGCCCGCCTGGGCCGACCCCGCGGCCCTGGCGGCCCCGCCGCGCGGCCGCCACCGCACCACGCTCCTGTCCCCGTTCGACTCCCTGGTCTGGGACCGGCCGCGGACGGAGCGGATCTTCGGCTTCACGCACAGGCTGGAGGCGTACGTTCCCAAGCCCAAGCGGATACACGGCTACTTCGCGATGCCGCTGCTGACCGGCGGCCGGCTCCAGGGCCGCGCCGACCCGGCCCGCGAGGGCACGACCCTGGTGGCCCGCCAGCTCTCGCTGACCACCCCCGCGGCCGCGGCCCCGATGGCCGCCGCCCTGCGCGAGGCCGCGCAGTGGGTGGGCTGCGACTCCGTACGCGTCGAGCGCGCGGCCACCCCGGCCGAGGCGGCGGCGGTCACCGCCGAACTCGCCGCGCTCTGACCGGTTCCGGGCGCGTCCCCGGGGGCAGCCCCGGGGCTGCGCCGGGACTTGCGGCGCGCCCGGCCGCTCGTATGATCATCACGGGATGGGGCTCGTAGCGCAGTGGTCGTCGCGCCTTCACCGCATGTGGGAAGACGCCGGTTCGAATCCGGCCGGCCCCATCCCGCCTCTTTTTTGCGCCGTCAGCCGGTGCAGCCCGCGACCGCACCGGACGGGCTGCAGTTGTTCGGCTGATTGTCGCGGACCGTGTCCCCGCTCAGGGTGAGCACGCCGGACGCCTTGAAGATGCCGCCGCCGTCACCCGCCCGGTTGTGGGTGATGGTGTTCTGCTCCAGGGTGCTCGTGCCCAGCCCCGTGGTCCCACCCGCGTGGTAGAGGCCGCCGCCCTGCGCCGTGCCGCCCTTGGCGGTGGCCGCGTTGTGGAGGATCTCGTTGCGGCTCGCCCTCAGGGTGCCGCCGTCGGGGTTGTCGATCCCGCCGCCCTGCGCGGTGCCGTTCGGGGCCTCGGCGGTGTTGCGGGTGATCTGGCTGTCGGTCAGGTCGAGCGTGCCGAAGGGACCGATGCGTACGCCGCCCCCGCGCGCGGTGCCGTCCTCGGCGACCGCCCGGTTGCCGCTGATCTTCACACCGCTCACGGTCATCAGAGCGTTGTTCGCGATGCCGCCGCCCTGCGCCACACCGTGCGGGGCGTCCGAGACGTTGCCGAGGATGGAGCCGCCGGTCACCGTCAGCCTGCCGGGCTCCGGAATGCCGTTGGAGACCGCGGCGCGCGCGATGCCCCCCGGGGCGAAGGCCCGGTTCTTGCTGATGACCGTGTTCTCGATGGTCGTCTCGGCGAAGCTGATGATGCCGGCGGCGAAGGCGGTGCTCTGGGTGTCCTTGGTGACCGTCGCGGTGTTCCCGGTGAGCTTGGAGTCGGTGACGGTCAGCGGACCGTCGTTCGAGACGGCGCCGCCCGCGGCGGCCCCGCCGATTGCGCTCCCGCTGTAGACGACGTGGTTCCCGGTCACCTCGGTGTCGCTGATGCTCGCGGTGCCGGGGCTGTCGATGCCGCCGCCCTGGGCGAAGACGTCCGAAGCGGCGGTGTTGCGGGTGAACTTGCTGTGGGTCACCTTCATCGTTCCGGCGTTGGAGATCCCGCCACCGCAGGCGAGGCCCGGGGGGTCGGGGAAGGCGGGGCAGTCCGTGGCGTAGCCGCCGCTGATGGTCGTGTGGGTCAGCGTCAGGTTGCCCGCAGGACCGACGAAGATGATCCGGAACTTCGGCACCTTGTGCCCGCGGTCCTCCCGCTCGATCGTGGCCCCGCGCCCGTCGATGGTGATCTCGCTGGTGATCACCGGCAGCCCGTTGCCGGGGTTCACGGGGTCCGGTGCCGTCAGCTCGTACGTGCACTTGCGCGCGAGCCGGAGCGTGTCCGGTCCCGGCGTGCTGTTCGCGGTGTTGACCGCCTCGACGAGATCCGGGACCGAGCAGCCCACTTGCACGGTGGCGGCGTGCGCGGCCGGGGACGGGACGGCCACCAGGGCGCCCGCGACGAGGCCGAGAACGGCCGGGACATGCCGACGGAACATCGGAGATTCCTCCTTCTGCGACGTACGGCCGGTCATCAGGGACCGCGGCCGGCCGAGGCCAGCCGACCACGCACCAGGGCGGCCGGCTGCCCGGCGGATCCGTACGGGCGCCCGGACAGCCCGTACGGATCACGAAGTCGCCCCGGACGGGTCAACAGACCCGCGGCGCCGCCGCCTGCGCCCGCGCTAGCGGATCTCCAGGATCTTCTCCCGCATCGCGTAGACCACGGCCTCCATCCTGGAGTGCAGCTGGAGCTTCTCCAGGATGTTGCGCACGTGGTTCTTCACGGTGTTCTCGGAGATGAACAACTCCTTTGCGATGTCCCGGTTGTTCATCCCGGTGGCCACCAGCTTCAGGACCTCCAGCTCCCGGTCCGTCAGCCGCGGCGCCGGCACCAGCCGCCGCTCGTCGGTGCGCTGGATCATCGACTTGAACTCGGTGAGCAGCTTCGACGCCATGGACGGGCTGATCTGCGACTGCCCGTCCGCCACCGCACGGATCGCCGTCGCGACCTCGTCCGTCGAGATCTCCTTGAGCAGGTACCCGGTCGCGCCCGCCTTGATCGCGTCGTAGAGGTCGGCCTCCTCGTCGCTGATCGTCAGCATGATGATCTTCGCGGAGGGCGCCACCTCCTTGATGGACGTGCACGCCTCGATCCCGCCGCGCCTGGGCATCCGTACGTCCATCAGCACGATGTCCGGCAGCAGGTCGGCCGCCTTGTCCACCGCCTCCGCGCCGTCCCCGGCCTCGCCGACGACCTGGATGTCCTCCTCCTGCGCGAGGACGATCTCCAGCCCGCGCCGGAACAGCGCGTGGTCGTCGACCACGAGCACCCGGATCGGCTCCCCGGCGGGTTCCCCGGCCCGCTCTTGCGCCGGCTCCCCCCCACGGCAGCCCGCACCGTCGTCACCACGCACCGGCCCGAAGCTGTCCGCCATCATTCCTCCCCCTGCACCGCATGTGCTGAGCTCTGGGCCAATCCGACGGGGGTGGCCGCCGGTTGACTGCCCGCCATGATTCCATGCCCGCACGACCGCAGGGGGAGCCGACGAATACCGGCCGACTGTTACAAGTCATACGGGTGCCCCCGCGGACGCCGGAGCGTCCGACGGGGGCACCACGCGAAAACCGTGCCCGGCGTCAGCCGCCGAGCGCACCGCCCGCGCCCGCGCCGTCGAGCTCACCCGAGCTGGACGCCGTGTCGGCGTTGAGGTGGATCACGCCGTAGTCGTAGCCGTGGCGCCGGTAGACGACGCTGGGCATCTTGGTGTCGGAGTCGACGAACAGGTAGAAGTCGTGGCCGACCAGTTCCATTTCATAAAGAGCCTGGTCGAGCGACATGGGTGCGGCCGAGTGGGTCTTCTCGCGGACGATGAGGGGGCCTTCGCCCTGCACTTCCAGCGACCCGATCCGGGTGGTCGGGATCGCGCCCGCCTTCTCCTCGGTGACCGGCTGGCCGTTCCCGTTCAGGGTCGCGGCGTCCGGCACCACATCGGCGACCTCCGCCGCGGAGAGCCGGCCGGTGCCGCGACGGGTGTGGCGCTTGTCGTGCTGCTTGCGCAGCCGGGCCTCCAGCTTGTCCTGAGCGAGGTCGAGCGCCGCGTACGGGTCGGCTGCGGCGGCTTCGGCACGGATGACCGGGCCCCGCGAACGCAGGGTGATCTCAACGCGGTCGGAACGGTCGGCCTGGCGCGGGTTGTGCTCCTTGGACACCTCGACGTCCAAGCTGATCACCTTGGCGTCGAGCTTCTGGATCCGCTCCGGATTCAGCTTCTCGGCCACGTGCTTGCGGAACCGGTCGGGCACCTCGGTCTTGCGGCCCTTGACGACGATGTCCACGCAGAACTCCGTTCCCGGATAGCTCCGCCTCAGGGGCGAAGCGTCTCCCTTTCGCACCAGACTCCGGTGAACACCGGAGCCTCGGACTTGGCGACTTTCACCTCCTCCTCCCCCATCGGCAAGATCTACACCCCACCGACTTCGGAGTCGAGAGACAGCCTCTGACACGAAGGTTCCAAAAAGTTCGAAACGTGCGATCCGATGCGTGGGGCCCGAGGCTCGCCAGTTCCTCACAACCGAACATATCCCTCTAAGCCGGTTGTCGGCACCCGCTACCGGAACGTACCTCCGTTCAGGTGGCACTTCCCTCTTACTACCTGCAACGATGCGCCTTCCCCACCAGTTCCAAATCTATTCACAACTTTTTTGCTCTGTACGAGTTGCGGACCGGATCCGATGGAACGAGTCCGCGGACACCGCGACCACCGCGGCGCCCGCCACCGGCCCGATCCCCGCCGCGCGCAGCGCCCGCGCCGCCTCCACCAGCGTGGCTCCGGTCGTCATGAGGTCGTCCACGAGCACGATCCGACCCGCCCCGGCCGTCAGCGCCGCCGCGTCCCGGCAGGCCTCCAGGGCCCCCGCGAGGTTCTCCCGGCGCTGCCGCGCCCCCAGGCCCGCCTGGTCGGCGACCGCCCGCCGCAGCCGCAGTACGGGCGCCACGCGCGCCGCGACCCCCGCCCGGCGCAGCCGCGCCGAAGCCGCCAGCGCGATCCGCCGCGCCGGGTCGTGCCCGCGCGCCCGTACCTGCCGCCGCGCGGAGGGCACCGGGACCAGGGCCGTCTCCCCCGGGTCCCCCGCCCCGCCGCCACCCGCCCGGACCGCCGCCGCCAGGGCTTCGCCGAGTACGCCGGCCAGCGCCAGCTCCCCGCGCTCCTTGTGGGCCAGCAGGACCTCCCGTACGGCCCCTTCGTACGCGGCGCAGGCATGTACCACCGGGAGCCCCGCCGGGCGCGGAGACGGCCGTACACACCGCGCCCCGGCCCCGCTCAGCGCCGACCGGCACCCGCCGCACAGCAGCACGCGGGCGGCGCCGCAGCCCGCGCAGTCGACCGGCAGCACCAGCCCGGCGAGCTCCTGCCACCACCCCAGCACGCCCACCACTGTGCCGGGCGCGGGCAGGCCTCCGCCACCCCTGTGGACAACCGCCGCGAGCAGCCCGGCGGCCCGCCAAAGTCGCAGGTCAGCCCGGGTAGACCGGCGCCCTGCCGCCCGCCGCGACCGTGCGCCACTGGGCACCCGGCGGCAGCCACACGATCCCGTCGTCGTCCGAGGACCCGACGACCGGCTTCTTCTCGTCCTCGGTCGCCGCGATCGCCTTCAAACCGGTCGCCCCGGGCAGCCCCGCCGCGACCATCGAACCGTCCGCCAGCATGTACCGGGCCTGCACCAGCCCGCCGCTCTCCCGGCCCACCACCAGCAGCCGGCCCCGCGGCGCCCAGCTCATCGCGTCCACGTCCGCCATCTGGGGGGCCGCCGGGCGCAGCTCGCGCACCGACACCCCCGGCGCGTCCGCCTTGCCCTCGGGCCGCTCCACCCGCCCGATGAACAGGTTCTTGCCGCCCGCGCGCTGCACCAGCATCGCGAGGCGCACCCCGTCGGGCGAGGCCTTCAGCGCGGTGATCCGCCCGCCGTCGAGCCCGGCGACCTCGACCTTCTCGGGGGTCCCGGTGCCGCCCGGAACCCGCCACAGCGCCAGGTTCTGCGGGTCCTGGTCGGCGACCCACAGGTCACCGGACGCGTCCCAGGTGGGCGCGGTCAGCCCGTTCGGCTTGGCGCCCTTGCTGCTCAGCAGCGGCTGCGGCATCGCCCCCGTGGTCGTCAGGTTCACGACGTACAGGCCGTGCCCGTCCTCCGACACCACCGCCGCGCGCTTCTCGCCGTACGCGACCGCGGCCGTGCCCACCTTGAAGGACGGGTTGGCCGCCAGCGGCCCGGGGGCCGGCTCGGGCCGGTCCTGCTGGTCCTCCTTGTTGGGGTCCAGGTTCAGCCGCTGGAGGTGGTTCTCGCCGTCCACGTAGTACTGGTGCTCGGGGGGCAGGGGCCGGTTGGCGTTCACGGCCGCGCCCGCCTCGGTCACCCAGCACAGCGAGGACTTGTCCGAGCGCATCAGCTCGACCCGGTCGACCCGCTGGCCTCCCGTCAGGTCCTTGACCGTGTAGAGGAGTTGGGTCGCCATCTTCTGGCACTGCGGCTGCGCGACGTTGTCGGCCTTGTCGTTGAGCGGCACGCGCAGCGTGTTCTGCCCGTCGTACGAGAGGGACTTGGTGCCCTCGCGCAGTTCCGTCCCGGTGGGGAAGGCGGAAGAGGCCACCGGCCCCAGCCACTTGGACGGGCCGGCCAGCAGCGACTGCACCGTCTGCGTGGTCGGGTCCATCCGCGAGTCGGGGTCACTGCGCTGGCGCACGTACACGGGATCGGCGACCAGCGTGTTGCCCGCGAAGTAGTACTTGTTGACCGGCATGTACATGCGCTCGAAGTCGGACTGGCTCAGCACCAGGCTGCTGGGCGGGGTCGAGATCCGCCACTGCTTGTTCTCCTCCGTGAGCTGGAGGAACTCCTCGTAGCGCCGCCCGCCGGTCTCCGGCTGGTACGCACTGCGCTCGTCCACCGTGGCGAGGCGCTTGCCGGCCACCTTGAAGCGCGGCCGCGAGGGGTCCTTCTCGCCCTGTACGGAGAACCGGTCGAGGCCGGCCGAGAGCACGGTGACGGCCGCACCCGGCTTCCACTCCTTCGCGGCCTCCTCGGTGAGGTACTTGCGGGCCGTCCGCTGCTGCGGGTCGTCGCTGGTCATGGCCTCCAGGAAGCCGTCGACGATCTCCTGCGGGCTGGCCTTGTCGGCCGGCGGCACACCGAAGACGCGGACCTGCGAGTCGACGCCCTGCGAGGCCTGCACCGGCCGGATCTCGCCGTGGTCGGGCATGGAGGCGCAGCCGGCCAGCAGCAGCCCGGCCGCGCCGAGGGCGTACGCGCGCAGGGCCCGCGAGGCCCGGGCCCGCGAAGCCCCTGAGGTCCGCGAGGTCCGCAGGCTCCGTACGCCGCGACCGCGCGCGGCCCCGGTCTCAGCGTCCATCCGCTCCACCGGTTCCACCCGCTCCACCCGCTCCACCTGCTCCGTCCTCCTGCGCGGCCGCTCCGGCCTGCTCGGCCTGGCCCGCCTGGTCGGCCTGGCCCGCCTGCTCGGCCGGCCGCGTCACGACCCTGGCCCCGCTGCCCGGCAACGCCGTCGGGTCCGCGGGCACCGGCACCGCCCCCGCCACGGGCGACCGCGGCGGTATCGGCGAGCGGTCCACGGGCGGCTCCGCCGCCTTGGCGGGCGCCCCGCTCCCGGCGGCGTCCGCGGCGGCCCTGGCCCGGTTGGCCCGCGAGTCCTCGGGCTCCAGCGGGATCGGCGACCCCCGCAGCGGCTCGTCCGCGGTGCGCGGCAGCGTCAGCCGGAACTGCGAACCGCCCCCGGGCTCGCCCCACGCCTGCAGCCAGCCGCCGTGCAGCCGGGCGTCCTCGACGGCGATGGACAGGCCCAGGCCCGTACCGCCCGTCGTGCGCGCCCGGGCCGGGTCGGCCCGCCAGAAGCGGTTGAAGACCCGGGTGGCCTCGCCCGGCTTGAGCCCGACCCCGTAGTCCCGTACGGCCACGGCGACGGCCCCGCCCGCGGACGCGAGCCGCACCACCACGTCACGGCCCTCGCCGTGCTCGACGGCGTTGACGACGAGGTTGCGCAGCACCCGCTCCACGCGCCGCGCGTCGGCCTCCGCTATCACCGGCTGGGAGTCGCCGAGGATCCGGATCCGGGTGCCCTTGTGCTCGGCGAGCGGTTCGGCCCCGTCGATGACGCGGCGTACGACGTCCCGCAGGTCGATCGGCTCCGCCTCCAGCGCGGCGGCACCCGCGTCGAACCGGCTGATCTCCAGCAGGTCGGCGAGCAGCGACTCGAAGCGGTCGAGCTGCCCGGCGAGGAGCTCGGCCGAGCGCGCGGTGATCGGGTCGAAGTCGACCCGGGCGTCGTGGATGACGTCGGCGGCCATGCGTACCGTCGTGAGCGGGGTGCGCAGCTCGTGGGAGACGTCCGAGACGAACCTGCGCTGCATCCGCGACAGGTCCTCCAGCTGCTGGATCTTCGTCTGGAGGTTTTGGGCCATCTTGTTGAAGGCCTCGCCCAGACGGGCGATGTCGTCCTCGCCGGTGACCTTCATCCGCTCCTGGAGCCGGCCGGCCGAGAGCCTCTCGGCGATCCCGGCGGCCATCCGCACCGGGGTGACGATCTGGCGTACGACGAGCCAGGCGATGGCGCTGAGCAGCGCCACGACGAACAGGCCGGCGGTGGCGATGGTGCTCTTGACCAGGTTGAGGGACTCCTCCTCCTGCGTCAGCGGAAAGAGGTAGTACAGGTCGTAGGGCTCGCCGTTGATGTC
Organism: Streptomyces sp. NPDC037242; assembly: GCF_055604165.1. NCBI lineage: Bacteria > Bacillati > Actinomycetota > Actinomycetes > Kitasatosporales > Streptomycetaceae > Streptomyces > Streptomyces sp. NPDC037242. The sequence continues at coordinate 91,555 of NZ_JBVJUY010000033.1, forward strand.
GGTCAGCCGCTTGCCGACGACCAGCGCGGGCTCCGGGCTCTTCTCGCCGGCGCCGGCGGTGTACCGGATCTGGGAGAAGCCCTTGTAGGCGCCGGTGGCGCGGTTGACGGCCTTGCGCAGCGAGAGCGGGACACTGGCGGTCGGGTCGACGTCGCCGGAGGCGCGGGCGCCGCGGACACCGATCGCGCGGCCGGGTGGCTGTTCTTCGCCGGTGCCGGTGCCGGCCCCGAGCGCGGCGACCTCGAAGGCGGTCTGCCCGCCACTGGCCAGCTGCTTGACCAGCGAGTTCATCCAGGTACTGGCGTCCCGCCCGGCCTTGTTGTCCGTGGCGTCGGGCCCGTCCACCGTGGCGGGGGCGTTGGCCTTCTCCTGTGCGACCGCGAACCCTCCCGCGGCCTGGCTCTGCGCGGCCTCCTCCTTGGCGTCGAGGAGGCCCTTGCTGACCTGGGCGATGACGACGAAGCCGAGCGCGAGCACCACGGCCAGTGACATCAGCAGGGTGGCGGCGACCACCCGGAGCTGGATGTTGCGCCGCCATATCCGGACAGCCGGAAGCAACGGCCGTCGTACGAGGCGTACGAACAGCCGCAGCACGGGGCCGCCCGGTGCTCCGTCCGCGACGTGACGAAGCGCCCGGCCGCCCCGCAGGGCTCCCCTGCGGGAACCGCTCCGGGGCTTGCCGGGCTGCACGTCAGCTCGGTCCGGCCTTGTAGCCGACACCGCGCACCGTCACGACGATCTCGGGGCGCTCCGGATCCTTCTCGACCTTGGAGCGCAGGCGCTGTACGTGCACGTTGACCAGGCGGGTGTCCGCCGCGTGCCGGTAGCCCCAGACCTGCTCCAGCAGCACCTCGCGGGTGAACACCTGCCAGGGCTTGCGCGCGAGGGCGACCAGCAGGTCGAACTCCAGCGGGGTCAGGGCGATGGAGGCACCGTCCCGCTTGACCGAGTGCCCGGCCACGTCGATGACCAGGTCACCGATGGCCAGCTGCTCGGGCGCGGGCTCCTCCGACCGGCGCAGGCGGGCCCGGATGCGGGCCACCAGCTCCTTCGGCTTGAACGGCTTGACGATGTAGTCGTCGGCCCCGGACTCCAGGCCCACGACCACGTCGACGGTGTCGCTCTTGGCCGTGAGCATGACGATCGGCACGCCGGACTCGGCCCGGATCAGCCTGCACACCTCTATGCCGTCCCGTCCGGGCAGCATGAGGTCGAGCAGCACCAGGTCCGGCTTCGCCTCCCGGAAGGCAGCAAGTGCCTTGTCACCGTCTGCTACGAACGACGGCTCAAAACCTTCTCCCCGCAGCACAATGCCGAGCATCTCGGCCAGCGCGGTGTCGTCGTCGACGACAAGGACGCGTCCCTTCATGGTTGACATCATCCCATTAGCTAATCGTTACCTGGCGGTGAGCTGTCCCACAGCCAAAGGGGCTGGAAATCGCCCCTCGGACCTGCGTGGTGATCAGGGCGACCAGTCTGCCCCGGATCCGCGCGACAATTGAAGGTGCGGGCGGCCACGGATAGGGGGACGGCTGGTCCGTATGACGTTCTCACATGGCACGATGGCAGCCGGACCAAGCGCCCCGCCTCCCCTGCAGTGCACGTGAAGGAGCGACGATGAACGACTCTCCGGGCTGGGCTACGCCCGGATCCTCCCCGTCCGACAACGGCCGGGGGGCGGACGGCGCAGACGGCACCCAGCCTCCCGCGCAGCCCGCGCAGCCCGCCGGCGACCCGAAGTGGTCGGCCGAGCAGCCCCCGCCCGGGCAGTGGTCGAGCCCCGGCAGCACGGGCCCCGGCAGCGGCGCCACCGGCACCGGCTCGGGAGCACCCGCCCCCGACCCGGCCGCGCCTTCGCCGCAGGGCACGGGCTGGGGATCGTACGGCGGGCAGCAGGGCTCCCAGTACGCCGGCCAGTACGGCTACCCGGGCGGGCCCGGCTCCCACTGGGGCAAGCCCCCCGCGGCCAAGCCCGGCGTGATCCCGCTGCGCCCCCTCGGCATGGGCGAGATCCTCGACGGCGCGGTCGCCACCATGCGCAAGCACTGGCGCTCGGTCCTGCCGATCACCCTGGTCGTGGCCACCGTCGTACAGCTGTGCAGCGTGCTGATACAGAAGTTCGCCCTGTCCGAGCTCGACCTCGAAGCCGAGCCGACGACCCTGACCGAGGCCCTCGACACCCTCGGCAGCGTCCTGGTCGCTTCGAGCGCGGACCTGTTCATCCAGCTCGTCGGCTCCATCGTGGCCACCGCCATGCTCACGATGATCTTCAGCCGCGCGGTACTCGGACACACCTCGTCCATCGGCGCCGCCTGGCGCGCCGCCCGCCCCCAGCTGCTCCGGCTGGTCGGACTGACCCTCATCCTGATGCTCGGCGCGATCCTGCTGATCGGCGGACTGGCCGTGCCCGGCATGATCGTCGACAGCTACGGCCTGATCTTCCTCGGCATCTTCACCGGCATCGGACTGGTCGTCTGGCTCTGGACCGCGCTCAGCCTGGCCTCGCCCGCGCTGATGCTGGAGAAGGCGCCGGTGTTCAAGGCCCTGAGCCGGTCCTGGAAGCTGGTCCGCGGCTCGTGGTGGCGCATCTTCGGCATCACCGCCCTCACCCAGCTCATCACCGGCTTCCTCTCCTCGATCATCGTCCTCCCGCTGACCGCCATGGGCGCGGCCTTCTTCGGCGGCGGCCTGAGCAGCATCGCCGAGGGCACCGGCCAGGACAGCTGGGGCTACCTGATCTTCTCGGCGATCGGCGTGGTCATCGCGCTGACCATCACCATGCCGATGCAGTCCGGCGTCACCGTCCTGCTCTACGTCGACCAGCGCATCCGCCGCGAGGCCCTCGACCTGGAGCTCGCCCGAGCCGCCGGGGTCGAGAACTACGGCACGGGGACCACCGCACCGCCGTCGGCCTCGGCCGGAGGCTGATGCGGGGATGATCCATTCGGGGGGGCCGGTGACGACGGGACGCGACGCGGCCCGTGAGGCGGCCGAGCACGAGCTGTCCAAGCCGGTGTACCACCAGAACGATCCGGGCCTGCTCCAGCGCGCCATGGACCGGTTCTGGGAATGGGTAGGCGACCTCCTCGACCGCGCCTCCGGGTCCGCCCCGGGCGGCACCCTCGGCCTGGTCGCCATCGCCGTCCTGATCGTCCTGGCCGTCACCGCCCTGTGGTGGCGCCTCGGCACCCCCCGCCGCGGCGCCGCCGGCGCCGGCGACCTCTTCGACGACGGCATCCGCAGCGCCGCCGACCACCGCGCGGCCGCCGAGGCCCACGCCTCCGCGGGCCGCTGGACCGAAGCCGTGCAGGAGCGGATGCGCGCGATCGTCCGCGCCCTGGAGGAACGCACCCTCCTGGACCCCCGCCCCGGCCGCACCGCCGACGAGGCCGCCGCCGAGGCGTCCGCGTCCCTCCCGGACCACGCCGCCGAACTGCGCGCCGCGGCCCGCGCCTTCGACGACGTCACCTACGGCGGCCGCCCCGGCGACGCCGACGCCTACACCCGCCTGCGCACCCTCGACCTGGCCCTGGACCGCACCAAGCCCCTCCTGACAGGCCCCCAGTCATGACGGCCCCCACCCCAAACCCCGACCCGGCACCCGGACCCGCGCCCACGCCCGGCACAACGCCCGCACCCACGGCGCCCGCACCCGGCACGACACCCGGACCCGCGCCCACGCCCGGCACAACGCCCGCACCCACGGCGCCCGCACCCGGCACGACACCCGGACCCGCGCCCACGCCCGACCCGACGCCCGCACCCGGCACGACACCCGGACCCGCGCCCGCTCCGGGCACAGCGCCCGCACCCGTTCCGTACCCGGCGCCCGGGTCCAGCGCGCCCGACCCGAGGCCTGGGCCCACCGCGCCCGCGCACACGCCCGACCCGAGGCCCGGTCCCACCGCACCCGGAACGACGCCCGCACCTACCGCGCCCGGAACGACTCCTGGGCCCACCGCGCCCGCACCCGGCACGACGCCGGCAGCTGTTCCGTACTCGGTGCCGGCGTCGGCACCCGGCGGGGCGGTGCCGCGTGACCCCGGCGGCGACGCCGCCAGCGGGGTCGCGCTGCTCCTCGCCCCCGAGGCCCCCGAGGCCGCCACGGCCTCCACGGCGCACCGCAGGGGACCGGCCCGGGTCTGGGGCCGCGCCCGCGGGATCGCCGTCGCCCTCGCGGTGCTCCTCGCCGCCGCGATCACCATGGCCGCCCTCAACTCCGGCGCCCACCACGGCTACCTCGACCCCCGCTCCGCCGACCCCTACGGCAGCCGGGCCGTCGCCGAACTGCTCAAGGCCCGCGGCGTCACCACCCGCGTCGTCACCACCGCCCGCGAAGCCGCCGACGCCGCGGGCCCCGACGCGACCCTCCTCGTCACCGACCCCGACCTGCTCGGCGAGAGCCAGCGCCGCGCCATCCGCTCCGCCATCGACCTCTCCGGCGGCCGCACCGTCCTCCTCGCCCCCGGCCCCGTCGGCCTCCCCGACCTCGCCCCCGGCACCCAACTGCGCGGCGACGCCCCCGAGGACAACCTCGACCCCGCCTGCACCCTGCCCGCAGCGACCTCCGCGGGCCGCGCCACCACCGGCGACGGCTACCGCTACAGCACAGGCACGGGCACAGGCACGGGCACGGGCACAGGCCCCGGCGGGGCCACGGCCTGCTACCCCAGCCGCGGCTACCCCACCCTCCTCGTCCTCCCCACGGGAACCACCGGCGGCGACACCGTCCTCCTCGGCTCCAAGACGATCCTCCTCAACCGGAGCCTCGCCAAGGAGGGCAACGCCTCCCTCGCCCTCCAACTCCTCGGCTCCCGCCCCGACCTCGTCTGGTACATGCCGTCCCTCGCGGACACCGACCCCGACGCCGCGGGCGGCCAGGACAAGACCTTCCTCGAACTCGTCCCCGACGGCTGGAACTGGGCCCTGCTCCAGCTCTTCACCGCCGCCGCCCTCGCCGCCCTCTGGCGTGCCCGCCGCCTCGGCCCGCTCGTCACCGAACGGCTGCCCGTCGCCATCCGCGCCTCCGAGGCCACCGAGGGCCGCGCCCGCCTCTACCGCAAGGCCGGCGCCCGCGACCGCGCCGCGACCGTGCTGCGCGCCGCCACCCGCGAACGCCTCGCCGCACTGGTCGGCGTACCGACCGCCCAGGCACACGAACCCGCGGCCCTGGTCCCCGCCGTCTCCGCCCGGTTCCCGGACGGCACCCGGGAGAACCTCACCGCCCTCCTCTTCGGCACCACCCCCGCCGACGACGCGGCACTCGTCGCGCTCGCCGACCACCTCGACGCCCTCGAAAGAGAGGTCCGCACCTCATGACGGCCACCACGGACAGCGCCCGCTCCGCCCTGGAGGCGCTCCGAACCGAGATCGCGAAGGCCGTGGTCGGCCAGGACTCCGCCGTCACCGGTCTCGTCGTCGCGCTCCTGTGCCGCGGCCACGTCCTCCTCGAAGGCGTCCCCGGCGTCGCGAAGACCCTCCTCGTACGGGCCCTCGCCGCGTCCCTCGAACTCGACACCAAGCGCGTCCAGTTCACCCCCGACCTGATGCCGAGCGACGTCACCGGCTCGCTCGTCTACGACGCCCGCACCGCCGAGTTCTCCTTCCAGAACGGCCCGGTCTTCACCAACCTCCTCCTCGCGGACGAGATCAACCGCACGCCGCCCAAGACCCAGTCCTCCCTCCTCGAAGCCATGGAGGAGCGCCAGGTCACCGTCGACGGCACCCCGCGGGCGCTCCCCGAGCCCTTCCTCGTCGCCGCCACCATGAACCCCGTCGAGTACGAGGGCACGTACCCGCTCCCCGAGGCCCAACTCGACCGCTTCCTGCTGAAGCTGACGGTCCCGCTGCCCTCCCGCGAGGACGAGATCGGCGTACTGACCCGGCACGCCGCCGGCTTCAACCCGCGCGACCTGCACGCCGCCGGCGTCCGCCCCGTCGCCGGCCCGGCCGAACTCGAAGCGGCCCGCGAGGCCGTCGCCAAGGTCTCCGTCTCCCCCGAGATCACCGGCTACGTCGTCGACATCTGCCGCGCCACCCGCGAATCGCCGTCCCTCACCCTCGGCGTCTCCCCGCGCGGCGCGACCGCCCTGCTGGCCACCGCCCGAGCCTGGGCCTGGCTCACCGGCCGCGACTACGTCACCCCCGACGACGTCAAGGCACTCGCCCTGCCCACCCTGCGCCACCGCGTCCAGCTCCGCCCGGAAGCCGAAATGGAAGGCGTCACCCCGGACTCGGTGATCTCGGCGATCCTCGCCCACGTCCCCGTCCCGCGCTGATGGCCCTCACCGGACGCGCCGCCCTGCTCGCGGCCCTCGGCAGCATCCCCGTCGGCATCCTCGAACCGAGCTGGACGGGGATGCTCGCGGTCAACGGCCCCCTCGCCCTGGCCTGCGCGGTCGACTACGCCCTCGCCGCGCCCGTCCGCACCCTGGTCCTGGCCCGCTCCGGTGACACCTCGGTCCGCCTCGGCGAGAGCGCGGACGTCCACCTCACCGTCACGAACCCGAGCACCCGCACGCTCCGCGCCCGCGTCCGCGACGCCTGGCCTCCGAGCAGCTGGCTCCCGGGCACCGACGCCGCCGCGTCCCGCCACCGGGTCACCGTCCCCGGCGGCGAGCGCCGCCGCCTCACCACCCGCCTGCGGCCCACCCGCCGCGGCGACCGGCAGGCCGACCGCGTGACCATCCGCTCGTACGGCCCGCTGGGCCTCCTCGCCCGCCAGGGCTCCCACAAGATCCCCTGGACGGTACGGGTCCTGCCGCCCTTCACCAGCCGCAAGCACCTGCCCTCGCGGCTCGCCCGGCTGCGCGAGCTGGACGGCCGCACCAGCGTCCTGACCCGCGGCGAAGGCACCGAGTTCGACAGCCTGCGCGACTACGTCCCCGGCGACGACACCCGTTCCATCGACTGGCGCGCCACCGCCCGCCAGCACAAGGTCGCCGTCCGTACCTGGCGCCCGGAACGCGACCGGCACATCCTGATCTGCCTCGACACCGGCCGCACCTCGGCCGGCCGCGTCGGCGACGCACCCCGCCTGGACGCGTCCATGGACGCCGCTCTCCTGCTCACTGCCCTGGCCACCCGCGCCGGCGACCGCGTGGACCTCCTGGCCCACGACCGCCGCCCCCGCGCCCAGATCCAGGCCCGCTCGGCCGCCGACACCCTGCCGGCCTTCGTCAACGCCATGGCCACCCTGGAGCCGGAGCTCGTCGAAACCGACTCCAAGACCCTGGTCTCCACCATCCTGCGCAACGCCCCGCGCCGCTCGCTGGTGGTCCTCCTGACGAGCCTGGACGCGGCCCCCATCGAAGAGGGCCTGCTGCCGCTCCTCCCCCGCCTCACCCAGCGCCACACGGTCCTGCTGGCCTCGGTGGCCGACCCGCACATCGCGCAGATGGCCACCGCCCGCGGCTCGCTGGACGCGGTCTACGAGGCCGCCGCGGCGACCCAGTCCCAGTCCCAGCGCCGCCGCACCGCCGACCAGCTCACCCGCCACGGCGTCCAGGTAGTCGACGCCACCCCCGACACCCTGGCCCCGTCCCTGGCCGACGCCTACCTCGCCCTGAAGGCGGCCGGCCGCCTCTAGATGGCCGTCCACCTGGATACGCTGACATGGCACCCACCAGGAGGACACATGGCCGACTTCACCCCCGAGCAGGTGCGCCGCATGCACGACTTCGCGGAGCAGCTCGCGGAGCTGGCCGAACACCACGAAGACCAGTGGAAGGTTCAGACCACCGACGGTCAGATCTTCCTCACGATGATGAGCCCCACGGTTCCGCACGGGCTCAACGTGATGCGGCTGCGCCGTCAGATCGAGGCCCAGACACTCGACGCCGTGACTCTCAGCGACACGAACATGGGCGATCCTGTGACCGGCCTGACCAAGATTCCCGATCTCCTGGTCATGTCGGAGGAAGACACCGATGACACGGCCAAGGCCGTCAACTCACGTGACGTGCTGATGGTGATCGAGGTCGTCTCCCGTACCAATTCCCTCACCGACATCCGCGACAAGCTGCACGACTACCCGACGATGGGAGTCCCGCTGTACGTCGTGGTGGACCCCCGCAAGGACAAGAAGACCGTCACCGTCCACAGCGACCCCTCGGAGGGGCCCGACGGCATCCGCTACCGCAAGAGAGTTCCGTACTCCTTCGGGGACACCGTCACCGCCGGCCGTTGGACGCTCGACACGAGCAGCCTCAAGAGCTACCCCGCCGATTGGTAATGGAGCGGGGGTGGCCCACCGGCCCGTAAACGCAGAAAAGCCCCGCACCATAAGGTGCGGGGCTTTCCCACAATGATTGTTCGGCGGCGTCCTACTCTCCCACAGGGTCCCCC